>JBKQHM010000048.1:0-17102 GCA_052148775.1 Isosphaeraceae bacterium | reverse complement strand
GAGCGGCCGCTCCGCACCACCAGAGTAATCCAGGCCCACCAGCCCGTCATCCAGCGACAGCGTGGGGCGTCGACCAGACTGCCGTGTCGAGCTGACTGTCTTGACGCCGGATCTGGTATCATCTCTTGAAGGAGGTGACCATGATCCAGTTGACCGACGAACAAACCAGCGTCTTGAAGCAAGGATACCCCGTCCGCGTGTTTGTTCCCGAGCTCGGTGGGGACGTCGTCGTCGTCCTGGCGGCTCAGCGGGAAAGCACCGAGTCGGTCCTTCAAGAAACGCTCGACGAGATCCGCGAGAAAGCGGCATTATCGCAACTCGGCCGGCGCGCAGCGGTTTCCTGGTCGAAGGAGAATCCGTACTGATGAAACCGGGCGAGATCGATTGGGTCGACCTGGCGACCAGACGTCGTCCCGGCATCGTTGTCTCGCGGGAAAGCCTGAACCAGGGAAACTCTGTTGTGACGGTGCTGTGTACGACGAGGCGTTTCGCCATCCGCTCCAACCTGCCGAATTGTGTGCCCTTCCACGCAGGTGAATTCGGCATGCCCAGCGATTGTGTGGCCCAGTGTGAGGCGATCTGTGCCTTGGAGAAGGGAGAGATCGATATCGCCTCCGGCCTGATTGGGCGGCTCGATGCTGCGCGATTGAGAGACGTCATCAAGTCCATCGGCGACGTCATCGACTCGGACTGCGAACCCAACTGAGCGTGTTCGTGGCCGCTCATTCGGGTTCTTACCGAGCCCAGGTGCCCGGAGCTCCACCGTACCGAACGGCGATACCTCCCTGTGCGACCCGCTCGTCGAACTCTCACCGACGTGGCGGAGCGTTACGTTTCCGGCTATATTGAATTACTGCATGGGAGAATTGGACCTTTTTCCAAGGGCACGCCATGTCAACCGCAACGCAGCCTACGACCACCCTCCCATCTGCTCCGGAGTGGAAAGACCTGCTCGAGGACCTCCTTCCGCGCCAGGGCACGTGGAGCGAGAACGAGTATCTCGTTCTGACCGACCACCGGAACCGGCTGGTCGAGTTCACCGACGGCTTCCTGGAAGTCCTACCCATGCCTACAGACAAACACCAAGGGATTCTGGGATTCTTGTTTCTCGCTTTCCTTGGCTTCGTAGAGCCTCGAGGCGGGAAAGTCCGCTTCTCGCCGTTACGGCTGCAAATCCGGCCGGGCAAGTTCCGTGAGCCCGATCTTCTGCTCCTGCTTTCGGCCGCCGATTCGCGCCGGCAAAACCGTTTCTGGCTCGGCGCCGACCTCGCCCTGGAAGTGGTGAGTGAAGAGAAACCGGAACGCGATCTGGTTGAGAAGCGGGGCGACTACGCCGAGGGCCGCGTACCGGAATACTGGATCGTCGACCCGCAAACGGAGACCATCACCGTTCTTCGTTTGCGTGGGGATGCTTACGAAGAAGCCGGCCTCTATCGGCGCGGGGAATCGGCGGCGTCGGTGTTGTTGGCGGGCTTCTCGGTCGCCGTTGCCGCAGTTTTCGACGCGGATTGAATCCGCGTTTTCGAGGGGCCCGGAAACGGGGACGCAGCTCGGAAACGAGGACGGAGATCGGAATCAACGACCCAGGAGCGCCATCGCGGTGATGGCGAAGAAGAAGACGCCACATCCGATCAATCCGAGCTGCATCACCAGGTTGGGGCGCAGCTCGCGCGGCAGGAGCGTGCGGTTGACATACAAGGTGTGGAATGCCGAGAAGCCCAGCGCGACGTTGCCCAGGACCGCCCCGACGATGGCAATCTGGAGCGGGGCGAGCACTGCGAGCGTGATCGTGCCCCAGACCGCATAGACCGAGAGCAGCGAGTAATAGATCAGCCGGACCTGGTTGCCCGCGAGCTTCTTGACCCGAGGGCTGGTCGCCCAGAGGATGTCGGTCCAATGCCTGGCCAGGAGGTCGCCCGAGTACACGGCACAGGGGGCCAGCGTGAGGAAACCGACGAAGAGCACGAACGACCAGATAGGGCCGGCGTAGTCCGGGAAACGCGCCGCCATCCCCTGGGCGGTCATCGCCGCGACCCTTTGGTCGGAGACCGGGGTGTTTCGTAAGAACTCCAGCGAGAGCATGCAGGGCAGGGCCAGGCCGATGACGCTGCACAGCATCCAGACGGCGACCTGATCGCGCACGATGTGGCGGAACCACCCCTTCCAGTGTTTCAGCGTCGTCGGTGTGATGGGGAAGACCATTCCGACGTGCGAGAGCTCGATCGACCGCCCGCCGATCGCGCTGGGAATCGCGCCGACCTTCGCCCCCATTCCCCACCCTTTATCGCGAGCGTAGTTCGAGAACAGGGCGTTGGACAGTCCGCCCGCCCCCGCGATGGCGGCGAACGCCGCCAGCAGAGACCAGTCGACGTCCGGGAGGCGGCCATGCCGCCACCAGAAATCCAGCACTCCGACTCGCTCGAAACCCTGATTGGCAACCCAGGCACGAATCCTCTCGGAATACGGCGCGGGGGCGTCTTCAGGGTGTTCGAAGACGCGCGTCTCCGAGCCTTGTGTGATGCTGACCCGGCTGGGCTGCCAGGTCTGGTCGGAGCGGATACGCCCTTCGACGCTCACCCTGTTCCCTGTGGCAGGGTCGACGGATTCGACGAAAAAGCCGCCACGACGGGCGAGCGCCGTCGCCCGCTCCGTGAGGCGCGCGAATCGGGCTGCGAGCCCCTCTTCGTCGGGGAGCTTGGCTCCCGTCTCGAACCGTCTGGAGGAGTCGCCCTGGCGAATGATGAACGCCGTGACGACGGGTTGGCCTTCCTCGAGTGTCCCCTGCACCGTGTACTCGGAGGAACCTTCTCGCTCCCGTAGCGAGAAATGAGGGGCGGAGATGACCGAGTCGGCACGGACGGCCACCGATCCGACACGGAAGAAGCCCGAGGCGATTTCGTAGAAATTGCGCGCGGATACCATGAACAGCCCGACGAAGAGCAGGAACCCGAAGACGACTACGAGCTTGACCAACATCAGGCGTTCGAGCATCGAGGCGATCTTCCCGCCGAAGATCAGCGGCACGAAGGCGACGAAGAAGACGACGTAGCCGAGCACCTTGACGAGCATGATCTCCGACACGGTAAGGCCCGCGACGCGAACGACACCGCCGGCCGGCAGATGCCCGATCATTGCCGAGGCCAGCGGCACCGCCGCGTTCGATGCCATGAACGGCCAGATGTGCGCCAGGAACAGTGTCATGTAACAGAGCAACCAGAACCGGGGCCCGGGCCGGGTCCGGAAGAACCCGATGAAGATCGGCTCGCCGCAATAGAGGGCGTATCGCATCACCTCCAGGTTGTAGACGACCTGCAAGACAATGCTGAACGTGGCGAGCCAGAGGAACGTGCCGCCGTACTGGGCCGTGACCGCGGGACCAAACAGCCACTCCCCTGCCCCGACTGCAGAACCGGCAACCAGGACCCCGGGGCCAATTAGCTCGGCCCAGTGTCGCCAATCGAGCTCAGGCGGCGGGATCAGGTCGCCGACCTGCCAGGGCACGATCGATTCCGCCGGCGCGGCGACATCTTCGGTGTCCGGTAAAATGGACATATTTCGAATAGACCTCGAATTTGCTTGCGCCTCGTGCGTCGACGATCCCTAACCCCAGTGGAGCTTCGCCGCGTTCCCTCCCAGGATCAGCTCGCGGTCCGGTCCGCTGAGGAAAGGCAGGCCGCTACGGACCAGCTCGAGTGCTCTCGCGTAGCCCGTGGTCCGCTCGACATGGGTAAGTCGCTTCCCCAGATCAGGCGTTCTGGGCCGCAGCGGTCGAACTCAGGCCATCACGCCGGCTACGGCCTTGTTCAAGGCCGGGATCAATTCCTTGCTGAACAGATCCATGCTGCGCAGCCAGCTCGCCTTGTCGTCCCAGTCGTAGCCCATCATGACCAGGGTGCCGAAGGGCCCGGTCTCCTCGATCAGCACCAGCAGGCGACGGAGGACCTCGTCGACGTCGCCGGCGATGATCTGCTCGGTCATGAGATAATCGAGGTTGCAGTCGGTGTCGCTCATCGCGAGGTCGCGCTTGTAGATCCTCCGCCCGAGTCCCTTGTCGAAGAGATGGCCGATATACTCGAAGCACTTGCCGAGCGAGTTGGTCCGGGCCCTCTGCTGTGCTTCCCTGGTGGTGTCCGCGAGGAAGATCGATCGAGCGATCTTCCAGTCGGATCGGTCGGGCTGGCGGCCGGCCTCGAGCCCGGCCTCCTCGTAGGTGTTCCAGTTGTCGGCCAGGACGTTGCCGGGAACGAGGCAATGTCCGAAGGGCTGGTGCCCGCGCCGCGCGGCCGTCCGCATGCTCGGCGAGTTGCGGCTCATGCCGGGGACGGCGATCGGCGGGTGGGGTTTCTGGTAGGGCTTGGGGATGTACCCGATGCCCGTCTCGGTGTCCACGGTCTTCTCGAGGTGGATCTTCCAGTACTTCCCTTCGAAGTGGTAGGGTGGGCCCGACGACCAGAGGTGCAGGACGGCCTCGATCGCCTCCTCCACCATCTCCGCGGCGTTCCTGGGCTCGACTCCGTAGAGCTCCTGATCGGCGGTGACGCTGCCGGCGCCGAAACAAAGGTTGAGCCGGCCCCTGGACAGGTGATCGAGAAACGCCAGGCGGCAGGCGACGTGGGCCGGGTTGTGCTGCTGGATGCAGACGGGGCAAGGGCCCATCCGGATCGTCTTCGTCTCGCCCAGGGCGCGGGCGATGAAGATCTCGGGCATCACGATGTTTTCGTATTTCATCGTGTGGTGCTCGCCGATCCAGAACTCCCCGAAACCGAGCTCCTCGGCCCGGACGATGAGCTCCAGGTCCTCGTCGTAGCACTGGGCAGGGGACTTGGCGGGGTCGTGGAAGGGCATGATGAAGATGCCGGAGCGGATCGCCGCGGGATACCCATTCAAGCTCATGGTTCGACTCCCTGGTTGACGGGCTCGGGAGAATCGCGTCTGGGTAATAGAATCAGTCGGATCAGGACAAGTGTGTGGACGACGGCGTACTCTACTGTACCACTTGCCTTGCTCGACGGCCGTTGCGGCTTTGAACTCGACCGGTTCAGATTGTCGGTGTCGACCCGCGCCTGGTCGGCGATTATACAGCCGATTGGTCCGGGTGCAATCGGGTCCCGCCCCGGTATGCCGGCGCGATTCTGGTTCATCCGGCAGGTGCATGTGCCACGATCACACTGACGCAGGGCCATGTGATAATGAGCATCCGGACTCCGACGTCAAGGCCCCCTTCCTCAACATCGCAAGGCGGGGGTGCGCGCTTCCGCCGGATGAGCCTGAATCGGCGCGGTGTTGCGTAGACACCGGGGATTCGTCGGGCCACAATTAGGGTTGCTTGGGTCCCACCGCCTGGACTCCGGGCGGGGAAGTTCTGACCAGGCCCTGTTTGGCGATGGGGTTCTCGTCTCGCGAACCCTACCCGTGCGATGAGGATCCAGGGGAATATGCATGTCAACGGACCAGTTTGATTTGACTATGTCCGATTGGCAAACGGGTCCTGGCGCCCGGCCGTTGCGCCCGGGGGGTGGCGTGCTGAGCCGGCGCCGCCTGATTCAGGTCGGGGGGCTGAGCCTGTTCGGCCTGAGCCTGCCGAGGCTGCTCTCGGCCCGCGACGGTGAGGGCTCGAGGGCTCGCGGCTCGGCGGAGTCCTGCATCTTCATCCTGCTCAGCGGCGGGCTGAGCCACATCGACACCCTGGACCCGAAGCCCGGGGCACCGGCGGAGATCCGGGGTCCTTACCGGCCGATCGCGTCGGCGGTACCGGGCGTCGAACTCGCCGAGATGCTGCCGAGGCTGGCGACCCTGGCCGACCATTACTGCCTGGTCCGCTCGATGAGCCATGCCGAACCGGACCACGTCTCGGCGGCGCATACGATGTTGACCGGCCAGCCCGAAGGCGGCACCGCCAACAACTCACCATTCATGGGCTCGTTGATCGCCAAGCTGAAGCCCTCAACGGCCAACATGCCCTCCCACGTCTGGCTGCATAACACCAAGACGGGGACCAACAAGGTCCCGCGCTACGAGAGCGGCCTGAACCTCGTCGGACATCAATTCGCCCCGATGCGGGTCGGCCAGGAGCTGGACAACCCCTCGGCGCCCGGGTTCCGGGTCGCGGCATTCGACCCGCCGGATGGGGTCACGACCGACCGCCTGCGGGACCGCTTCCGGATCCTGGAACGTCTCGAATCGGTCGGCGACCGGGCCCGGGGCGTCGATGGCAAGGGTTTCCAGACCTACCAGGAGCGGGCCCTCGACCTCGTGACCGGCCCCGAGGCGCGTCGGGCCTTCGACCTCGGCCGCGAGGACGAGCGGATCAAGGACCGATATGGCCGGCACCCGCTGGGGCAATACCTCCTGATGGCCCGTCGCCTGACCGAGGCCGGCGTTCGCCTGGTCACGGTCGAAGGGTGGCCGGGCCTGGCGCCCGGGGAGACGACCCCGACCCCCGTGCAGGTCTGGGACATGCACGACTCCTACTACAAGCCCGGCGAGACCATGTATGGCGACGGACCCTACGGGATGTCCTGGTCGTTGCCCCGGCTCGACCAGGCGCTATCGGCCTTGCTGGAAGACCTCCGGGCGCGCGGCCTGCTTGACGAGACCTTGGTGGTCGTGGCCGGCGAGTTCGGGCGATCGCCGAGGTTCGAGGGCAAGGGGCGGGGCCGCGGCCACTGGCCCGATTGCTACACGGTCCTGCTCGCCGGCGGGGGAATCCGCGGCGGCCAGGTCTACGGCGCGTCGGATCGGCAAGGGGGCCATGTCGCCAGCGGCCGGCCCGTCTCCCACCAGGACTTCGGCGCCACGCTGTTCCACGCGCTGGGCATCCCTCCGGAGACCCGCTACGGACCGGATGGATTCTCGTACCGCGTCAGCACGGGAGAACCCGTCCTGGACCTTTTCGGAGGTCATCCGACCGGAGCGTGAGCGGGTTGATCGGCGGTGTCCGGTCGTGGCGAGCGCTCTCTTGGGGGCTTCGCCGGCAGGAGCCGGCTCGACCCCACCCACCCCCTGCCGAGACAGGGCGACCCTGGGGAGGCTGGGTCGGTTCCCCCAGGCGCGCTAACCAGGGAGGGCCGGGCTCCCCGGTCCTTGCCCGGTTTCTTGGCTACATTGTCCGAACTCACCGGTTTATTCCGGGTCCTCGTAGGCGGTCCAACCCTCGGCCGCGGCGTTGCGGGCCTTGGTGTAATTGGCGTCGTCTGCGAACAGGAAGGCGACGAAGATGCCGGTGAAGGCCCCGCCGGCATGCGCGAGATAGGCCACCCCGCCCGAGTCGGCCCCCCTCTGGAACGACCCGGCGCCCATCCAGACCTGCATGGCGATCCAACCGCCGATGACGATGACCGCCGGCAAGACCGTGATGAAGCGGAAGAACAGGACGCGGATCTGAGCATGAGGGAACCAGATGACATAGGCCCCCATGATCCCGGCGATGGCGCCCGAGGCCCCCAGGTTGGGGATCTCGGAGTCCGGGTTGGCCGCGATCTGCGCCAATGAACCCATCAATCCACACCCGAGGTACACGATGAGGTAGCGGATCGGCCCCAGGACCTCCTCGACGTTATCGCCGACGATCCAGAGATAGAGCATGTTGCCCAGCAGGTGCATCCAGCTCCCGTGCAGGAACATCGAGGTGAGCAAGGTCCATCGGACCGGGATCGGGGATGGGAAGTGCTCGATGTCGACGGTGCGACGCTCCCAGTGGGCGCCGCCGAATGGGTCGCGTACGAGGACCCGGACAAGCCTTGGCCTCGGCTGATCGATGTCTTCGTTGTGGGTGACTTCCCAGGGGGTCATGGCCAGGCTTCGGGTGAATTCCTCCCCGCGATCCTGCTGGACCAGGAAGACCGCGATGTTCATCGCGATCAGGCCATACGTCACGAACGGGACGATTCGCGTTCGCTGTAAGTCGCCGAGTGGGAGGACCATGGCTGGAATTCATCCTCGAAGGTCTACGATCGTGAGTGGCCGGATCACGCGTGCTCGCGATGCGGGGCGAGCGGGCCGGGGACCTCGACGCCAAGGCGCTGGGCCCAATGATTGAGGGACTTCCATGCCGTCGGGGCGATCGCGACACCCTGCGTGCGGGCCTCGCGACGATGCGCATCCCAGGCGTCGGGAAGGAGCCGTCCGGGTGCCTCGTCCAGCCCGTACCAGGCCGCGGCGACCCGCTGGTGGAATGCCGACAACGGTTCTACCGCCGCGACCGAGATGGCGACAACCAGCCATCCTCCGGCCGGGATGAGCACTTCGGTGGCGAGTCTCAGGCCATCGAGGAGATCGATTGCGGAAGCCGGTCCCGTCCGTCGCGAGGCAGTGGTTTTCGGGGAATCGGCCGGCGTCCGGACCGCGCCCGGCTTGCCGCCTCCCGCGACGGCCGCCAGGCCGGAATCGACCACGACTGGCAACCCGGCCTCCGAGGGTAAGCCCATGCTCCACAATCGGTTCGGTCCGACCACCAGGCCGGCCATCGGTCCGAGGGCAATCCCGGCGGCAACGGCCGCCGCCGACCCGATCGCCCCGACATGATCGATCCGGACGACGCCGACGGCCGTCTCACGCGCGGTCTCGACGGCCAGTTCCGCGGCACGCTCCAGGACAAGCGGGGGCAATCCCCGCTCGCCATCGAAGATCGCCATCGCGGATCGTTGTCCGACAACACGACCCACGGCCTTGGGATCCACCTGGCCGCCCTCGATCGCTTCCAGCCAGGCGGGGAGGCTCGCAATGCCCAGACTCGCGGCACCCGCTGCATCGAACCAGAGCAGATGCGAAGCCATCGCCAGGGCGCGCAACGGAGCCATCCCGCAGGCGGTCCCCAGCGCCGCGGCGAACCGTCGCAGATTGTCGAATCCGTAACGATTCATTGGTCGGGTTGGTCATTGGTCATTGGTCGCTGACCCCTCGCTGGTGCGTCTGATTCGTGTGTCCGGTCGTCCCCTGAGTTTCGACCCGCCGGTCGCCTGATGGTCGATCTCCGGTACGCGCCGGCCCTCCAAGTTAAAGCCACCGGGAGAAAAGTGCAAACCGGTCGAGTTGGTCATTTGTCATTGGTCATTGGTCGAGAATCGACTGTGCTCGGCGCGCGGACCGATTGAACTGCCCGACCGCAGCGTCAACTTGCGGTTACTTCCGCCGGTTTCGAGGTCGGGACAGGGCCACCAAATGACCAACGACCAATGACTCATGACTCATGACCAACCTGACTAAGAGCCGCACTTCTCCCATTCGCGACGGACGCAGGAAAGCCCGAAGGCGCACAGCTCGAACTGGTCGCTGAGCCGTCGGAGGACGGGAGCTTCGGACTCATCGGCGCTGAGGGTGGAGGCGAGGTAGTAGGAGCGTTTCCCCTGTTCCTGGTAGTTGATGAGGACGTCGGCGGAGCCCCTTCCCCGGAGTTTGGCCAGGGCTTCGGGATAGACGCCCGTCCAGAACAGGGTGAAATCGCCGACGTGTCGAAGGCACTCGCGCCGTCGACCGGTATCAGCGGCGGCCTCGGCCGCGGCGATCATCGCCGCGACTTCGGTCAATGGCCGGCCGTGCTCGTCGCGCAGCCGCCAGACCGACTGACTGGGCACGAAGTTCGCCAGCAGCTCGGCCACATAGCCGACCAGCCGCGGGTCGCCGATGCCCAGCTTGGTCATGAATGCGTACTCGGTCAGGCCCCGGAAGAGCCTGTGCAGCATATGCGATTCGGGAATCGTTCGCGAATTATCCATCGGAGGGCGCTCCTCACCCACTCATTTTGGGCTTTCGTTGGAAAGCAGGACCACCGATCGGGACGAGGGACATGGTAAGACGGGGTATCTCAGGGAGCTGATGGAGGGTTGTTCCGAGGAATCTCTAGCAAATCTTACGCCGATTCCGCGAATGGATCAATCGGCAAATCTGGTCGCGATCGGACAACCATGCCTCCGGACATTCATCGCCCGGTCGCGACGACCGTGCCATCGTCGGCTTGAAGATACCGAGGGTTCCTGGCATGATGGAATTATTAACAGAGTACAGAGATCGGATGACCGTCCCTGGCGGGTTCCGACACCTGGCGGCGGGGGTGTCGCGACGGTCGGGCCAGGGGGCGAGAGACGGCGATGGTGAGGTCCGATTCGAAGTCGACCGTTGATTCATTCGGACCGATATCGTCAGGAGGGAGCTTGGTTGCGAATCACGTTTCACGGCGCAACCCGCCAAGTCACGGGTAGCGCCCACTTGCTAGAGATTGATTCCCGGCGGATCCTGCTCGATTGCGGGTTGTTTGATTCGGAACGGATCGAGCCCGATAGCCCCAACCGCCACTTCTCCTTCGACCCCCGCGAGCTGGACGCGGTCATCGTCTCGCATGCGCACAACGACCATATCGGCCGCCTGCCCTGCCTGATCCGGGCGGGCTATAACGGACCGATCTTCACCACGCCGGCCACGGGCGACATCACCAACATCATGCTCCGCGACAGCGCGCGGATTCAGCGCGAGGAAGTCCGCAACGCGCACATCCGCTATCCGCACCTCGAGTCGGTCGAGCCGCTGTTCGAGTTGACCGACGTCGAGTGGCTGATCGAGCGAATTCACCGGACGCCCTACCGGACGCCCGTGGAGGTCGTGCCGGGGGTGACCCTGACCTACTTCAACGCCGGCCACATCCTGGGCGCGGCGATGGTCCAGCTCGATTACCGGGAGAACGGCCGCGACCGACGGTTCGTCTTCACCGGCGACCTGGGCCGGCGCGATACCCACCTGCTCCCGGACCCGACCGTGATCAAGGACATCGACATCCTGGTCTCCGAGAGCACCTATGGCAACCGCGAGCTCGACTCGTACGACCGGCTGATCAAGCAATTGCACGCGATCGTCGCACGGGCGATCCGCTTGCAGAGCAAGATCGTGATCCCGGCCTTCAGCCTGGGGCGGACCCAGCGCATGGTCTACTGCCTCCAGGAGCTCTTCGCGCTGCACAAGGTCCGGCCGATCCCGGTTTACGTCGATAGCCCGCTGGCTACCCGGCTGACGGAGATCCACCGGGACCATCCCGATGCCTACACGCCGCAGGCGCGCGAGCTGATGGATAAGGATCCGCTCTATTTCGGTTCGAAGTACGTCGATTTCTGCGCGACCTGGGACGACTCGCGGCGGTTGAACTTCCTCAACGGCCCGATGGTGATCATCGCCTCATCGGGCATGTGCGAGGCCGGCCGGATTCGCCACCACCTGCGGCACGTGGTCTCCGACCCGGATAACGCCATCGTGATCGTCAGCTACCAGGCCGAGGGAACGCTCGGCCGGCGGATCGCCGACGGGGTCGAGCGGCTCCAGATCTTCGACCAGTGGTATGACCTGAACGCGGCCGTCTACGTCCTCGACGGCTTCTCCGGACACGCCGATCGCAACGACCTGGCCTGGTGGTACGAGCAGACCGGCGGCAACATCGAGCAAGCCTTCCTCGTCCACGGCGAGCCCGAAGGGATCGACGCCCTGGTCCCCGTCCTGCAGCCCTACGTCCAGAGCCCGGTCCATACCCCCGAGTTTCTCGCGAGCTACGAAGCCTGACCTTCGGCCAGAATGGCTCGGGGGCTTGAGAGGAAGAAGACCGGGGTCGTCCCTCCCTCGACGCGGTGGCGACACAAGACGGCCAGCCCATCCCGACCCGGTAGCTACCAGTCGAGGATCATGTGGTCCCAGACGCCGGACTGGAGCGCCTCCCACGAGACGTCGTCGTCGGGGGTGTGCGCCACCGCGAAGCCCGCGTCGGCCAGGCCGCCGACGATCGACTCGGCAAGGCTCGCGTCGTCCTCGACGACCAGGATCCGGCTCAACGTCCCGCTCGAGACATGCGCCACCATCCCGACCGGAAAGTCCCCGGGTTGACCCCGACCGCTTGCAATTGCGGCGGGAATCCCGATATTCCTATTGCAACACATCCATCGTTCCCGGAGGAGACGGAATCGCGATCATGAAGAAGATTTAAGCCGGTGAATCCTGGACGATTCCCGGCCGATCGGGGACGCTCTAAGGATGAGAATTCGGGGCCTCGACACCATCAAGGAGAGTGAAGTGAAATCATTACTTCAATGGGTCTTGCCGGCAGCCATGCTCCTGTGTGCCGTGGTCGCCGAGGCCCAGCCGCAGGGTGGAAGCCCATTCGATCGGTTCGACACCAACAAGGATGGCAAGCTGAGCCGCGACGAGCTGCCGGACTTCGTCCGCGACCGGTTCGCCGAGATCGATACGAACAAGGATGGCTTCATCTCCCGCGAGGAAGACCGGGTCTTCTTCAGCCGGATGCGTCCGGGGCCGGGCGGTCCGGGTGGCCCGGGCGGTGTGGTCCGTTTGCCGGAGACCATTACCGTCGAGAAGGATATCCCGTACGCCGCCACCAAGAACCCGCGCCAGATGCTCGACCTCTACCTTCCCAAGCAGCGGAACGGCAATAAGAAGCTTCCGGTGGTCGTGAACATCCACGGTGGGGCGTTCAAGATGGGCAGCAAGACGATGGGGGCTCGCGAGATCGCCGAGCTCGTCGCCAGCGGCGACTTTGCCGGGGTCTCGATCAACTACCGGCTCAGCGGTGAGGCGATCTGGCCGGCGCAGATCTACGACTGCAAGGCCGCGATCCGATGGGTCAGGGCCAACGCCGCCAAGTACGGGCTCGACGCCGACCGGATCGGAGCGATCGGTGCGTCGGCCGGCGGCCACCTCGTCGCGATGCTCGGCACCAGTCAGGGCGTGTCGGCGCTTGAGGGGGACGTCGGGCCTTACAAGGGCACGAGCACTCAGGTCCGATGCGTCGTCGACCAGTTCGGGCCCAGCGACCTCCTGGCGATGGGCGGCTCGCACGACTCGCCGGAGTCGCCCGAATCGGAGCTGGTCGGAGGATCCTTGCAGGACCACAAGGAGGCGGCGCGGGCCGCCTCGCCGATCACCTATGTCACGCGCGACGACCCGCCGTTCTTGATCTTCCACGGAGACGCCGACCCGGCGGTCCCGTTCAACCAGTCGGAGCGGCTCTCCAAGGCGCTGAAGGAAGCGGGCGTCGACTGCCTGTTCGTCCCCGTGCTGGGGGCCGGCCACGGCGGTTTCCGCAGCCCGGAGGTCCCCAGGCGGATTCGTCAATTCTTCGACAGACACCTGCGCGACCAGAAGGTCGGCACGATCTCCGAGGAACCGATCCCTAATGACGGCCGAATCGGGCCGCCCCGCTGAATGACCGCGAATCTCTCGTCCTGCATCGCGATGCCCTATCCCATTCAAGGAGAGTGATTTCCATGAGCTTCGACATCATCAGCACCAGCCGACGCGCCTTCCTGGGTACCCTCGGTTTCGGCGCGGCCGCATTCACGGTCCGTGGCGCCTTCGCCGAGGAGCTGGAGCGCACTCCCCGCATCCAGGAAGGGCCGTACTATCCGACCAAGCTCCCGCTCGACACCGACAACGACCTGCTCATCATCAACGACGGGATCACCCCCGCCGTGGGCGACGTGACGCATCTCAGCGGTCGGATCCTCGACACCAAGGGGGACCCGATCCGCAACGCGATCGTCGAGATCTGGCAGTGCGACCGCGACGGGATCTACATCCGTCAGCACCTGGAGAACGGCGACAAGATCGACACGAACTTCCAGGGCTTCGGCCGATTCCTGACGGGCTCGACCGGCGAATATTACTTCCGGACGATCAAGCCGGTCCCCTACACCGGCCGGCCGGCGGCCCACATTCACTTCAAGATCTGGAAGGATCACAAGATGCTCCTGACGACGGAGTGCTTCGTCAAGGGGTACGCAGGCAACGAGAAGGATGGCATCTATCGGCGGGCCACCGCGACGAAGGCCGGCAAGATGCTCCCGGTCGACTTCGCCCCCGTCAAGGACTCCCGGATCGGCGAGCTGGCCGCGCGGTTCGATGTCATCCTCGGCGCCACGCCGAGTGCTTGATGCCGACGACCTGGGAGCCGGCTCAATTCCCGTCCGGCTTCCAGGTCGGCAACAGGATATCGCCCAGGTCTTTCACCTCGCCCGGCCCGACCTGGACCCCCTTGAGGATCGGTCCGTGCGCCTTGCTGGGCGAGTGTCCCAGGGCGTCGTATTTCACGCCGGGTACCAGTCCCTCGATGCGGAAGCGGCCCTGGGCGTCGACGGTCGGTTTCTCCTCGAGGTCGCCGCGCTCGGGGTCGTGGTGTTTGCGGATCGTGCTGAAGATCTCCACGTCGTTCCCCCATCGATCCTGGAACCTGCCGAGGAAGCCGCTCGCCGACGAGAAGTGCGGTGCGGACCGACGACGTAAGCCGCAGCCATTCAGTGATTTGCGCCGAGCGAGAATCGCGTCCATTCGTGCTGTCGAGTCTTCTCTGGCAGGCTACTGGATTGGAGCAATCGAGACGGAATTCTGTCGTCGGGGACGTGGTCCGGGTTTGCGCTGGTTTGCACTCGGCTGCAACATTCCGGCGAGTCTCCATCCCCCCCTCGCGGTCCTCGGCCCGGGGCGCGGGCTCGACGATGACGAGAGTGAAAACGTGAAAGGGGCGACCATGGGATGGGACTCTCTCTCCGATGCGACGAACAGACAGGCACACCGTCGCGTTGCCATCGCGAGAGGGCTGAAATGCGGACGGATTTGCGCGCGTTCCCTTATTAAATAGTATGGCGCCGTTTTACAAATTCATTAACGCATCCCCGAAGGAATTGGCCGTTCTCTCGACGCAAGCCTCAGCGCAACCGTGAGATAAAATTTCGCAAAAAAATTTGAGCGTAACCGTCGCTACCGGGATAGTTGGGGCTCTTTTGGTGGCATAAATTGCATTCATGCATCGATGCGTATGGTTGATTCTCGATTGACGCCCAGGTTCGCTGTGCGAGGTTCGTGTCCTTCGTTCCTGGTTTCGCAGCCCACGTGCGCTCCGCTCTCCCAACGTTTGCCCTGGTCGAAAGGCCGCTGGCTTGAACCGACAACCTTATTGAGAGAAAGTCCGGAGGGCTCATGACGGATCGGCTCGCGCGAACCCAAGTAAAGCGAGATCGGCCAAAACGGTAGCTGTGGGGGACTCTTGCAGATGACCGTCCCCCACGAGCGGTGCGACCGTCGGCATCGAAGAGCCCCTCGCCGAGGTCAAGGTGTACCAGAATCTCGAGCGGATTCGCCGCGGAATCCCGCTGTCCCTGACCCTTGCTCAAACGAGATCGATTTTTCTCGACCCTCTTGATACGGCCGTCCATTATGTTATCGTCTGTCCACAGATGCTTTGAGGCTCGCATCGAGGTAGGTGTTCCTGGCAACCGTGATTACGCCACGACATAGCTTGGGAAGGGCTTGGGAAAAGCCTTCGTTTGATTGATTTCTCACATTCCAGGAGGACTAGTCAGTGAATGGCTATCAAGTCTGCCTCGAAATTGGGGGACCGACGGCAATGTGGGCCCGTCCCGATAGTGGCGACGCGCCGATTAGTTACCCCGCACCGCCACGCTGCGCTGTCAAGGGTGTCTTCGAGTCCGTTCTCTGGCTTCAGTCTGCCGAGGTTGTCCCAACGCGAGCTGAGATCTGCGCTCCACTCGCGTATCACACGTACAGTACAAACTATGGCGGTCCGTTGCGGAAAAGTGGCACGACGAACTATCAGCTCATGGCCACGGTTCTCATCAACGTTTGCTATCGCCTCTATGCCGACGTTGTCCCGTTTCGCGGCCCGTGGGACCAACTGAGCGAACGGGGACGTCACTGGGCGAGGACGAATGGACCGCATGCTTATATGGAGATGATGGAAAGAAGGCTTGCGCGGGGACAGTTCTTTCGGACACCGTGCCTCGGTTGGCAGGAGTTCGTTCCGGATTACTTGGGACCCTTCCGAGCCGAGACGCGGGTTCAGGAGGATCTGAATTTCGTGTTGCCGAGCATGCTCGACGAGGTTTTTCCGCAGCAACGCGTACCCATCCGCAAACCACAGTTCAGGCAGAACGTGAAGATTCAAAAAGGAGCGATTGTTTATGCTCCTTGAACTATACGACGTCAACAAGAGCTTGCTGGCGGCCGGCATCATTCCGGGCAAGACTGATAATCGAATTCAGACCTACCCCAAACGTCCGGGCTTGGAAGTGCGCGTTGATGGCACGGGTTGTGTTGTCCGAGTGGCTTTGCTCCGGAAGGAACAACTTGAGGCGATCCGCAAATTCGAATGCAGCACGGGTAGCATGAGGGAGTCGACGCCGGGGTTTAATGCTGATCCGCTCTTTCGCATGAGACCTGGAGTGAACCAGGACGCGTTCGATGCGGCGATCAAGGCTTTGAAGAATAGGAAGGTGACAGCGGCTAAGACAGGAGAAGAACGACGCCAACTCGTAGAAAACCTCAAGGCCCTTTGCGAGCCGAACTGGGATTTCTCCGAAAAGTCAAAGTTGAGCCAATGCCTCTCCAAAGGGGCCCGAATCTTGCGCGAGCAGTTGACGGGTGCGAGCGATGGACGACTGGCATCCCTCGTCGAGCTCCTGAAACGCTCGGAGGCGCTCGAGGCTCGAAGTCTCCAAGAGGGCGTCGCTAATGCGCTCATCTCAGCGTTTACTTCTGGCGAAAGCGTTATCTCGCCTGAGGATTGCGTGAAGTTGTTGTTTTCGGGTGGTGGGTCCGAGAACAAGAAGAAATCGACCAATCAGTCATTCTCGCTAATTTTGGAGCTTGATGAGGCGAGCGCGCCGGGCGGTCCCGCGAATCACGAAGTCGTCTGGAAGGCGGTCAACAACTGGCTGGTTGGGAGCGAGGCGCAGAATCAGTCGAAACTGTCGAGCAAGGGGAAGTTGAGATCGCCCGATGAATGTCTTGGCGTATTCGGCGAGGCAATCGCCGGATCGCTCGGAAAGATGCCCGAGCGAAATTTGCCTCGACTTGGGAAGGTCAAGCTGTTCAGTCTTTCCGACCAGACTCCCTGTCAGGCTCGCTATGGTCTGATCGAGTCGGATGCCTGCCCGGTCGGGCGGAACGTCCAGTCCGAGCTCGCATCCGCCTTGCAATGGATCACAGAAAAGGAAAGAGAAAACGGTAGGCGCTCACACCCTGAACCTTTTGTACAGCAACGTCGTAATAACTGTGTATGAGCCACACGCCTCCGATCCCTGAAGCCCTCTGGAATACCG
>JBKQHM010000047.1:0-6417 GCA_052148775.1 Isosphaeraceae bacterium | reverse complement strand
AGGTTGACGATCCAGTAGACGGGGATCTTCCCCTTCGCATAGGCCGTGAGCTTCTTGCTGCGATCCTGGACCAGCGTCGAGTCAGAGACCTCGACCAGCAGCGCCACGTCGGCCGCCGTGGGGAGTCGGAATTCGTAATCGGCGTCGGTACCTCGAATGATCGCGACGTCCGGCTCCGGCTCGTCGTAATCGGGGATCCGCACCGGGTCTTCTTTCTGCGATGTCCATCCGGCCGGCAGTCGGCTGTCCAGCGCCTTGAGGACTTCCTTGGTGGTCCAACGATGCGCCGCGTTCTTCGACATCTTGTCCACCATGTAGCCATCGATGAGCTCGACCCGGCTGGGATCCTCCAGCGCGCCCGCCTCGATGATCCGATCGTACTCATCCACGGTGATGCGATGAGGACGCGGAATTGAGACGGTCGGTTGAGTCATCGTGGCCGTGGACATCGGATTAGCTCCGTCTCCGGGATGGGCCTGCGGTTTCTGCCCTGATAGCCATCCTGTTCGATCTGGCCGCGGCTCGCAAGCCGGACTTCCACCATTCGGCCTGCGTCGGCGGGCCGGCGCAATTCCACGGCGGAAGCGTGCGCCGACCCGCTGCCGGCGCTCCTCACGCGGCTCCGCGGGCGGACCTCCCCTGCCCGCCCGTATCCGCGGCACCTGGTGTGGCGGAGGTCCCCTATACCCGGCGTATAACCCCACTCCGGCCCGACTGCCTCGTGGAAACTTCGAGAAACTTCGAGAAACTTCGGGGTCAGGTCTTGACTTGAAACCTCGACAAACTTCGGGGTCAGGTCTTGACTTGAAACTTAGGATCAAACGTAAGACGGAGGGAAAAAGAGGAATAGCATCACCTGGCACGGAGGCTAGCCCAAAGTTCCAAGTCAACGACCCCGAGGTTCCCCAAGTCAAGACCCGACCCCGAGGTTCCCCACAATCTGCACTGGGATTTAGAAATTCCCCACGCACCCAAGCCTCAAGTCGACCGCGGAAGGCATGGGCGTTATGATTGGGGAAAGCCGACCTTCGGCGTTCGCCGATGTCGCGATCGGCGATAGGAGTCACATCACACCGGCGAGAGCCGACCGGAGAGGGCGCTGATGTTCCACCCCAACACGTTCATCGCCCTCTTGCCTGCCTGCTTGCACTGGCACTCCGACGGTGAAATCCGCCTGGTTGGACACCGAATCGGACTCTATCACTTCATTGACTATTACAATCAAGGTTTCACGGCCGAGATGATCCTTTGCCAGTTCCCCACCCTCGAACTGGCGGTCATCCACAAGGTCATCGCGTTCTATCTTGAGAATCGAGAGGAAGTCGATCGTTACGTGGCAGACTATCAGTCGGAGTTGGATCTTCTCCGCGGAGTCGGCCCGCACGCGCCGAGCGTGGCCGAATTGCGGAAACGGCTAGAAGCGCGCCAGGCGGGTCCCGTTCTCGAGGCCGGTCGAGTATAGTCCATGGCAATGCGGTATCTGCTCGGGGAGAATCGACGTGGTCTGCTCTGGGCGGCGGTGGACGAGCCAACGCCCGGCGAGCCCTTCCGCTCGAGATCACTTGCGTGGGCGAGGATCCCGAACTCCCGCTGGGCATGGGTGATCCCGATCTCCTCCTCTGGGCTGAGCGACAAGGCTTCGACCTGATCTCCAATGACGCCCGAACAATGCCGGGACATTTTGCTGAGCACCTCGCCGCGGGCCATCATTCGCCGGGCGTCTTCTTGATCGCATTGCCCGGGTCGATCCCGGCGATTCTCGAAGCGTTGTTCTATTACGCCGATGCCTCGGATGATGATCTCTGGCGCGACCAGATCCACTTCATCCATTGAGCCCCGAGCGAATGCCGTCGTGAGAGCGCTTTGCGTTTGTCTTGCGCACGGAAGGACCGCATCGACGGCATCCGAGCCCGATGCGCGAGCGAGTGAATGGGCCGATCCCTCCGGAATGCACTCGCTGGCGCGTCGGGCTCGGATGCGCAAACCGATCGTGAATCACTCGAGTCCTGCCGTCGCGCGATGGACCGGGGAGTCGCATCGCGTACCGTCACGGCGCGAACGGCTCCTCCGGTATGGCCAGGTCCATCATCAGGAGCCGGAAGTCGGGGCGGTCGCGGAGCGGGTCGAGCGCGGCCTCGGTGCGGATCGCGTCGGCGTTGCGGAATCCCAGAGCCGCGGCCTTGTGCAGCAGGTCCATCGCCGCGTCGGCCTCCGGCGCAGAGCGATCGGCCGAGATCCCCGAGCCGGCGACCCCGGCCAGGCCGGAGAGCTCGGCGTGGCAACACGCGGTCTCGTACCATTGCTCGCGCGAACGCGATGCCAGCCCCTCGAACAGCCCCAGCGCCCGGTGGACGTCGGCCGAGGCGCCGGCGGGATCGCCCAGGTCGCGGCGCGCCAAGCCGCGACGACGCAACGAGCCCGCCAGGTTGCCCCGGTACGTCGGGACCTTCGGGTGCCCCGAGACCAGCGGCTCGCCGACGGCGATCGCCCGATCGTAGGCGTCGCGGGCCTCGGCCGACCGACCGGTCGGGCGGAGGGCATCGCCGAGATTCGTCAGCGCCGTGGCAAGGCCGTCGGCGTAGTCGGGGACCTTGGGACTGGCCTCGGCCAGCCCCTGGTAGATCGCCGCCGCGGCGCGGTCCTCGGACTCGGCCTCCGACGGCCGGCCCGATTCCGACAGCAGCAGGCCGCGGCGGATCAGGGTGTACGCCAGGCCGAAGCGGTAGTAGGTGACCGCGGGGTTCGCCTCGGACAGCCCCCGGAAAAGCGACTGCGCTGAATGGTACTCGGGCTCCGCCTCCGACGGCCGGCCCGACTCGGTGAGCAATTCGCCGAGGTTGACGTGGGCGGTCGCAAGCCGGTCGCGGAACTCGGTGACGGTCGGGTTGGACTCGGCGAGCGTCCGGACGCTGGCGATCCCCGCGCGGAACGCGATTTCCGCCTCCCGGGTCCGGCCGGACTCCGCCAGCAGGACGCCGAGGTCGCTGTAGAGCGACCCCAGGTCGCTGCGGTACGTCGTGACGGCCGGGTTGGCGGCGACGAGCTCGCGGAGGATCGACTCAGCCGTGCGGTACTCGGGCTCCGCCTCCCGGACCCGGCCCGTATCCTTCAGCACCATGCCGAGATAGTGATGGTTCAACGCCAGCAGCCGGCGGAATTCGGGCACGGCGGGGTTCTCCGCGACCAGGCCCCGCTCGATCTCCAGGGCGGCGCGAAACAGGTCCTCCGCCTCCTTCCGCCGGCCCGTCTGCCTGAGCAGGTTGCCGAGGTTGAAATGGCTGGCTTGCAGTTGCTTGCGGAACTCGGTGACCCCGGGGTTGTCCTCGGCCAGCTTCGCGCGGATCGCCAGTGCGGTGCGGTATTCGGCCTCCGCCTCCTTCGACCGGCCGCTCTTCAAGAGCAGGATTCCGAGGTTGTTGTGGGTGGCCGCCAGGTTGTTGCGGTGCTCGGCGACGGCGGGTTGCTCCTCGGCGAGCGTCCGGCGGATCGCCAGGGCGGTGCGGTACTCGGCCTCCGCCTCCTTGGGCCGGCCTGTGTTCGCCAGCAGCCGGCCGATCCGGTTGACCGTGTCCCCCAGGTCGCGACGGGCCTCCGGCGATGCGCCGGGGGCCGCGGCCATCGCCTCCTGGTCGGCCCGCGCCAGTCGGTAGGCGGCCAGCGCCTGGTCATCCTTGCCGATCGTGGTCAGGAAGAAGCCCATCCGCGACCGGCAGGAGGCCAGGGCGGCGCGGGCCTCGGGCGCGTCGGCCGCCGGGGCGGACAGGACCGACTCGGCCTCTCGGTAGGCGTCCAGCGCCTCATCGGTCTTGCCCGACGTCTCGAGGAGCCCGGCGACCTCGGTGAGGCTCCGGCCGACGTCGACCAGGGCGGATGCGCCGGCCCCCGGCTCGTCGGCCAGCGCCCGACGCGCCGCCAGGACCGCCCGGTGCGCCGCGATCGCGTCGTCGTTGCGGCCGACCATCGCCGTCAGACCGGCCAGCTCGAAGTTCGCCGAGGCCAGCGCCCGACGCGAGGCCACGTCCGTCTCGCCGCCCAGCAGCCCACCGAGCTTGTTGTAGAAGTCGGAGGCCGAGCCGAGCAGCCGGTCGCGCAGCTCCTTGAACCGGCCCTCCTTGAGCAGGAAGTCCTCGCTGACGCCGGTGTGGAAGGTCTTGATGGCGTCGACGGCCAGGTCGTAGCGCGCCTGCACGGCGGACCGGGAGCGGGCCAGATCGAGATTGGCCCGGGTCTCGCGGGTCAGGGCCGCGGCGATCTCGGTCTTGGCCCGGGTCTGGACGACCAGGATCGCCGACAGCCCAACGAGCCCGGCGATCAGGGCCATCGTCGCCACCGAGACCGCGGTCCGGTTCCGCCTGGCCCATCGCCGCGCCCGGCGCGAGAACGGCTCGCTCCAGGCCGAGACCGGCTCGTCGGCCATCCAGCGCTCGACGTCATCGGCCAGGGCCTTCGCAGTCGCGTACCGATCCGACGGGTGGAGGGCCATGGCCTTGAGGCAGCACGCCTCCAGGGCCCGGTCGATCCTGGGGTCGACTTTCCGCGGCGGGGCGATCTCGCCTCGCTTCACGGCCTCGAGGATGGCGTCGAGCTTCCCGTCCACCGAGATCCGGCCGGTCAGCAAATAGTAGAGCGTGGCGCCCAGGCTGTAGACGTCGGACTGCGGCCCGAGGTGCTCGATGTCCCCCGCGGCCTGCTCGGGGCTCATAAAGCTCGGCGTGCCCATGACCCGGCCCGGCAGCGTCTCGGCCGAGCCGCTGGCCGAGCTCGGTATCAAGATCCGCTCGCCCGAGTCGTTCGCCGATCCGGGATCGGCGTAGGCCAGCGACTTGGCCAGTCCCCAGTCGACGACCAGCGTCTCGCCGTGCTTGCCGACGATCACGTTGGCCGGCTTGATGTCGCGGTGGAGGACGCCGCGGCCATGGGCGTAGTCGATCGCGTAGCAGACGTCGATGAACCGACGGAGGAGCCGTCGCAATTCCAGCGAGCGCCGGCCCGGGTCCTTCTTCATCGACGCGTCGGCGTGGAAGCGGTCGATCGCATCCTTGAGGCTGTCGCCGCGAATGAACCGCATGGCGTAGTAGGGTCGGCCGTCGGCGTAGGCGCCCAGCCCGTAGACGGGGACGATGCCGGGATGCTCCAGCCCGCCGGTGATCTCGGCCTCGAGCAGGAAGCGGGCGCGGCTGGTCGGGTCGTCGGCGTGCTTGTCCAGGATCTGCTTGAGGGCCACCTCGCGGTGCAGCTCGCGGTCGAGGGCGACGAAGACGGCGCCGAGGCCGCCGCGGGCATGGGGCCTCAAGGGATGAAACCGCAGCCCGCCGCCGGAGGGCGTGCTGGTGCCGTGGCCGGCGGTCTGGCCGACCTGGACTTCGCCGTCGGCCAGGGTCGCGGCCGAGGCGCGGCCGGAGGAGACGAGGCCGAGCGTCGCCCCGAGGTCCGGGTCGTCGAGGTCGGCCAGGCCGTCAAGAGTGGATTGGTCGGCGGGGATCGCGGCCAGGCTCATGGTCACGTCGCCGTCGTGGGCCTGGAGATGCAGCTCGGTCATGGCCTCGACGACCACCCCCTGGCCCGGCGCCAGGTGGCCCAGGGCGACGAGGTGATCGGACAGGCTCCGGGACTGGTCGACGGACCAGGCGGGGAGGGTGACGAGCAGTTGCTCCTGGGCGATCAGGCCGTTCTGGAGGGCGATCAGGCCGGAAAGGAGGTTTCGTTCGGCCGACATGGGCGTGCTCCGGGGTCGGGCGTGCGACGGGGCGTCCGGCGGATTTCCGCGGGCCGACAGGAGCCCGATGGCACGGGCATCATTATCTTACTTCGTTCTGCCGTCGAACGGTGGACCCGAATGGTTTTGATTGCGCTTTTTCGATGCGCCGCCCGCGAAGGAACCGCCTCGGAGATCCGATGGCCCACCGGAGAGATTCTCTGAGTCTGTTCCCGAGGCCGGATTGGTCGGCTGTGTGGTAAGTGAAACCCGCCGAGAGAGCCTCGGACTCCGCTAGCTGGGGGAACGACTCGTCCATGTTACCCAGATTGCGTTAAGATTGAAGAATTTATATTAATATATATTAATAATTTCACATTATATGTACCAGTCCCCGCAGTCCCCTCGGGAAAAACTTGGAGCTAGGTCTGACCCCCAGTCCCTGGAGCTAGGTCTGACCCCCAGTCCTTTGTAGAAGAATGACCCCTTTCCCGACCCGCGTTCCACTCGATCGAGGAGCTCCTCCGAGGAACGATAGAAACAAGAAACCAAGTTTGACACCGGGTTCCCACACCTGCGAGAGGAACCGGCAGAGGGTCACGATCGGGGCGTAGATGCAGTCGATGAACCAGACCTTCTCGGCCTTGAGCGCCTCGTCGACCATGGCCGCGTCGAGCAACTCGTGGAAGGGGAGCAGGTCGGCCTCGCCGAGGGATTCCACT
>JBKQHM010000046.1:0-5451 GCA_052148775.1 Isosphaeraceae bacterium | reverse complement strand
AGCGTGATGGTATGTTCGGGCCAGGCAGCGCGCACCTGACCGGCCGCCAGCATCGCCAATAAAATCACAATTGCTCGCAACGCCTGAAGCGCGGGGCGTCCGTACGGCTGATTTCTTTTGTTCATGTTTCCAAACCTCCCGATGCGCTCAAGCTCCGGCGGGTCTCTCCTCAGGCTGATGTCCAGCTTCTGGACGTCCGAGAACTGTGGATTTCCCGAGAGCCGGAACGCCGCCTCGATGCGGTCCACCTCCGGCCGGCTGGTGTCATGCACCGCGTAGACATCCATCCAGATGTCCCGGTTGCTCCAGATCCCGTAGCCGAACCAGCCGACGAGCGCGATCAGGAATAGCAGCCCGGCGATCCCGAGATAGAAGAGCCCGCCGTACTTCTCCCGCTGGCTGCGCGTCGAGGCAGGGGGCGGGGTCGGGACGCCGGGGTTGATGATGGGCAGCTCCGGGAACCGGAACGGACTCCCGCCGGAGCCGTTCGGCGCCGGATCGTCGCCGAAGACATTCAAGGGTCGATCCTTCAAACAGGCACCAGAATCAATAGGAGTTGATCAATTGCATTTCCGGGTTGGCCACCTGCTTGGCCAACTGGTAGGCATGATAGTGCATGGCCATGTGGAAGATGTAGAGCAGGACGAGCCCGGGACGCCGGTGGACCTTGAGGAATCGCCCGAGGCGCTTGGTGTATTGGCGGCGGAGGCTCGATTCGTGGATGCCGGTCATCAGCCGGGCGAACAGGCCGATCCCCTGGAAAAAGAAGAGGAGCTCGCCGAGGTACGATCTCGGCGAGGAGAGCCATGGCCGACGCTTGTTGATCCCGATGTCGAACGACGGCTGGAGGAACAGGGCCTCGGTCCGCTCGAAGTACGCCTCGGGCTCGTAGATCTCGTTGAGGACGCGGATGTAGCCGTCGCGCAGTTCCTCCCGGCTCATCAGGAGGGGGACGACGTTGGTGCCGTATTCGCAGGTGTCGGCGGTGTCGAGGCGGCCGTCGGCGGCGAGCCGCTCGTGCAGGGGCGTCTTGGGGATCGCCGAGAGCATGCCGCTCATCGAGAAGGCGATCCGGGCGTCCTGGATGAACTGGACTTGCCGGTCGAAGATCCCCGCGTCGTCGTGGTCGAACCCCATGATCATGCCGCACCAGACCTCCAGCCCGGCCTCCTGGATGCGGTGGACCTTCTCCAGCATCGTCCCGCCCGAGCGGATGTTCTGGAACTTCTTCGCCTCGCGCAGCGAGTCCTCGTCGGGGCTCTCGATGCCGATGAACGTGGCGATGAAGTTGGCCTGGACCATCAGGTCCATCAGCTCGGCGTCGTCGGCCAGGTCGATCGAGGCCTCAGTGAAGAAGGTCAGCGGATAGTTATGCCGCTCCTGCCAGGCGATCACGTCGCGGATGACCTCCTTGATCGCCTTCTTGTTGCCGATCAGGTTGTCGTCGACGATGAAGACGATCGGGATGCGGGAGCGGTGGATCGCGTCGAGCTCGGCGAGCACCTGGGCGCCGGTCTTGATCCGGGGTCGCCGGCCGAAGGTGACGATGATGTCGCAGAACTCGCACTGGAACGGGCACCCGCGCGAGAACTGGAGGCTGCCGAAGGCGTAGTGCTTCATCTTGAGCAGGTCGAACCGGGGGGTGGGCACCCTGGACATGTCGGTCTTCTCGACCTGCTCGTAACGGTCGGCGTGCCGGCCTTCCCGCCACTCGTCGAGGAACCGCGGCCAGGTGTCCTCGGCCTCGCCGACGAAGATCACGTCGACCAGGTCGCCGAAGTAATCCTCCTGCACGGTGACCCACGGGCCGCCGGCCACGCAGAAGCATCCGCGACGCTTCAGCTCGGTGAGGATCTCCTTCATGCGGAACCGCTGGACGCTCATCCCGGTGATGCCCACGATGTCGGCCCGCTCGCAGCGCGCCCAGTCGATCGCCTCGACGTTCTCGTCGATCAGGGTGACGGTATGCTCGCCCGGCGTGAGCGCCGCCAGGAGCGGCAGGCACGCCACCGGCAGGTTGGCCCGCTTGCCGACCAGCGGCAAGGCATGCTCCATTCCCCAGTAGGATATCTCGAACCGAGGGTTGATCAGCACGATATCAGCCATCGATGGCCAGGCCCCCTGAAAGCCGCCGGGATGAGGCGGACAGCCTTGAGACGTCGCTGCACGCGGACCGTCGCAATTCCCAATACTTAACCAGGTAGGATGTTAGCGGAAATCGGCCGATTCTCCTAGCCGTATGTGGGGACTGTCGAGAAGAAGGATGACCGGGCATCCGTCGCGGTTTCGCCGGCGCCTCGTCGTGCCGCGATACGAATCGACCCAGCAACTCGCCGTCATCCAGGCCTGCCATGGGGCCGTGCAGGAAGAGTTGCTGTTGCTGGATCGATTTCGTGACCGCGAGATGCCAGCTCGCCATGCCTATGTCCCCTCGGCTTCATTCGTCAACGGATTGATCCTGTCACGACGAAGGCCCTGTGTTCCCGGATTCTTCGCGAGGAATCCTCGAACGGGCGTGTTGATCCCGATCAACCTCGATGCCGGCCGATCGGATGTGGGTTTCCGTCCAGGATCTTGAAGATTCCGGGGCTTCGTCCGATGATAGTAAGAACTTGTACGTCGATCGTTGCATCGGTTCGAGCATCGTCGGGAGGTGGCTTCTTCAAGGCTTCGGGGTGATCGATCATGAGAATGTCCGCACTCCTCGTCACGATGGCCATCATCGGCGGCACGATCGGCTCGACCGCGACGGCTCAAACGGCGAGCAGCACACCCGCCTCCCCATCGACCACCAGGCCCCAGATCGGGATTAGCACACCCGCCTCCCCATCGACCACGAAACCCTCGGCGAGCCGGATACCCACCTCCGCGACGACCATGAGGGCTCAAACTCGCAGGGGGACCGCCCCTGCTTTCGGGAAAGCCCCGGAGATGCCGAGTATCATCAGGCGAAAGGGAGGTGCTCAGAAGAGCACCTCTCGGCGAATCCCGCCACCGCCCGCGCCGCCTGCGTTTGCCAAAAGCTCGCGTCCAACGTCATCCCAGAAACGGGCTCCGGTGAATGAAATGTTCGTCGGCGACTCCAGCGGAAGGAAGGATCTGGCCGGGCATCCCGTCCCGTTCTACCCGTCCGCTCGGTCTCTCAAAGAGGCGAAGCAACAGGCCTCGGCGGTGAAACAGAGTACGTCCTCGAAGGTCCGGGAGAATGCGGCGAAAGTGAAACAACAGTAACCGGGCCTTCCTTCCGGGATGACGTGAGATCATGCAAGACCCCCGGTGCGAACCCGAGCCGGTTCGCGACGGGCGCTTGCCGAGGGTTTCACATCACGCCCTGTCAGGTTCGGGCGGCGGCCGACTTCGCGGGCGTGAGCGAGAAGTCGTGGGTGGCCGGATCCCAGCCGATCTCGACGCTGTCCCCCTCGGCGATCTTCTCCTCGAGCAGGGCCGTGGCCAGGGGATTCGCCAGGCGCTGCTGGATGATCCGTTTCAGCGGCCGGGCGCCGTAGGCCGGATCGAAGCCCTCTTCGGCCAGCCGGGCCTTGGCCTCGTCGGTGATGCGGAGCGTCAGGCCGGCTTCGGAGAGCTGGCCCTCGAGTCGACGGAGCTGGATGTCGACGATCTTGGTCAATTCTTTCATCCCCAGCGGGTGGAAGATGATCGTGTCGTCGACCCGGTTGAGGAACTCGGGGAGGAAGGCGGTCTTGAGGACGTTCTGGACCTCGCGGCGGATTCGCGACTCGTCGCCGGTCCCGGCCAGCTCGGCGATGATCTGGCTTCCGAGGTTGGAGGTCATGATGATGACGGAGTTGCGGAAGTCGACCGTCCGCCCCTGGCCGTCGGTCAACCGGCCGTCGTCGAGGACCTGGAGCAGGACATTGAAGACGTCGCGATGGGCCTTCTCGATCTCGTCGAGGAGGACGACCGAATAGGGCCGGCGCCGGACGGCCTCGGTGAGCCGGCCACCTTCCTCGTAGCCGACATAGCCCGGCGGGGCGCCGATCAGCCGGGCGACGTTGTGCCGCTCGCCGTATTCGCTCATGTCCAGGCGGACCATGGCGGCATCGCTGTCGAAGAGGAACTCGGCCAGGGCCTTGGCCAGCTCGGTCTTGCCCACGCCGGTGGGGCCGAGGAAGAGGAACGAGCCGATCGGCCGATTCGGGTCCTGCAACCCGGCACGGCTGCGGCGGACGGCGTCGGCGACGGCGCGGACCGCGGCCTCCTGGTTCACCAGCCGAAGGTGGATCTGGTCCTCGAGCTTCAGGAGCTTCTCGCGTTCGGTGGTGAGCATCCGGTTGACGGGGATGCCGGTCCACTGGCTGACGACCTCGGCGATCTCCTCGGAGTCGACTTCCTTCTTGAGGAGCCGATGCCCGGGCCCCTTGGCCGGCCCGTCGCCCTGGGCCTCGGCCTCGGCGATCCGCTTCTCCAGGGATTTGCGCTCGGCGTCGAGGGCGGCCAGTGCCTGGAACCGCTTCTCCTCGGGCGGCTCGCCGCGCTGTTGCATGTGCCGGATCTCGTCCCAGGCGCGGCTGTACTCGGTCTTCACCGCCTCGAGCCGCTCGCGGACCTTCTGGATGTCGCCCAGCCCGGATTTCTCCATCTCCCACTGGCCGCGGAGGTCCTGGAGCTGCTTCTGGATCTGCTGGATCTCGGCCTGGACCTCGGCCAGCCGCTCGAGGGCGTGCTCCTCCTCCTCGCCGCGGAGCATCCGCTCGGCCAACTGGAGCTGGAGCAGCCGGCGCTGGAGGACGTCGATCTCGGTCGGGACCGACTGGAGCTCCATCGACAGCCGGCTCGCGGCCTCGTCGACCAGGTCGATGGCCTTGTCGGGGAGGAAGCGGTCGGTGATATACCGCGCCGCGAGCTTGGCGGCGGTCATCAGGGCCGAGTCATTGATCTTGACCTTGTGGTGGACCTCGTAGCGTTCCTTCAAGCCGCGGAGGATGGCGATGGTGTCCTCGACGGTCGGCTCGCCGACGAAGACCGGCTGGAAGCGGCGTTCCAGGGCCGGGTCCTTCTCGATGTGCTCGCGGAACTCGTCGAGGGTCGTGGCGCCGATGCATCTCAGCTCGCCGCGCGCCAGGGCCGGCTTGAGCAGGTTGGCCGCGTCCATCGAACCCTCGGCCTTGCCCGCCCCGACGACCAGGTGCAGCTCGTCGATGAACAGGATGATCCGGCCCTCGGACTCGGTCACCTCCTTGAGGACCGCCTTGAGCCGCTCCTCGAACTCGCCGCGGAACTTGGTCCCGGCGACCAGGGCGCCCATGTCCAGCGCGATCAGGCGACGCTGTTGCAGGCTCTCGGGGACGTCGCCGGAGACGATCCGCTGGGCCAGCCCCTCGACGATCGCCGTCTTGCCCACGCCCGGCTCGCCGATCAGGACCGGGTTGTTCTTGGTCCGCCGGCTGAGCACCTGGACGACGCGGCGGATCTCCGCATCCCGGCCGATGA
>JBKQHM010000045.1:0-10202 GCA_052148775.1 Isosphaeraceae bacterium | reverse complement strand
GGCCTCTCGGCCGAACAGATCGACTGGTTCCGCGGCGCGATCGATTCGGCCCTGTCGCGGGGCGATCGCGTGGTCGTCTTCCAGCACAACTACCCGTACCAGATCTGGGAAGACTTCGACGGCCCCGGCATCGACGAATGGCGATCGATCGTCCAGACGCGACGGATCGAGGCGATCGTCTGCGGGCATACCCATTACTGGCAAGTCGCCAACGACGGCCGGAACGTCGCGATCGCGACCCGATCGATCGGCGATCCTGAGAGCGGTCCGCCGGGATACGCCCTGCTCCACTTCCGCGGCGACGACCTGTCCGCGATCTATCGATCGGTCGAGGACCGCGGACCCGTCGTGATGGTGACCCACCCGCGCGAGCGACTCCTCGCGACCGGCCCTCGGCACATCGTCAGCGGCCCCGACCGGGTCGGCGTTCGCGTCTGGTCCGGTTCGCTGGTGCTGTCCGTCAAGTATCGGATCGACGACGGGGCCTGGTCCGACCTGGAGCCCTCGGACGACGGCCAGTGGTCGGGACCATTGCCCGGCAACCGTCTCGCGAAGGGGGAGCATACCCTGGAGGTCGTCGCCACCGCGGCCGACGACACCGAGGGCTCCCATCGCATCGAGTTCATGGTCGACCCGACCGGGCGATACACGGCCGTGCCGGAAGCCCGGCCGGTCGTGACATCGACGGCGTTCTGTTGAGCGCCGCCATCGTCTTCCCGGGCGTGGGCATGCCCGGGCCGGAGCCTTTTTGACAACGAAGGAAGGAAGACTTCATGAGCTTTCTCAAGCATAAGAAGCGCCCCCCTCACCACGAAGCCGGGCATGCCGGCCACGAATCCGAGACGCTGCACGCCATCGTCGAAGCCTACAATTACAGCCCCAAGGGCGACATCGACGGGGTGCTCCTCCGCGAGGGAGACCGTATCGTCCAGGTCAACCTCCCGCCCCACCTGGGGATCGCGATCTCCTTGACGATTCCGGTCGGCCAATCCATCGAGGCGACCGTCGAACCCGAACCGGAGTTGCGCAAGCATCCCGAGGGCGAACACCCGGTCTATCGACTCGTCGCCCTCAAGGCACCGGACGGCCGATCGTTCGCCCTCGACAGCCACAGCCCGGAGAAGACCGTGACGGTGGAAGGGGTCGTGAACCGCCTCAATTACGCCCGGCACGGCGAGGCCAATGGCGTGATCCTGGAGAGCGGCGACTTCTTGCACCTTAAGCCCGACGGCATGAAGCGAGTGGGGCTCAGCGTCGGGGAGACGATCCGGGCCGAGGGTCGCGCACGCCTCACGCCGCTGGGCACGCGAGCGATCGAGGCGGATGTCGTCAACGGCATCCCCTTGGGTCCCAGGAAGCCGGCGCGCTGAGCATGCGGAGGTCTCGCCTCGCGATCACGGCGCGAATGGGACGGACGGCATCGCCAGGTCCATCATCAAGAGCCGGAAGTCGGGGCGGTCGCGGATGGCGGACAGCCCGGGGTCTTGCCGGTAGGCGGTCAGGTCGGGGTAGCCCAGCGCCTCGGCCTTGCGGAGGAGGTCCATCGCCCGGTCGGCGTGGCCGAGACGCTCGCCGGGAGACACCCCCGGGCCGTCTATCCCGGAGAGGGCGGCGTGGCAGCATGCCAGCTCGAACCACTCGAAGGGCTCCCGCGGCGGCAGCGCCTCGAAGAGCGCCGCGGCGCGGGCCGTCCGGGCGGCCGACGCGGCGGCGTCGCCCAGGTCGCGCTCGACCAGCGCCAGCCGGCGGAGGCTGTACGCCAGGTGGCAGCGATAGGTCCGGCCGTCGGGGTGTTGCTTGACGAGCGGCTCCCGGATCGCGACCGCCCGCCGGTAGCCCTCGCCGGCCTCCTCGGCCCGGAAGGCCGCGTCGGCCGGGCGGTCGACGTGGCGGATCTTGTCGGACGAATTGGTGAGCCAGGATGCCTGTTGATTGAGCATCGTGGGATTGTCGGGATTCCGTCGGGCGAGGCCGGCCTGGATCTCCAGGGACATGGCCCGCGCGGCCCGCGCCTCGGCGAATCGCCCGGCGCGGGCGTGGACGGCGCGGAGGTCGAGCAGGATCAGGCTGAGCGTCTCCTGGAACCGGAGGGTCTCCGGGGCCGACCGGATCAGGTCGGTCCGGATCGACCGGGCTTCCTCCAGGAGCGGCAGTGCCTCGGCGTCGCGGTCGTGGTCGATCAGGATCTCCGCCATGATGCCATCGATCCAGGCCTTGTTCGCCCGGAACGCGATCAGGGTCGGGTACACCGCGGCCATCCGCTCGCAGACCTCCCGGGCACGGCCGCCGAGGGCGAGGCGCTCCTCGGTCCGGGGGCCGTCGCGTTGGTCGAGATCGATCATCAAGTTGCCGCAGACCCGGGTGAGCTCCCGGGCGTACTCGGCGTCGTCCGGATGGGCGCGGAAGAGCTCCTCCAGTAGCCCGAGTGACCGGCCGTAGGCCTCGTTCGCCTCGCGTCGATGCCCCAACTCTAACAGGAGGACGCCGGCCATGCCGGTCGATGTCGCGAGCTCGTACCGGATCTTTTCGTTCGCCGGGTCGTGCCTGGCAAGCCCTTCGAGCAGCTCGCGGGCGCGGGTCTGGAGCGCGAACGCCTCGTGGTCCTCTCCTCCGGCCCGCCGGTCGATCAAGTCGGATGCGAGGGCCAGACAGACGTCGGCCAGGGCCATCCGCGCGGCGACGTCGGGGGGCTCGGACCGGGCCATCGGCTCCAGGATCTCGTCTGCGCGCCGATAGGCCGAGCGCTGCTCGGAAAGTCCGCCGTGCGAGCTGCCGCGCCGGGAGCCGAAGAGGTACCAGGCCCGGCCCAGCCCGCGCCGCGCCTCGGCGTCGGTCGGGTCCTCGCGGGCGAGGGCCTCGAGAAGGGCCACGGCGTCGCGGAGGATTGCGGACTCCGCGACGCTGTTCTCGATTTTGCCGGTCAGGTCGGCCAGTTCGATGAGCGTCGTCGCCAGGGCCTTGCGCGACGCCCGGTCGGGCTGTCCCTGGAGCATGCCCTGGAGCTTGCGGTAGAATTCGCGGGCGCCCCGCAGGAGCCTGGTCCGCAGGGCCTCGAACTGCTTTTCGCGGAGCAGGACGTCCTCGCTGACGCCCTTGTGGAACATCTCGATCGCCTCCTGCGCCAGCTCGAACCGCTGCTGCACCCGCGCCTTCTCTGCGGCCAGCTCGCCATTGGCCCGGGCCAGCTCGCGGTTGGCCCGGGCCTGCACGAGGATGACCGACGCCGTGCCGGCAACCACCGCCACCACCACGGCCGCCGCCAGCGCCGCGATCGCCGGCCGCCGCTTGCACCACAGCACCACGCGCTCGCTCGCTCGCACCGGACGCGCCGCGATCGGCCGACTCTCCAGCCAGGCATGCAGGTCCTCGGCCATCGACTGCGCCGACGCGTACCGACGCCGCGGGTCCTTCTCCAGGCACTTCAGGCAGATCGTCTCAAGGTCCCGCGGCGCCCGCGCATTGAGCCGCCTCGGCGACTCCGGCGCACGCGACCGCACGGCCTCGAGCGTCTCGATCACACCATCGCCGACGAACGGGGCCCGCCCGGTCAGCAGGGCATAGAGGATCGCGCCCAGGCCGTACACGTCCGTCGCCGTCGTGATCGTCCCCCGATGCCCCGACGCCTGCTCGGGGCTCATGTACGCCGGCGTCCCCAGGATGGCGCCGCTGGCCGTCATCTCCACATCCGACTCCACCCGCTTGGCCAGGCCGAAGTCGGTGACGTGCGGGTCGCCTTCGGCATCGATCAGGATGTTCGCCGGCTTCAGATCACGGTGGAGGATGCCGCGCATGTGCGCGTGGTGGACCGCCTCGGCCGCCTCGGCCATCAGGGTCGCCGCGCCCCGCGGATCATCCGCGAAGGCGCCGAGCTTGTCGGCGAGGTTTCCGCCCTCGACGAGCTTCATGCTGAAGTAGCGCTGGCCGTCGTGCTCGCCGACCTCGTAGACCGGGACGATGCCCGCGTGATCGAGCAGGGCGACCGCCTCGGCCTCGTTCTGGAACCGTCGCAGCTCGGCGGCGTCGGCCAGGATGCCGGCCTTGATCATCTTGAGGGCGATGGGCCGATTGAGGCTGAGCTGGCGGGCCTTGTAGACGACGCCCATCCCGCCGCGTCCCAGCTCGGCCTGGACCTCGTAGTCGCCGAAATAGCGGACGATCCCGCCCCGCGGGATGTCGTCCGACGCCGCCCCGGGGCCGTCGACCGTACGGTCCGGCTCGTCGGAGTCGAGCGTCCGGTCGCCGGTGATCTCGGTCGCGGTCGGTGCCGCCCCCGTCCCCTGGCCGGCAGCCCGGTCCAGGGTCGCCTCGGAGTCCGGCACTTCGGTCGCGTGGTCGGGTCGCGTGTCCGCGGGGATTGTAGCGGCGCCGATCTCGGCCGGAGGCGGCGCATCCGCCGCCAAGGTCTGGCGCATCTGGCAGGCGGGGCAGACGCCCCCCGGTGCGTCCGCGGGTCGTTCGGCGCCGCAAGTCGGGCATCGATTCGCTTCGGCAGCCATGGGAGACTCCGATGGGAGACGCATCGCCCCGCCTCGATCAGCTACGGTGCCGAAGCCCGGGCGAAGACAACCGTCGCTTGGGTCGGATTGTAGCATGAGCGTTCGGGCCGGGTATACTCCCCCATCGCCTCGGGCCGACGGCGTCTGACCGCTCAGGAACAGGCCGGGAATCACATCCCGATCCACCGTCGATGGAGTTGGGCGCGGGTCTCTGACCCCGGCTCGGGCCTGTGGGCCATGTGGATAGGACCCGCGCATACCATGCGGGGGCGACCGCGAGAGCTTCGGTCATGGCTCGGTTGCCGCCCCTGGCGCGGTCGTTCCCTTGGGGCCGGCCGCCTGTCGCCGGAGCTCGCGGGCCTCGGCCAGCGACGTACGATCCTGGACGGCCTCCGGGCGACCCCGGCAGGCCCGCTCGAGGTGTGCGATGCCGGCATCGAGGGCCTTGCCGGCCTCGTCCCCGCGACCCTGGCGCAGGCGGAGCCGGCCGATCTCGACCTCGACCCGGCCGAGGTGGCCGGGATAGGTCCAGTTCATCGGCTCCTTGTCGAGGCACTCCTTGAGGAGTCGGCGGGACTCGGCGAGGTCCGCTTCGGCACGCGTGTCGCGCCCGGTCGCGGCGAGGCGGATGGCCCTCTCGAGCAGTGCCCGGGCGTGGTCGCGGCGATACCAGGAGACCCCGGGCATCTCATCGGCGGACGCACCCAGGAGCGTCACCGCCTCGTCGAAGGCGGCATCGGGCTCCGACCCACGCCCCGGCTCGACCGCGAGCACCTGCCCGTACGCGAGCAGCGTGAGGCCCATCGCCTGTCGCACGTCGGCATCGGGCACTCCCTTGTAGACCGCACGCATGACCCGCAGGGACTCCTCGAGCTCTCGTTTCGAAGTCGCCGCATCCCCCGCTGCGCGGGCGACCTGCCCGAGGCCCCAGTGGGCCTCGCAGATGAAGACGCGGTACCATGCCCAGGTCGATTTGGGGGCCACGGGCGTCAGCATGTCGATGACCCGCTCGTAGGAGCGCCGGGCGGCTTCCCTGTCCCCATGTGCGAGGTCGGCGTCCCCCGCACGGAGATCGAGCCATCCGATCATCTGGCGGGCCTCCGTCGCAACGACCGGGGGAAGGCCACCGAGTTCGGCGAACAGCCGTTCGGCCTGGCTCCGGGCCTTCGCGAAGTAAGGCGCCGCCTCGGCGTCGTGGCCGTTGTCGAAGAGGAAGCTCGCCATCTCGCGGTAGCTCGTGGCCAGCCCGATGCGGTCGGCGGGGCGATCCTCGGCCGACCTGAGCGCCACCACCTTCTCCCGGACGGCGATCGCCTGACCGTACGCCTTCCGGGCGCCCGCGAAGTCGCCGGTCGCCCAGTGGACGATCGCCGCGTTGCGATAGACCCGCTCGGACTTCTGGAGCAGGTTGGCGTCGTCCGGCCGCGTCCTGATGAACGACTCGAAGGATGCGAGCGCCTCGTCGGCCAGCTCCCTGCGCAGCTTCTCCATGTGAGGGACCCGGTGGAGCTTCTGATCGGCGACCTCGCTGAGGAAGCGGAAGACGGTATTGATCGCCGTGCTCAGGTTACTCTCAGCCGACAGGGCGTTGGCCTCGGCCTGCTGCCTCGCCAGCTCGGTGGCTCGCTTCTCGCGCGAGATGACCGCCCCGATGACGGCGAGTCCCACGGCCGTGATCGCCAGGACGGTGACGGCACCATGGACGAGGGTCTTGTGGCGACGCTCCCAGCGGCTCAACCTCCGCCGGAATGGCTCGCGGTACGAGGAGACGGGCTCGTCGGCCATCCACCGCTCGACGTCGTCGGCCAGGGCCCGGCAGGTCGCGTAGCGATCCTCGGGCATTAGCGCCATCGCCTTGAGGCAGACCGCCTCTAGCGCCGGGTCGATCGCGGGGTCGAGTCGCCTCGGCCCGGCGAATTCGCCCTTCTGCACCGCGCGGAGCAACGCGCCAAGGTCATCGCCCTCGACCGGCGGCCGGCCGGTGAGCAGGCAGTAGAGCGTCGCCCCCAGGCTGTAGACGTCCGACCGCGGGCCCAGCCGGTCGAGCTCGCCGCGGGCCTGTTCGGGGCTCATATAGGCCGGCGTCCCCAGCGCGCTGCCCGGGAGCGTATCGGCGCTGCAGCTGGCCGAGCTCGGCATCAGCGTCCGCTCCCCCGGGGCGCTCCCCTGTTCGACACGGCCGAGCGGCTGGGCCAGGCCCCAGTCGACGACGAGGGTCTCGCCGTGTTTGCCCACGATGATATTCCCCGGCTTGATGTCGCGGTGCAGGACGCCCCGGCTGTGCGCGTAGTCGATCGCGTTGCAGACGTCGGTGAACCGCCGCAGCAGTTTGCGCAGCTCGAGCGACCTCCGGCCGGGGTCGCCCTTCAGGGCCGCGTCGGCGTGGAAGCGTTCGATCGCCTCCTTGAGGCTGTCTCCCTTGATGAACCGCATGGCGTAATACGGGCGGCCGTCGCCGTAAGTACCCAGGCCGTAGACGGGCACGATCCCCGGATGTTCCAGCCCGCCGGTGATCTCGGCCTCGATCAGGAACCGCTGGCGGCTGATCGGATCGTCGGCGTGGTGGTCGAGGATCTGCTTGAGTGCCACCTCCCGGTTCAATTCCGAGTCGAGCGCCACGAAGACGGCGCCCAAGCCGCCCCGGGCATGCGGCCGCAGGACGCGGAACCGCTGGCCCTCGCTGCTGGCCGAGCCGACCCCGTAGGACGCCGTGCGGTCGCCATCGCCGTCTTCGGTCGAGCCATGCGCCGAGGCGACGAGTCCGAGCGTCGCGACGATGTCCGGGTCGCCGATCCGCGCCAGGCTCTCCCGGGTCGACTTGCCGGCCGAGACCGCGGCGAGGCTCTTCTCGGCGTCGCCTCCGTGGGCTTCCAGGTGGACGGCGGCCAGCCCCTCCAGGAGCGCCCGCGTCGCCGCGGGGAGGTCGCCCCGGGCTTCCAGGTGGTCGGCCAGGCTCCTCGACTTGTCGAGCGTCCAGGCCTGGAACGCGGCCACGAGCTGCCCCTGGTTGATGATCCCGGTCTGGAGCGCCAGCAGTCCGAAAAGAAGGTGGCGATCGGCGGCGGCGGTCATGGCGAGGCTCCAGGACATAGCGTCGGCCCCGTCACCTCGAACCGCGGACACCAAGCCTGGCCGCGTGGGGCGCGCCGCATCGGGAATATTCTCGCATGCACGTACGGGCTTTGCCTACCCGCCGATCCCCGCTCGTCACCACCCGGCCGACGGCCCCGTTTGACGCAGGACGCGGACTTCCGGAAGAATGACGAAGGCAGCCCCTATCCCACGGCCCATGATCCGAGGAGAGCCCATGCGCCCCGCCCACATCTTCGCGACGATCGCGATGGCCCTGTCGATGACCCCGACCGAAATTCACGCCCAGGACACCCCGACGGGCTTCAAGGCCCCGGATGACGTCGCATACCGCACGGCCGACATCATGAGCGAAGGCACCCGCATGGCCGCGGAGGTCTTCGCCCCGAAGGCGCCGAAGAGCGAGAAACTGCCGACGATCGTCATGAGCCACGGCTGGGGCGGCACCGCGGCGATGCTCCGGCCCGACGGCATCGCGTTCGCCAGGGCCGGCTACATGGTCGTCACCTTCGACTATCGCGGCTGGGGCAAGAGCGACTCGCGACTGATCCTCGCCGGCAAGCGGCCCGAGAAGAAAGACGGCAAGCTGGCCGCCGAGGTCAAGGAAGTCCGCGAGGTGGTCGACCCGATCGACCAGACGACCGACATCCTGAACGCGATCCACTGGGTCGCGGGCGAGAAGCCGTGCGACCCCGAACGCATCGGCCTGTGGGGATCGTCGTACTCGGGCGGCCACGTCGTCTACGTCGCGGCCCGCGACCCTCGGGTCAAGGCGTTCGTCAGCCAGGTCGGCTCGATGGACTCCCGATGGGCCATCGCCAATCCCCAGATGAGGGCCTACACCTTCGGCCAGGCGACCGCACGCGCCCACGGGAAGCTCGACTATCCCAAGCCCGGCGCGAAGTTCGGTTCCCTGACCGGACAGCCGGTCATGGAGAAGCTCGCGGCCTACGCTCCCATCGAGGACATCAGCCGTTGCAAGGACTGCGCGAAGCTGTTCATCATCGCCGAGAACGAAGAGCTCTTCGACAACAAGGATCACGCGATCCTGGCCCACGAGCGGGCCACGGGTGTCAAGAAGCTCGTGACCATCGAGAAGATCAAACACTACGGCGTCTACTACGAGGCCCGCGACCGGGTCCAGAAGGAAGCGATTGCCTGGTTCGACGAGCATCTGAAACGTTAGAGCGTGTTAGGAATCACACTCTCTTCTGTAGCTGGCCTCTGCGAGGCCGGGCCTTCGATCCCGGGGTCACAGACCCCGCTACGGCCGGCAAAGCCACGGACTCGACCTGGGACATTCAATGACGCTAGAATCGACCATCGATCGTGGGCCCGAGCCCTCTCTTCTTGGTCTTGGCGTAGCCTGGCCATTCATCGGCCTCTTATACAGGTTCTGAGATTCTCCGTTGGCACTACCGGCTTTCAATGACGAAGGTGATCTTCCGCCAGGCGTGCATCGTGCGACGCTACATGAAGTTCTCGAGCGATTCGATCGATGCCCATTTCGGAGCCAGCGTGTTCTGGACGCGCCGCTCTGGCGCGATCGGCGGTGAGCAGGCAATGATCGAATACCGGCAGATTCGCCGCGAGGGCGGCCAACGCGGCATCGTCGAGATTGTCGAGGGGGAATCATGATCGCCAACGACCAGCAGCTTCAGACGACCCTGAACCGCATCGCCTGGTTCCAGAATCAGGTGGCTCACCTCCGGAACACCGAGAAGAATCCCGTCAATTACCGGGCGGCCGTATCCGGCTTCCTGGCCGAGATCGACCGCATGCAGCTCGAGGTCCGTGAGTATTTCCGCTTCCTCCCTTCGGAGACAGCGGGCGCGGCCTGATCGGACACATTCGCCGCCGTGATCCCTGGCGCGGAGGGCCATTCATTCGGCTCTTCCAAGTAGACCATGCTCGTACAAAAAAGGTCGCCCGACTCATGATGACTAACAGTTCCTTGCCCGTTCCGGGTAGGATCTGTGGAGAGGCACCGTCCCGGCGTCGGCCCGGGACGGCTACGGACCGCATCATGGGTCGTGGGAGAATCGACTTCAATTCCACAGACGCATCGCGCTAAGGAGAAAGACCATGAATCGCTACCATCGTCGTGAGTTCCTCGCGGACGTGGGCCGGGGCATGCTGGTCGCCAGCGTCGGCTCGGGGATGGCCCTGGACCTGGGCCTGGCCCCGGCCGCCCTGGCCGGTGAAGGCGCCGGACGCTTGACGTTCGGGCCGATGGAGCCGCTGGTGGCCTTGATGCAGGAGACGCCCGCCGATCGGCTCTTGCCGGCCGTCGTGGAGCGGATGAAGGCCGGGGCGGACCTCCGCCAACTGGTGGCCGCCGCCGCGCTGGCCAACGCGCGCAGCTTCGGCGGCCAGGACTACGATGGCTATCACGCGATCATGGCGCTGGTGCCGTCTTACCAGATGGCCTGCGAATTGCCCGAGGCCCAGCGGGCGCTTCCGGTCCTGAAAGTCCTCTACCGCAACACGAGCCACATCCAGCAGATGGGCGGCCGGAACCACGAGGCCCTCCATCCCGTCGAGCCGGCCGCGGTGCCCTCGGGCCTAGCGGGGGCGGAAGCTCTGCGCGACGCGACCCGTCGCCAGGACATGGAA
>JBKQHM010000044.1:0-16546 GCA_052148775.1 Isosphaeraceae bacterium | reverse complement strand
TAACTACCTGGGACGTAAATGGTTGTGGCGACCCGCGACCCTTTCGCCTCAAATTGTGTCGCAGCAAGAGTTTACGACGATTTCCTAGCCCTTTCCGGATAGCCTCTAACTGGCTACATCCACCCATGTCGGGTTTTGCTCGATTTTGCCCGGCCACTGACTACCTCAGCGATTTTTGGGTCGAGCCTGGGTTCGTTTGCTCGATTTTGCTCGGGTATCGTGCCTCGAATCGATCCCTTGGGACTTAATTCTGTGGTCTGATGTCCATGATTCAGGGTCGGGATTGGCTTCGTTCCGTCGATTTGGGCGAGTTCTTGTCGGCTTTTCTGTGCATCCACGCGTTTGGCCTTGGCTTCGTCATTGGCGGGGTAGCCCGGAGTTCCAGGCCGAAATCGACTCAAAGCATTACCTTAGAATAGGTTAGCTCAAAACCGGCTTGTCATGTAGCCGCTAAATTCGTGTACCCAAATGCAATGTTAAGTCATTGACACATAATGAGATAGGATAACTAAATAATTAGTTTCTAACTCTGGCTAAACATGGCACGAAAATCGCCAAAAGTCCATAGGTGAAACGAGTTATGGAGAAACGGACCCGGAAATCCGGCTTAATCGGACGGTAAATAGGCAAGTCTGACCTCGTCGTCGAGGATACTCAAGCTGGTCCGGTCGTCGATCTTCAGCTTCGTGATTGGAAGCCGGCCGAAGGCACAGAGCTTCTTGGGGCCGGAGTCTCTGAAGCCCTCGGCCTGGTTGAAGAAATCCCGGGCGGGTGCGTCGATTCTCGGGGGTCCCGCTCAATTATTTGGAATTTCCCTGCTCTTGAAGGGCCTTTTCAATCTTGGTCCTGGATTCGACGAGTACGTCGGCCAAATTCGAAGAGCCCCGATAGCGGAGCGTGATGTCCCCGTCGAACTTCATCGAATCGAAGAAGGTCTTGGAGAAGTATCTCAAACCTCTCACGTCGTACGGCTCGCCCTCGGTGTTGGGGCCGTAGATATCGAGGATGATCGCCTTGACCAGGGATTTCTCGTCCTCGTCCTGCGGCGGAGGCTGGGGTTTCGGCTGCGAGCCGGGGGCGGGGACATCGGCCGGATCTTTGGGATTCGACGTGTCGGCAGATTTGTTAGGTTTCACGACTCCCGAAGCATTCGCAGCGTCCACGGGCTTCTGCACCTGCGCACTCTCAAGCGTCTTGGTACCCGTTTGGCCCTGGATCAGTCCCGGCGACTCTGTATCCTTCGGCCCCGCCTTACCGGGCCCTGGCGACTCGACTGTCTTGGACCCGCCCGTTGTGACGGGGGCCCCCTCGATGGTCGGCTTGATTGCATCGGTTTTCTTGGAGCCGGAACCGGAATCGGCACCCTGATTCAGGTTGCTCAAGTCCCGGATGAAGGCAGCGGGCTGATACTCTGCCTTACTCACATCGAGCACTACGCCCAACTTGACCTTCTTGACCTTGTCGTCCGGGGATGCCCTGAGCGAGGTCCGTGCTTCTTGGATCACATCGGCGATCCAGTTGCCGTTCGCGGCGAGGTTCGAATCGTTTCGGAAGAGCAGGGCGATCCCAACAAGGTCCGCTTTCTCCTTCGCCATCTGCGTCCCGAGTTCCACGATCGCGCTCGCGGCTCGACGTTTCGACTCCTGATAGCCCCCGCTGACCTTGAGCGGGAAATCGACGGCTTTACAGCCGAGTTCCGAGGCCAGTTGGATGGACGCGATGTATTGCTTTATTGCACTCTCGTGGCGCTCGTTCGCCTTCTTGACCTGCTCAGGCTTGCTCGGGTCGGGTTGGTTTTCGATGAGGGCCGGCACGTCTTCCACAGACAATCGAGCGAGCATCACATCGCTGTCCAGCGCGGCCTTCTTGATCCTGGCCTGGACATCCTGGTACCTCTCAATCTCCGCGTCCACCAATCTCTGAGAAAGCACAAGTCGCCTGTTCACTTCTTTCTTCGTGACCGACTGCGTCTTCACCCACTTGATGAAGCCGGCGGTCGTGGCGTTGGGGTTCGCAAAGATCGGTGCGGCGCTTTCCTGGTCGATCGAATAGTGGATGGCGGAAGCAGGCTTCGCATCCTCGGCCTTCCCCAGGGGAGGTTGAGCGATCACGCATCGGCTCACGGGCCCGAGCATGAGGTAACTCGTCGTCGGCAGTGCCACGACGAGGGTCGCGACAACCCATCGGGAGACCTTCTTCGAGGGCTTCCCATCCTCGATATGAGCAATCATGGCCGAATCCCTCGCTATCAACGGGCCTGGAACCTTCGGAAGAGACCGCAACGGCGGGGCATGACGGTGATGGTTTGGCATCCCGGAAGGCTCGGAGATACGGGATAGACCAGCACAGGTTGGTCGGGCGGAGGGACTGGGGCGGCGGGAGGGGGCTCCGATGGGGCGCCGGCCGGCAGGAATTGCCTCAAGTAGATCACTTGCTCTCCGATCGCCCGTCGACTCAAGGCCTGGAGGTCGATGTAGACCCGGCGATCTTCCTCGTTGAGGACGCCCGTATCGATGCTCACGTTGTAGGAGTCGGCCTCGGCGATCAACTCTTTCGACCGGTCGAAAGCGTTCAAGTCGCCCCCACTTTGCAGCGTCGCGATCGCCCGGTTCAGGAGGACGATGGCAATCCGGATCCGGGCCCGGTTCAGGTCGACGGCCTGGACGCCCTCCTTTTCGAGTGCCTCGATCTTGGTTTTCAGGGACCTCCTTTCCGCTTCGAAATCGACTGGGGAGGGCCGGGCCGTCCCGGTACTGGGCCGGGCCTGGGGTGCGGGCGGGGGTGCCTGGGCCGAGTTCTCCTGGCCGGCGCAGGCGACCGCCCGGCTCATCGGAATGGCCGAGGCAAGGGCGACCGCGATCACGCGCATTGATAAACTCGCGTTAATCGGATTATACACGGGCTGTTGTCTCCGATGGGGGCCTTTCGAGGGTCGTTGAATGATCGGCTCGGATCGAACGAGCCCGCTCGTCTCGGGTCAGTTCTTCCGATGCACGTCGAAATAATTCCAGAACCTCCTGACATTCAAGGGGATTCCGCCTTCTTCCGGCGTGCCGGCGGGGGACGGAACCGCGACAGGAGGGGCGACCGGCTTGTTCGAGAAAATGCCGATGTCGTCGGGGTAAGCCTGGGCCGGCTTGGGGGCCTGCGCGTTCCCCTGGGCCGGCTTGGGGGCCTGCGCGTTCCCCTGGGCCTCCTGGGCCGGCTTGGGGGTCTGTGCGGTCCCCTGGACCTCCCGGGCACGCCATTTTGCATCCCGGATCCTCACACCGTATGCCATTTGCGGGATACCGTAGTCGTAGAGGCAACCGAGCTTGTCGTCCGGTTGGTGCTCGGAGATGAAGCGAGGGGACTGGAAGACCGTGCCATTCATTACGACCCCGTCGAAGTCGGGTTTAATAAATGTGCATTTTATGAATTGATAGTTGCTCAGGTCCCCGTCGGTGAGGTTGTAGAAGTGGACTTCGTCGAAGGTGACTTCCAGGAATGTGTAAGAGATACGCTCCTTCTCGGCCGAATCCGTGACGGCGCGATACCCGGACATCGCATCGTTGCGGAGCCTCACCTTCTCGACCAATTGGGACCCCGCGAAGCCGTGGGTCGTCCCGTAATTGTAGATGGCCATCGGCCACGAGATCGATGATACATCAGGGTTGTATTCAAGAATCGATTCGTCTGTGCGCAGCTTGGTCGGGTTCGCCGGCGGGCTCAGTGCCTCTTCGAGTATCAGGATCCCACGCTCGATGTTGCTGGCCGGGGAGGCGAAGGCGTAACGGCCGGAGAAGGCATCGGTCCGAGGGGAGCCGCCCATGATGATGCCCGCGAGACGCTGCTCCTGGGGTGGGGACGCTGGGTCCGCGTTGGCCGTGGGGCGAGTTGTGACGAAGACGGGCCCGCCGCTGAAGCCCCTCGTGATCGAGAGCGTTTCCAGGAAGAGCAACTGGGTGTTAAGCGCCATCTCGCGTGACTGCTTCTCGCCGGTTTTCCGGACGATTTGCCTGAGTCGGCTTTCCACGGTCGGTAACTCGGAGACCGTCCCGCCGTATACGACGTTCTCGAGTTTCCAAGGTTCGGATTCGTCCGACACATTGATCTGGATCTCGGGATTTCCGACCGCGACCGCCGTGCGCCCCAGGGCCGATTCGTCGCCGCCGAACTGACGCGTATCGAGGAGTTGTACGGCTTTTACGACGTGCGGCCGGCTTACTCCGGGGATGGAATCCCTGCACTTCTTGTAACCATCCTTGGTGAGTTTGAAAATGGCAAGGTCCTTCGCCAAGCTCACATAGGACTTCGCCATGAGGTCGTCGCTCCCCCAGGCGAAGATGTCGTTTCCGAACAGGAAATCGATATTCCTGGACCGCTCGACCACATGATAGGCCGTCACGAGGTAGTAGTCCTCCGGCTTGCCTCGTTGGACGAGGACCGCGGTGCCGGTGTTGTGAGGGGCCTCGTTGCCGCCCGCGCCCGAGACGTTCTCGATCCGGAGGGGGGTCGCCTGCACCCGCACCGCGGAGTAGACTTGATTGTCCTGGGCGCGCGCCGGGGAGGATGGTAAGCCTCCGAGGGCGGCCGCCAATAGAAAGCCCGTGGTCCGCCATGTCTGGTTCCAGGATGCGATCGGTGTGGACGAGCGGTGCTGAACGAGGGAAGACATATCGCGACTCCTCTTCTCCATTTGGTCCCCGGGTGGTGCGTCCGACTATCTCGGCAATTTCCTTCCCTGCTCGACCAGATCCTTCAACTTCTCCCTGAACACCCCGGGCTCATCGCGTGGGCCGGGTGGGTTGATTCGATGGAACCCGTCATAAAATGATGCATAACGTATCATCTTGTCTATGTTTTTTTGGGTCCTGTCGTCCAGTACCCCGAAGCGCCGGCTGTAGCTCTCGATATCCGCGGTCCAGCCGGTGAACAGCCTGCTCTCCTGCTCCGCCGACTTCCGGAGGGCGACCCAGGCGCCTCGGAAGTACTCGGAATTCACGTTGCTCTCGGCGAGTTCGGTCATCGCCGCGAGGAAATCGCCGAAGACCTTCCCCCCCCCGCCACTGAATCCCTTCCCCCCGGAGTTCGTGATGCTGTCGGCCAGCAAGACGCCGCTCAAGGACAGCAGCCTCCTGGTGTCCTCGGGCAGAGTCTTGTCGTTCGCCAGATTCAGCAACTCGTCTGAAGCATCGCGATTCCGATCGTTCGTTCGGCGCGGATAGGCCCGTTCCGCGACGTTCCGATCGCCCTCGGAGAGCTGGGAGTTCGATGGGGTGTAGCAGGGGTTCTTCTCCCCATCCTTGAGCATCCAGGGGGCGAGATAATGATGCATGACAGACGATGGATCGTCATCCGCTACCAGGATCTGGCCATCGAAATATGTGTGGCCCTTGAAGTTCAGATCGACCTTTCGCGGATCCCAGGGATCGGCGGCAGTCTGGAATCTTTCGTACATCTCCTTCCAGTCGAATTGGCAGTGAGACTTGGGGTACTGGTGTTCATGGAGGAAGCCCAGCGCGTGCCCGAACTCGTGCAAGACCGCGGCCCGAAACTCGGGGTCGTCCGGCGGGGCGATATCGAGGTTCTCGAGGCTCATGGTCGGCTCGCCGGGGATGGCCTTCCGGGAATCCTGGCCGACGAGCGACCAGAACCCGCGGTACCGGAAGGTGATGCGAATCTCGCTCTGGTCGCCGACTTCGAAGACCCGGCAATCGTCTTTCGAATCCTTCTGGCCGAAATCGAATGCGATGCTGTTCCTTTCCCGGTCCGTCCATTCGTTGGCGATCCTGGCGATCTTCCGGCAGGCCTGTTTGTCGTTTCCCTCGAGGAAACTGACTCTCAGGACCTTGCCGGCGGGCCAGCACTTCGCGTCGTTGAGGGCCCGATAGCCGGCGTCGGTCCTGATCTTTTCCGAGACCTCGATGGGACGCATCCTGCCGGTCAGATGCGGAGGCAAGCACTCCTGGACGAGCCTGGGGAAGGTCGCGTCCGGCCTCGGCTGCGCGGCGACGTCCCACGGCGCGTATGCGACAAGGGAGACCGCCAGGATCAGGAGAGTTGTCTTGGAGTTCAACATGGTTTCACATCCCGGGGGCTATGCGACGTTCACTTGCCCGGAAGCCTTCTTGACGGCCGCGAAGCGACCCGGCCTCGGTCGATGCTCGTCTCGGTCTGCCCTGTCCAATCCTGGCCGACGAGACAGACCGATTCAGGGTGAACGGGCTGGTCTTCAAGCCCAAGACCCATCGACGGAATCGATCGGACAAATTGGCGGGTACACAATCGCGGCCCCGCCTGCTCGCTTCCGACCACTGAAGAGAAATGACCTGCCTGGTCGAAAATAGGCGATCTTAGCGCCCACGCCAAATCCGACGCTTATTCCAGCACCCGGTCTAGTCGTTGTCAACAAGAAAAACGCTCAAATCCAAAAAAGTCATTGCCTCAAGGTTTGTGAATTCACGAAGGATCGTTGGGATTATCCTCTGGGCTTGTAGGACAGCCTGTGTTTTGACCCTTTTGACCCCGGGACAGATTTTTTTCTTTGACATACGCTTTCGAAGCGGCTATTCAGGTGTGGATCATGCCGCCCTGGCGAGCCCGGGGATGACGCGCGTCAAATCGACCGATCCGGGATCGAGGGGAAATGAAACGATCAGGGAGGCGGCATCACCTCCATGGACAGGGCCCGCGTTCCGTCCGTTCGAAAGCATGCGGCATCGGCGGCATGAGGGGATCGGCCATACTGGGCTAGCCGGCATCTTCCGGACAGCATCGATTCGGCTCCGCATCTCGGTCGCGCCCGAGCGACCACCACCCGTTATGGATTACGTCATCGATGGCGGCAGATGCAGACCTGGAGATCGGCATCGAGGCGAGCGGGGCCGCTGTAGGCGCCGGACTCGGATACACGGTACAACTCCGGCACCGCCGCGGCACGGACGAGCTCAAGCCGGTCTGGGGGGACATCACGCTCGACCTCGATCGGCTTGACGAGGCCGGGGAAGATTACGGCGCCGAGTTGACACGTCAGGTCTTCGCCGATACATCCCTCGTCGAGTATTTTCGGGACGCCCTCCGAACGTCCCAGGGGCGGAATGTGTGCCTTCGCGTTCGTCTGAATCTCGGCCGCGGGGCTGAGACGCTCCATAGTCTCAAATGGGAGCGCCTCGAATTACCCTTTGATGACGGCTCGGGCACCCGCCGGCCTTTATCGCTGCATCAGCAGATCTACTTCGCGCGCTTCCTGGGCAGCTTGGACTGGCGTCCGGTCCAGCTTCGCCGCAAGGGGGAACGGCTCGGCGTCCTGGTCGCCGTAGCGAACCCTTCCGATCCCGAAAAGAAGTTCGGATTCGCGACGATCGACGTCGACGCCGAGGTGGACCGCGCCCGACGGCACCTCGGCTCGGAGCCGCTTTCCCCGATCGAGCCGGGATCCGATGCCCTCGCGAAGCCCATCGCGAGGACGCCCACGCCCCTCGTCAACATGAGGGTCATCAGCGGTGCCGACACACTCAATCAGATCGTCGCCGGGCTCCAGGCCGAGGAGACCGACGTGCTCTATCTCGTCTGTCATGGCAAGCTCGACCGCACATGGTCGGCGAGAAGGGTCGTCAGGGAGCAGTCGCTGCTCTTCCTGGAAGGATCCAAAAGGGAAGTCGCACCCACCAGTGGACGGAGATTCGTTCGCCGTCTCACCGAGTTGCTGAACCCCCCTCGTCTCATCTTGCTCGCCTCGTGTCAGAGCGGCGGGGCGGGTGACGAATCGCTCTCGGGTGAGGAAGGGGCGCTCTCGGCGATAGGCCCCCAGTTGGCGGAGGCCGGGATACCGGCCGTGCTCGCGCTCCAGGCACAGTTCCCCATGAGCACCGCCGCGACGTTCTTCATCAGATTCTTCGAGGAGTTCTCGCGGCATGGCCAGGTCGACCGCGCGACGACCGGCGCGCGTGGACTTCTGCGGGACTCACCCGCCGAGCGCGATGCCTGGATCCCGGTGCTCTACACCCGACTGAGCGACGGCAAGATCTGGTACGTCCCCGGGATGGCGGAGACTCCCGGCGGCCGGAACGTCGGCTGGGATGCTTTGATCGTACAGATCAAAGAAAGCCGCGACGTCGTTGAGGAAATCGGCTGCACGCCCGTGCTCGGGCCCGGGATGCTCGAGCCCATGGTCGGACCCATCCGGGAGCTGGCCCGTCGCTGGGCCGACGAATCCGGGTTTGCACTCGCACCCCACCAGCGCGAAGACCTTCCGCAACTGAACCAGTTCCTAATCGCCACGCAGCGGAGAGCCTTCTTGCCCAGAGGGCTCAATCAGCGGATCGATCTGGAGCTGTCGCGCCGATTCGGGGCCCTCAAGGGCAAGACGGTGGAAGACCGGCTGGACTCGGCCCGTGGCAAGCTCGCAAAGGAACCGCATCGCCTCCTCGCACAGCTACCGTTCCCACTCTACATCACCACGAACGCCGACGATCAGCTCCGCCGCGCGCTCGTCGCCGAGGGCCGTAGGCCTCGTGCCCTGATTTTCCCCTGGCACGAGCGACCCGAGAAAGACAAGGCGTGGCCGAAGGAGCTGATCGAGCTCGACGCGGATTACGAACCCACTGCGGACGAGCCGCTCGTCTACTACCTTTTCGGCCGGTCCGACCTACTCCACTCGCTGGTGTTGACCGAGGACGACTACTTTGCTTTCCTCACCGGCGTGCCCTTCGGGATGAAGAAGGCCCCGACCATCGTCCTCGAGGCGCTCGTGGATTCGGCCCTGATGTTCCTGGGCTTCCGCCTGGAAGGCTGGGACTTTCGCGTCCTCTTTCGCAGCATCCTCTCGCTGGGAGAGCGCTTGCGACTGAATGAGGACCTCCCGAACGTCGCCGCGCAGGTCGCGCCGGAGGAAGGCCGCCACATCGATACCGAGCGCGCGCGCGATTATCTTCAGAAGACATTCGGGCAGGTCGACCTCTCGATCTACTGGGGGACTGCTGAGGACTTCCTGTGCGAGCTCTGTGACCGCGCCCGGGAGGGCGGGTTACGGCTCTGCGGGCCGGAGGGGCGTCATGAGTGAGGGCGGAGACGAGCACGGACTCTCGGGCGACCTTTCGACGTGGCGGAATCCGTTCGTCGGCCCGGGTTCCATCCCCACCGGCCGGCCCCTCTTCGGGCGAGACCGCGAGGTCCGCGACCTCTATCGTGTCCTCCTCGCCGAACGGATCGTCCTGCTTCACGGTCCTTCGGGGTGCGGCAAGAGCTCGCTCATCAACGCCGGGCTGATCCCCAGGCTGCTGCTGCCGCGACTGCGTCGCAAGCCTTACAAGCTCTGGCCGATCATCCGCCTCAACCGCGAGCCGGCCGCCGACCTCAAGGCGTTCGCGGTCGACCGCTACACCCTCAGTGCCCTGAACGTCCTGGTCGACGAAATGGGTCAAGGAGCGACGATCGCGGCCGATGACCCCCGCAAGACATCGTTCTGCGACTTCTTCGAGGCGCACGCGGACGGCCGCCTCGATGCGACCGGACAGGTACTCATCTTCGACCAGTTCGAAGAGGTCATCACGACCGACTCGAACGGCTCCCCGGGCAAGGAGTCGTTCTTCGAAGGACTGGGCCGGCTGTTGAAGTACCCCGGCTTCCACGCCGTCTTTTCGATGCGCGATGAGTATGTCGGTGCGCTCGAAACCTATCGGAAGCTGATTCCGCGCGGGTTCGAGACGAGAGTTCGGCTCGATCTGCTCAGGCGGGCGGAAGCGATCAAGGCGATCGTCGGACCGACGGCCGAAACCCCCGCCCCGATCACCCAGGGGGCCGCGACGGTCCTGGTCGACGAGCTCAGCAAGACGAAGGTCCGCCGCGGCGGGACGCTCGTCGAGGAGCCGGGTCAGTACGTCGAGCCGGTGCAACTGCAGGTCGTCTGCTATCGGCTCTGGGCCGAGCACCTCGGCCGGGGCGAGATCGGCGAGGATCTGGTGCGCGGCGAGGCCGGCGATATCAATTCCGCACTGGCCGATTTCTACAACGATGGCGTTGATGCCGTCTTGAAGAAGGTGCCGAACCTCTCGGAGCGTCGAGTCCGCGACTGGTGCGAGCATCGTCTGATCACCGCGCAGGGGACGAGGGGCCAGGTCCAGGAAGGCGACAAGACCGACCCGAGCCTCGATCCGCAGGCGATCGAGGCGCTGATCGGCGCGCGGATCGTTCGTGCGGAGGAACGCCGCGAGTTGCGGTGGTATGAGCTGGCGCACGACCGCCTGATCGAGCCCGTGCGCACGAGCAACGCCTCGTGGCGGGATGACCGCCTGCAACCCTGGCAGCGACGGGCCGCGCTTTACGATAAGCAGCGCCGTGCCCCCACTCATGCCCAGTCCTCGCCGGGGATATTGCTGCTCACCGGCTCCGAACTGGCTACGGCCAGGAGCTGGGCCGATGCGCACCCGGACGAGGCCCTCGATTTCGAGAAACAATTCCTGGTCGCGAGCACCGAGCGTGAAGAAGCCAGGACCCAGTCGCGCCAGCTCATCGCGATGATCGGTGTCCTGGTCGCCATGGTCCTCCTGGGATCGATGCTGCTCCTGCGGAGCAATAGCCGGGCCAATGAGGAACGGATCAAGACTCGGCGCGCGCAGGTCATGTCGTCTCTGACCCGGGGGCTGGATCTCTGCCAGTACGACAACAAGACCGCGGAAGGGTTGCACTGGCTGGTTCGGGGCCTGGAACAGGCCGATCAAGTGATCGAACTCGAGCCGCTGATCCGCGAGGAGATCAGTGTCTGGTCGTTGGAGCCCCCGAAGCTGAAGGCGATCTTATCCCACGAAGACATCGTCGGCGTCGTGGCGTTGAGCCCGGACGGCAAGATGATCTTGACTGGCAGCGAGGACACGACGGCAAGGCTTTGGGATGCAAGGACCGGGCAGCCGAGGGGCGAGCCTCTCAGACACGACGGGCACGTCGTGGCCGGGGCGTTTAGCCCTGACAGTCAGACCGTGCTGACGGGCTCCGCCGACCGATTCGCGCGGCTCTGGGATCGGACCGGCAAGCCCGTGGGCAACAAGATGGAGCATGGAGGGAGCGTCATCGCGGTGGCGTTCAGCCCGGACGGCCAGACCGTGCTAACGGGCAGCACGGGCGGATCCGCGCGGCTCTGGGATCGGACCAGCAAGCCCATCGGCAAGGAACTGGGGCATGGGGGTAGCGTGGTCGCCGTGGCGTTCAGTCGCGACGGCGAGACCGCCCTCACGGGTAGCTCGGACGGATCCGCGCGGCTCTGGGATGCGAGGTCCGGGGAGAACCGGGGAATCTATGCGGAAGCGGGTCGTCGCGTCTCGGCTGTCGTGGGGTTCAGCCCGGACGGCAAGACCGTGCTGACGGGCGTTTTCGCCGGCGCCGTGAGGCTCGGGGACCTCGAGGCCCGGCATCCGAGAGAACAGCCTTCGGTCGATGTCAACACCGTGGCGTTCAGCCGCGATGGCAAGACCGCGCTGACGGGGAACGGCGACCGCACCGCAGTTCTCTGGGATGTGAGCACTGGTCGGGCCAGGGGGGCGCCGTTGAAGCACGAGGGAGATGTCGTCGCCACCGCGGTGAGCCCCGACAACCGGACCGCTCTGACAGGTAGCGTTGACGGCACCGCGCGACTCTGGGACGTGACGACCGGTCGGCCCAGGGTCGGGGCGCTGGAGCACGGGCGCGGGGCCGACGCCGGGGTCAACGCCGTGGCCTTCGGCCCCGACAGCAAGGCGGCGGTGACGGGCAGCTCCGACTCGACCGCGCGGCTTTGGGAGCTGAACGACGGGCGACCGCGCGTCGAGAAGCTGAGATTCGGCCGAGACGTGACGGCGGTGGCGTTCGGCCTCGGCGGACGGACTGCGCTGATCGGCGGACCTGATAAGGAGGCGCGGCTCTGGGATCTGGAGAAGGGGCTGCCCGCGGGGCATCCACTCGGACATGGCCAGAGGGTGGTTGCCGTGGCGTTGAGCGAGGACGGTATGACCGCACTCACGGGCAGCCGCGACAATACCGCGCGGCTCTGGGATGTGAAGACCGGGATCCCCAAGGGCGAGCCGCTGCCCCACGGCGGATTCGTCCTTTCGGCCGCGTTGAGCCCGGACGGCCAGACCGCGATAACCGGCTGCAGTGACAACAAGGCGCGGCTCTGGAAAGTGAAGACCGGGCAACCCATCGGTGACCCGCTGGAACACGAGGAATCTGTCGGCGCCGTGGCGTTGAGCCCGGACGGCAGGACCGCACTCACGGGCAGTTACGATTCCCAGGCGCGGCTCTGGGATCTGAGGACCGGGATGTCGAGGTTCGTCTTGATGCACGATGCGAGAGTCCTCGCCGTGGCGTTCAGTCGCGGCGGCAGGACGGCGCTCACGGGCAGCGCGGATGGAACCGCCCGGCTCTGGGAAGTGAACACCGGGCAGCCCACGGGCGCCGTGCTGAAACACCAGGGAAATGTCGGCGCCGTGGCGTTGAGCCCGGACGGCAGGACCGCACTCACGGGCAGCCGCGACAATACAGCGCGGCTCTGGGATGTGAAGACCGGGATCCCCATCGGTGCCCCGTTGATCCACGATGGCCCGGTCATCGCCGTGGGGTTCGGTCCGGAAGGCCAGACCGTGTTGACGGCCTGTGAGGGCACCCCGTTGACGGCCGGCGGGGGCACCGTGCGTCTCTGGTTCCTGCCCGAGCGAGTCGACGCATCCCCGGCTCATCTTCGGCTCTGGGTCGAGGTGATCACCGGACGCACGATGGACGACCAGGGCGGAACACGAATGCTCAAAGTTGAAGAGTACAAGGGCCGACAGCAGCAATTGAGGGCCTGGGGCGGTCCCCCGGAAATCGTTTTCCCCTCAAAGGCCCGGCGGTCGAAGCCGCCGCAGCGATGAAACGGAGTATCGTCGATGGTCGAATCGGATACGGATCGATCGAATACCCCCTGCTCAACTTTCGACATCAACGGCATCGACGCGAGCTGCGGCGAATACCTCAGTGGCGAGCTCACGGCGGCCGAAGTCGCGGCGGCTGCGCGCGGGGAGATGGGTGTTGGCGGGGTTGGGGGTGACGACCGCGAGGCCCTCGGCGAGCGGCACCGGCGCGACACCGAGAAGAGGCTCGGGCCGATCGCCGGGACCCGTCCCAACGACCTCGCCTCGGCCGGGTGGGGCGTCATCTTCGCGAGCGATCTCGACCCCGCCGTCGTCGAGGCGCTCCAACCCCTCATCGACTTCCGCGCCCGGCAGGCGGGAGGGCGCTTTCAGCGATTCGCCGGGCCTGAGGGATATCGGGTCGGTGATGGGCAGGAATCCGTGCGGACCTTCCTGCGTCGACGGAAAGTGCTGCCGTCGATGCCGGCCGACCCCCAGCGGGTGCCCTATTACCTGATGGTCGTCGGCAGCCCGGGCGCCGTCCCTTTCCGATTCCAGTACGGACTGGATGTCGTTTACGCCGTCGGCCGGCTCTGGTTCGAGAATCCCGATGGCACGCCCGACCTCGACGCGTTCGAGCGCTACGCGCGCGCCGTGGTCGAGTCCGAGTCGGTACCAGGGCCGTGGAGGCCGTCCCGGCGGGCGGTTTTCGTCGGTGTGGCCAATCGGGGCGACCGCGCGACATCGCTGGGCCTTGGCGACCTCGTGCGGCCGCTCGGCGCGGCCCTGGCCGCGACCGAGGAGGTCCGCGATGCCGGCTGGGACGTGCAGACCTTCGGGCCGGAATTGGCCCGAAAGGACGACCTGGCCGGACTGCTCAACGGGCCGGAGCCGCCGGCTCTGCTCTTCACGGCAAGCCACGGCATGGCCTTCCCGAACGGCCACGCGCTGCAATACGCACACCAGGGGGCCTTGCTCTGCCAGGACTGGCCAGGGATCCTGAGGTGGCGCGGGGCCATCCCTACGGGACATTATCTCGCCGCCGATGACATCGCCGACGGTGCCCGACTCGCGGGGATGATCGCGTTCCACTTCGCCTGCTTCGGCGCGGGGACCCCGGCGCTCGACGACTTCGCCCACCTGAATCGGTTCGGGTCGGCCCGGGTGCTGGCATCACGGCCTTTCGTCGCGAGGCTGCCGCAACGGTTGCTCCGCCAAGGTGCGCTCGCGGTGATCGGTCACGTCGAGCGAGCTTGGAGCTGCTCATTTCGCGGCGGTGGCGGCGTCGGCCGTCAGCTCCAGGCGTTCCAGAGCGTCCTGCAATGCCTCCTCGGCGGCCACCGCGTCGGCTGGGCACTCGAGTATTTTGGCGCCCTCTATGCCGCACTCGCCACGGAACTGACCGGCGAGATCACGCTCGAGAGCAGAGGACAGCGGCCCGACGACGCGCTTCTGGCGGACCTCTGGACCGCTCACAACGATGCTAGAGGGTTTGTGGTCCTGGGCGACCCTGCGGTGAAGTTGCTTCCTCCGCAGCCGTGATCGCGGTTCAGCCAGCGCCGGAGATTCGTTCCCTGATACGATCCTCGGTGAGCAAAGTATGACAGTCTGTTCCGAAAGGCGCCCCCTCGTCTCGGAGCGCCGTGATTCTCGCCTTGACCACACGCGTGAGCCCATCGGTATCTACACTGCGCATTTCAGGGGTATTTCCGGCGGATGGTCATGCGGCAGGACCGATCTTGTGACATTGCGCCTCCCCGAACGAAAGGCGCGGACCGGGGCCGTCGGGCCGACGGGTGTCGGCGCTCGAATCGGCGGCGCGCGGCGGAGACGGGATATCCGGCGACCGGGAGCGCTGGAGGGTTTTCCAACGCGTCGTGCTCGATCAGGACAGGGGATTGATCGGCATCGGTCCTCGCGGTTTCTGCATCCGGTCTCGATCCCGCTCCATCAGGGGAAACGAGCGAGTTGCGCGGTTCTTCCCGGGGAGGGAAGATTCTCGGGTCAGAAGCTGGTGCCAAGGATTCGACGATCGACACGGCGACTCGGCCGGGAATCCGTCGCTGATGCGACGCTACATGACGCGATCGGGAGAGGCGAGCAACTCGTCCCAGTTCGACACGTCGAGGACGCGGTCGAGGAGCGAGCGCAGCCGGACGAGATCGCCCATGGCCGCGATCTGGGCCTCGACGTCCGCGCCGGGCGGCCCGAATTTCCGTCGGCCCAGGCGCAACAGGGCCTCCCTCATCTCGTCGGCGCGGCCCTTGGCCTCGCCCCTGCGGAGCAGCCCCTGATAGACCGTCGACTCCTCGATCCCGCGGATGCCGTACAACATGGCGGTTACCCCCTGGATGATCGCATCGATCTGCGCTTCCTCGTACCGCAAGCCCATCAGGATTCGCGTCGCGCCCCACAACGCCGACGCCTGCTGGGGTGTGGTTTCCCGCTCCAGCCGCCGCGAGATGGCCATCAGCACTCCGGGCACCTCGTCGATCGCGACGTTCGAGACCGGTGCCAGCGGCAGGACCGTCGGTCCACAGGCCAGCACCGCTTGGACCGGCTGCTCCCAGACCCTGATCACATCATAGCGGAAGGTGTCATAGACGTCACCGTCGGGATAGCGCAGCTCCAGGGTGCCGGTGAGCTCGGGGCCGTCGGCGGCCGGTCGGAGCAAGACCAGGGAGGTGCGCACCGGCAGTTGGTGACGCCATCCCAGCAGGGTGCTGTAGACGTGCGAGCGCTTGTCGAGCCGGACATCGCGGCCGGCCTGGAGTTCGATGAGCTCGATCCAGGGGGTGGGATCGTCGACGCGGATGACCTTGTCGGCATCGGCGGTGAAGGTGGAGAGGTTGGAGTCGATGACGGTGACGCGATCGGGATCGGCGACGGGTATGCCGAGGTAGGCCAGCCAGTCGGCCGGCCCCAGCTCGATCAACTGCCGGGTCGTTGCGTCGAATGGCTTGGGCATGGCCGCCTCATCCGGGATTGGCCGGTCCGCCGGGCTCGATGAGAGAAGTCGATTCCCGACTCCCCTTCGAGCCTCCGAATGACGAAACGCACGATCATACGAACAAGGACTCGACGAAGGTATCGGCGTCGAAGGGCTGCAAGTCGTCGAGGGCCTCGCCGACGCCGATGAACTTGACGGGCAGGTTGATGGTCTGGCGGACGGCGACGACGACGCCCCCCTTGGCGGTGCCGTCGAGCTTAGTCAGGATGACGCCGGTGCAGCCGATGCTCTTGGTGAAGACCTCGGCCTGGCGGATGGCGTTCTGGCCGTTGGTGGCGTCGATGACCAGGAGGACCTCGTGGGGCGAGCCGGGGATCAGCCGCTGGAGGACGCCGCGGATCTTCTCGAGCTCGCGCATCAGGTGGTTCTGGGTGTGGAGGCGCCCGGCGGTGTCGACGATCATGATATCGACGCCCCGGGCCAGCGCACGCTGGCAGGCGTCGTGGGCCACGCTGGCCGGGTCGGCGTTGGCCGCGCCCCGGACGATCTCGCAGCCGGCGCGGCCGGCCCAGACCGCGAGCTGGTCGGCCGCGGCGGCGCGGAAGTTGTCGCAGGCGGCCAGGAGGATCGTGTTCCCCTGGTCCTTGAGCCGCTGCGCCAGCTTGGCGATCGAGGTCGTCTTCCCCGACCCGTTGATCCCGGCGATCAGGTAGACGCTCGGCTTCTTCGCGGCGACCGCCAGCGCACCCGGCCTGGG
>JBKQHM010000043.1:0-5334 GCA_052148775.1 Isosphaeraceae bacterium | reverse complement strand
GCAGAACGGTGCTTTTGATACGGCGTCTGAGCACAGGAATCGACTCTGTGAAGACGAAAGCCGAGATCGTGAAGGACTGGCTGCCCCGATACACCGGGCGCCCGCTCGATGAGTTCGGCAAGTACATCCTCCTGAGCAACTTCCATAACTATGTAGACATGTTCGCTGATCGGTTCGGCGTCGAGGTGCTGGGCCGGTCCCACCCGATGCAGTCGGCGACGGCCGAGGACCTGACGATCCTCAACTTCGGCATGGGCAGCGCCATGGCGGCGACGGTGATGGACCTGCTCGCCGCCATCGAGCCGAAGGCCGTGCTGTTCCTGGGCAAATGCGGGGGCCTGAAGAAGACCAAGGTCGGCGATTTCATCCTGCCGATCGCCGCGATCCGGGGCGAGGGGACCAGCAACGATTACATGCCGCCGGAGATCCCCGCCCTGCCCTCGTTCCGACTCCAGAAGGCGCTCTCGGCCATGATCGTCAAGCACGGGCTCGATTATTCCACCGGGACGATCTACACCACGAACCGGCGGGTCTGGGAGCACGACGAGGCGTTCCGGAACTACCTCAAGAAGATCCGGGCCCAGGGGATCGACATGGAGACCGCCACGATCTTCATCGTCGGGTTCGTCAACCACATCCCCAAGGGCGCGCTGCTGCTGGTCTCCGACAGCCCGATGACGCCCGAGGGCGTGAAGTCCAGCCGCAGCGACCGGACGGTGACCGAGAAGTTCGTGCGGAAGCACCTGGAGATCGGCATCGATTCGCTGATCGAGCTCCGCGATTCGGGCGAGTCGGTGATGCATTTGCGGTTCGAGTAAGATGAGCGTAGCCTGTTCCCGCGAGGACGAGGATGGATAAATCGACGAAGTCCGGCTACCTCGGCTTCAAGCTGATCGGCACCCTCAAGCTGATCAGCGGCGGGATGGCGATCGCCTTCGGGATCGGCGTCTTCCGATTCCTCGGCCACGATCCGGGCCCGGCCGCGGAGCGGATCGTCACCCATCTGGGGCTCGATCACCAGAACCGGATCATCCACGAGGTGCTCTCCCGCATCACGGGCGTCGGCCGGGACCATCTCCGCATCCTCGAGGCGGGCACCTTCTTCTACGCCCTGCTCCACACCGTCGAGGGTATCGGTCTGATCCTCGAGCGCGACTGGGCCGGGTATCTCGTCATCGTCGCCACCAGCTCACTGATCCCATTCGAGATCTATGAAATCGCCCGCAAGTTCGCCCTGCTCAGGATAGCGCTCTTCCTCCTCAACGTCGGCATCGTCATCTACCTGGTCCTCGCCCTGCGCAAGGAGCACCAGGACCGGTCCGATCGACCCGCTTGATTCCTCATCGCATTTACTGTATACACACGAACAGTTTTTCGATGTCGATGGTTGCTGTGTGATGGTCTGGAGGACGGTCGATGAAGAAGTTGACGCCGGTATTCGTGGTCGAACGGATCGAGCCGTGCCTGGGGTTCTGGACCGACAGGCTGGATTTCGAGAAGACCGTGGAAGTCCCGGAGGGGGATGGCCTGGGGTTCGTGATCCTGTCGCGGGGCAACGTCGAGATCATGTACCAGAGCCGGGAGAGCGTCGCGAAGGATATCCCGGCGCTGGCGCTGGCCACGGAGGACTCGGCGGTGCCGTCTCCCAACGCTATCTACATCGAGGTCTCGGACATCGACGACGTGGAAAAGCGGCTCGCGGGCATGGACCTCGTCGTCCCGAGGCGCACGACGTTCTATGGGGCGACCGAGATCGGTGTCCGGGAGCCCGCCGGGAACCTGATCGTCTTCGCTCAGCAGGCACGGGGCGACGAAACCGCGGCGTGAACGCGTACTCCGGGCGTTTCTGCTCTGGACCCCGACGGGGCGTTGTTGCTGAAATCGGAGTTGCCAGATGAACCGATATCCCGCCCTTTCGCGATCGCCGACGTGCATCGCCGCAAGATACCAAGGAGACGATCCACCGTGATTCGAGACACTTCCCAGCCCGACCCCGGCGTGATCCTCGAGCTCCTCGAAGCCTTCCGACGCTCCAAGACGATGTTCGCGGCGGTCTCGCTGGGCGTCTTCGACACCCTGGAAGACGGGCCGAAGTCCCTGGCCGAACTGGCCGAGGTGCTCGACCTTAACCCCGATGCGCTCGAACGCCTGCTCGACGCCTGCATCGGACTCCACCTGCTCGATCGACGCGGCGACGATTATGAGAACACCCCCGTCTCCTCGGCATACCTCTGCAAGCGGAGCCCATCGCGGCTCACCGGGTACATCGGCTATTCGAACGACGTGATGTGGAAGCTCTGGGGCAACCTCGAGGGCGCGATCCGCGAGGGGACCCACCGATGGCAGCAGACCTTCGGCTGGGACGGCCCGATCTTCTCGCACTTCTTCCGGACAGAGGACGCCCTGCGCGAATTCCTGATGGGGATGCACGGCTACGGGGTGATCAGCTCGCCGCACGTGGTGACCGCTTTCGACCTGGGCCAGTTCGAGCGGCTGGTCGACCTGGGCGGTGCGACCGGCCACCTGGCGATCGCCGCCTGCCATCGCTATCCGAACCTCCGCGCCGTCGTCTTCGACCTCCCCGGGGCCGTCCCCCTGGCGAAGGAAATCACCGGGGCCGCGCCGGAGGCCGATCGGATCGAGGTCACGGCCGGCGACTTCTTCTCCGATCCCCTGCCCGAGGCCGACCTCTATGCCGTCGGCCGGATCCTCCACGACTGGTCGGAACCCAAGGTCATCCAGCTCCTGGCGCGCATCTTCGACCGACTCCCCTCCGGCGGGGCGTTATTGATCGCCGAGAAGATGCTCGACGAAGACAAGCGCGGACCCCGATGGGCCCAGATGCAGAACCTGAACATGCTGACCTGCACCGAGGGCAAGGAGCGGACCTTCTCGGAATACGAAACCCTGCTCAAGCAGGTCGGATTCTCCCAGGTGTCGGGGGCGAAGACCCCGGCGCCGCTCGACGCCGTTCTCGCCGTCAAGGGGTAGCCGGGGTGGCGCGGACGTGCAGCCCGTGGGATTCCCGACACGGGCGGCACGCCGTGCCACGATCGGAGCTGGCCCCTCGATTCCCCCTGCGATGCTCATTTCAACCGCTTCCACACCTCCTCGGCGGCGCCCCGAGAACCAGGACCTCTCTTGATGAGCCATCGATCGCCATCGACCTGGAAGCCATAAGGATGCGACGTGCCGCGGGCGTCCGCGACATTGTCCGTAGTGAATGCGACGGTTTCTTCGTACTTGTCACCCTTTACGGACCAGGGCCCTCCCATGGCGGCCATCACCATCTTGTTCTCGCGATCGTAGATCACCCAGGTCCAGTGGGTCGGTGTGATGTGCTTGACCATCCTCATGGCCCTGGGCGCTCTCTCGCCCAGGTCCGTTTCCCACGTGCCCAACAACTTCTGCCCGGGTTGCTCCGTATTCTTCTCCTGGCCCTTCGTCGACTTCACGCGGTTCCAGACCTCATCGACCGGGATCTCCGTACCGGGCACCCCCTTGTGGCCCCACTTGTCGCCGACGAGGTTCATCGTGAAGGTGAACGTCTTGCCCCTCACGTGTTGGTGACTATCGCTGGCGAATTCGCAGACCTCCCGATACTTGCCGTCCTGGAGGGACCAGGTCCCGCCCGAAACGGACACGATCGCATTCTGCTCGCGATCGTACGTCACCCAGGTGTAGTGGGTCGGCGTGATGTGTTTGATGTGGCTGGTCTCCTTGGGAAGGTTCTCCAATGAGACACAATCCCACGTGCTCAGCAGCTCGCGCTTGATCCGCCGAGCCTCGGCTTCAGGGTTCGGATTCTGATTCCCTTGGATCATGGACGGGATCAGGAGAACGGCGAGGGCGCATAGGGCGAGTGGATTCCTCATGACGTGTGCTCCCTGGACTTCGGGGCGCGAACCGGATCGGAATGGATGTGCGGAACGTCGGGCCGGATTCGGCCGCAAGACGACTCCTCCGACCGGTCGAGCCTGGATTATCGGACCCGGCCCGGCCGTTGGCAATAAGCGATCGAATTCTGAGGTGGATCGAAACCCCCGATCCTGTCGCTATGATGAGGTAGCGAACACAGAGTTCGGGACGAATGCCGAGAGTGCGTGCTCCCTCGCAGGCACTCTCGGCAGGACGACGCAACCGGTGATCGATCAACAGCGACGAAAGGGAGACGCATCATGAGGTTGTCGAGGACGCTCCTGGTCTGGGTGATGTTGCCGGCGTGGTGTTTGGCGGCCGAGGAGCCGCAGGTGATCCCGCTCTGGACGTCCGGGGCGCCGGGCTCGGAGGGGAAGTCGGATCCGGAGGAGGTGGCCGAGCAGGGGAAGAACGGGGTACACGACCGTCATATCTCGCGGGTCCATAACCCGACCCTGACGGTGTACCTGCCCCCGCGCGACAAGGCCACGGGCGCGGCGGTCGTGATCTGCCCCGGTGGCGGACACCGGTTCCTCGCGATCGACCACGAGGGCTACGACGTCGCCAAGTACCTCAACAGCATCGGCGTTGCGGGGATCGTGCTCAAGTACCGACTGGCGCGGACCGAGGGGGCCGATTACAAGGTCGACGTCCATGCCCTGGCCGACGCCCGGCGCGCGATGCGGCTAGTGCGCAGCCATGCCGACGATTGGGGGATCGACCCGAAGCGGGTCGGCCTGATGGGATTCTCGGCCGGCGGCGAGCTCGCGGCGCTGGCGGGCACGAAGTTCGAGCCGACGAGCCCGGGCGCGGCCGACCCCATCGACCGACTCGACGCCCGCCCCGACTTCCTGATGCTGGTCTATCCTGGCGGCCGGCCCGAGAGCTTCAACGTCACCAAGGACACACCACCCACGTTCCTGCTCGTCGCCGACAACGATCGACTGGCCGAGCGCACCATCGCCGTTTACTCGGCCCTCAAGAAGGCCGGCGTCTCGGCCGAGCTGCACATCTACGCCCGGGGCGGGCATGGCTTCGGCATGCATGACACCCACTCCCCCGTCACGACCTGGACCGCCCGACTCAAGGATTGGATGCAGGATCGGGGGTTGTTGAAGAAATCATAAAGTCTGATCAAGATGCGATAGAATTCGGAGCATGACCACGGTCGTGAGACCGTGGTCACGTCCCCCGCCCTCTCTCAATCGGGGCTTCGGCAACATTGTTCAACCCACACTTCTTCGACAGGACCAACCCATGCCCGACGTCCAGGAACTGCGGATCAACGGCAAGACGGTCAAGGTCGAAGCCGATCGCGAGCGGCACCTGCTGGGCGTGCTCCGCGACGACCTCGGCCTGACCGGCGCCAAGTACGGCTGCGGCGAGGGCCGCTGCGGCGCCTGCACGGTGCTGATC
>JBKQHM010000042.1:0-7316 GCA_052148775.1 Isosphaeraceae bacterium | reverse complement strand
GTTGCTGTACAAAAGGTTCAGGGTGTGAGCGCCTACCTTCAGGGGCGCCTGACCGACCTGATCAACGTGGGCGGGCGCAAGGTCGTCCCCGATGAGGTGGAGGAGCACCTCCGCCTGATGGATGGGGTTCGCGACGTGGCCTGCGTCGGGGCACCGAACCAGCTGACAGGTGAACATGTGAAAGCTTATATCATTTCCGAAGCGAGGATCGACCTGAAATCGGTGGCGGCGTTCCTAAGGTCGCGGATCGAGGAGTACAAGATTCCCCGGTCGATTGAGATCGTCGAGAAGCTACCCCGAACGAGCTCTGGGAAGCTCCAGCGCGTGCTCCTGCGGTCGGCATCTCAACCCCTCTGTTCCGGATCGGAGGCCTTCGCAGGTGCCCGGGCGGGAACGGGCCGGCCGTACGAGGCAGACGAATTGGCCCGACCGGGGTCGGAGATGGGGGTTATGTTGGATGGGGCAGAGCGAGAGTGCAAGGGAGGTGAGACATGGATCCCGGGACGCTGAGGCTACGCGCCCTCCAATGCGTATTTGCCCCGCCCGAAGTGTGCGCGGGGCGTGGCGCATTGGACCGTCTATGCTTTCTTGGGGAAGGCCCCCGTGTCCTGGTGCTCGTGACCGGCGTATCGACGACGGCGGCATGGCGCGCGCCTCTCCTGGCGAAGATCCAACGGGCGTCGGCCTGTGAGGTGGTAGTTTGGCCGGGGGGGGAGCCGACCGGGGCGGCGGTCGCCGGTCTGCGGGACCGGGTTGTGGCCTTCGCGCCCAACTGGATCGTCGGGGTCGGCGGGGGGTCGGTCCTCGACGCAGCGAAATTCGTCTGGGCGCAGTACGAGCACCCCGAGGTTGACTGGTCGGTGGCGGGCGCGCGGGACGTGGGTCCCGGCCACAAGGCGCGGCTGGCGCTGGTGCCCACCACGGCCGGCAGCGGCTCTGAAGCCTCACAGACAGCCATCCTCATCGCCCCAGGTGGTGAGAAGGTGGCATACCTCTCGACCCACTGGGTTCCGGGGCTGGTCGTCCTCGACCCGTCGATCACGGCGACCCTCCCTGCGGCGGTCACGGTGAGCACCGGTTTCGACGCGCTAGCGCACGCGGTCGAGTCGGCCGTCTCCGTCCTCTCCCACTCGCTGCTTCGGGGGCTCAGCGCAGCGGCGATCCGCGGGGTGCTTCACCACCTGCCGCGGTCGGTCCGCGCCCCTCAGGACCTCGCGTCCCGTGAGGGGATGCAGGCGGCGGCATATCTGGGGGGGCTGTGTCAGAGCACGGCCTCGACTGGCGCGGCACACGCGCTGGCACACGCCGCAGGCCGTCTCTTCCGGACACCCCACTCGGTTGGCACGACCTTGTTCCTGCCGCCTACAATGGCGTGGAACCATCAGAAGAACCCAAAGCCGTATGATGAGCTCGCCACCAGCTGCGGGATGGCGCGGGGCGAGGCTCTACTCGGAGCGGTTAGTGACCTGGCCGACGAAGTAGGGGCCCCGCGCGGCTTCGCTGACATCCTCGGCCGCGGCCTTACCGCGAGGGAGGTCGGTGCTTTGGTCGAGGCGGCTGCGGTCGACGTCTGTTTGCGCACCAACCCCTGCCGCCTCACCCGGCAGGATCTCGAGGCTCTGGTGATGGGAGTCGGGTGAGTGGCCATGACACACACCGATGAGTTGCTGAAGCAACCGCCGTACCCGGGCTCCCCCGACGGGAACCGAGACTTGCTACGAGCCGCCGTGAGTGAGGCGGTGAGGCATCATTGCACCAGTTGCCCTCCCTTCGCTCGGTGGTACCGTAAACAAGGGGCTGACCCCGAAGCTCCGGTCGAGGATCTGTCACGCCTGCCGGTCCTTCCCGTGATCGTCTTCAAGCGGCTCAACCTGCGGTCGGTCGTGGACGGGGAGGTTGTCCGCGTGCTCAGCTCGAGCGCCACCACCGCGCAGACCCCGAGCCGCGTCGCGCTCGACGCCGTTACCCGCAACCGCCAGATGCGCTCCCTGGCCGTCCTCTTGAGCGACCTGATGGGGCCCGCGCGCCGCCCGTTCATCGTGTTCGACGTCGACCCCGCGGTCTCCAGCGTTGTTGGTACGGAGCTCTCGGCCCGCATCGCCGGCCTGCGGGGTTACCTGATGATGGCGAGCCGAGTGCACCACGTGTTCAACGTGGGGGCGGGTGAGGCGGTGCTCGACGTCGAGAGGCTGGGGGAACTTCTGGATGGATACGCCGCCGCACGGGCACCAGTCTGCCTGATCGGCCTCACCTATGTGTTCTACCAACAGGTCCTCACGCCCTTGTTGCGGCTCGGGGTCCAATTCCAACTTCCGCCGGGGAGTTTGATCCTCCACTTCGGCGGCTGGAAGCGGCTCCTGGATCGTTCCGTGGGACGGGAGCGGTTGAACACTGAGGCAGCCCGCGCCTTTGTCGCCGAGGACTTGCTCATTCGGGACGTCTATGGGTTCACTGAGCAGCTCGGCGTCATCTACCCCGACGACGGGCGGGGTGTGCGCGTCGCGCCCGCCTGGGCGGAGGTGTTCGCCCGCGACCCGTTCACGCTCGAGGTGCTGCCCGATGGCGAACCGGGACTGCTCCAGTTCATCACTCCGCTTCCCCACAGCTACCCGGGGTTCTCCCTCCTGCTCGACGACATCGGCCGAGTAGTCTCGCGTGACCGCGAGGTGAATGGCCGTTATGGCACCCGGTTCGAAGTGCTTGCCCGGGCCCTGGGCTCGGAGGTGAGAGGCTGCGGCGACACTCTCCCCGACCTGACACTCCGGGAGGCGAATTGATCCGATGTTCCAAGTCTTGTCCGACGAGAGTGGTGAACACGATGCCGTGGTGGCGAGTTCGGCGGTCGGGGTCTCGGCGGAGACCTTGGAGCGATTCGCGGCCGAGTTGCGGCAGGCCCAGGAGGGGCTTCGCGCAGTCTCGATCGATGACGTGATCGGACTCTGCGACGTGGCCGGCCGCGAAGGGGCGTGGCACGGCCGTACGTCCGAAAAGGCGGACGACGAAGCCACGCGCAAGTTCCTCTCGTCCTGGCTGCGCCGGAGGAACCTGGAGAGCATCTGCGACCTTGCCCTCCGCGGCGACCGCGCGGCCATCGACCGCTTCGTCCCTGTCCGGCCAGGTGCCCGCCGATTGCACCGCGCTCAGCCGCGCGGTATTGTGGTCCACTGGCTGGCCGGCAATGTGCCTATGCTCGGGGTGATCTCGGTGGTCCAAGGGCTACTCTCGAAGAACGCCAACCTGGCGAAAGTTCCCGCGCGGGAGACGGGTGCTCTAGCTTCCTTCCTCGAAGTCCTCGGCTCGGCGCGGTACGCCCGCCCCGACGGTGAGGTCGTCGAGGGGGACGTGCTGACTCGGGCCGTGCGGACAATGTATGTCGCGCGCGACGACACGGCCTCCGCCCGTGCCCTGTCGATGCTGGCCGATGTCCGGGTAGCCTGGGGCGGCCGGGAAGCGGTGGAATCTGTGATGAGCCTGCCGCGGCGATACGGCACGGAGGATATTGTGTTCGGCCCCAAGACCTCCTTCGCGGTAGTCGGGGCCGACATGCTGGCTGATGAGGGGAGTGCGCGGCGGACAGCCCAACTGCTCGCGCTCGACACAGTCGCCCTCGACCAACGCGGGTGCAACTCGCCGCACACGGTCTTCGTGGAGCGCGGGGGCATGGTGTCGCCTCCCCGCTTCGCCGCAATCCTAGGCGACGAGTTGGGCACAGCCTGTGCTGGCAGACCATCGCCCTCGCTCTCCGCCTCGGATGCCTTCCGCGGGTTTGGCCTGCGCGCCGAGTACGGGATTCGCGGCGAGGCCTGGCACAGTCACGGCGTCTCCTGGGCGGTGCTCTACGCGGATGACGACCGAGGGCTGGCGGACCCCTGCTACGGCCGGACGCTCTTCGTCCGCCCGGTGGACGACGTCTTCGACGTCGTGCCTCATTGTTCGGTGATGACCCAGACGGTGGCCCTGGCGCTGACCGCTCGCCGCTTGTCACTGGCCGACGCCCTCACCACCCACGGCGTCGCGCGCTGCCCGGAGCCGGGACGGATGTCGCAGTACGAGACCCCCTGGGATGGTATGTACCCCATCGATCGTATGGTCCGCTGGGTATCGGCTTGAATTTTTTGTTGCGGCTCCGCCGCGTTAGGGCGTAGTATGCACTTGACTCCGGCCGAGACGCAATTTAGGGTATGATCGTACACACTCCCTACCACAGCGACGTCTCCGATTCGGGATCAATCCACGAACTCTGGAAGATGATTTCAGATGGACACACGAATTGGCCGACGATCTGTCACTCAACGTGAAAAGAGCACGCCCGCCAACGGCAAGATCGAGGGGGCCTGCCTGGGAAGCCCAGGACCACTAAAGATGGAGGCGTTCAGCCTGATTTCCGAAGACGACCGACGCAGATTGCCGGAGGGGATCGAGGATGCATATCCGCTGACGAAGCTCCAGGCAGGTATGGTATTCCATAGCTCCTCTTCTGCATCGTCCACTCTGTACCACAACGTCCACACTTTGCATGTGGAGACACCCTATGACAACGCCCTCCTTCACGAGACTCTTGGCAGAATCTCTGCACGTCACCCTGCCCTGCGGACTTCATTCGATCTCGGTAGTTACAGCGAGATGCTCCAGCTAGTCCACGAGCGCGCGGCGATACCTATAGAGGTCGAGGACATCGGCAAGCTCAATCCGCGAGAGCAGGAATGTGCGATCGATTCATGGTTCGAGGCGGAGCAACGAAGACTGCTCCGCATCGATTGCCCTCCTCTCCTTCGTTTTCACGTGCACAAACGAGGTCCTGAGTGTTTCCAGCTTAGCTGGTCGTGTCATCACGCGATCATGGATGTGTGGAGCGAAGCTATAGTCATTGTCGAGCTGTTCCAATTCTATCTTGCCACCCTGGAACGGCGACCGGACCCACTTCCCTCATTGCCCGTCTTCACATTTCGAGACTACGAGACGCTTGAGCGTGAGACCATTGAGTCGGATGAGTGCCTTCACTTCTGGACTAGGAACGTCACCGAAGGATTGTACTCAGAACTTCCTCCGTGGCTGTCCGACGAAAGTCTGAGCAAGAGCCCACTTGTTGCCAAACACAAGATGGTGGTCGCCTCCCAGCGATTTGCTGACCTCAAGCGGTTCGCCGATGCCGCTGCGGTCCCTCTCAAGAGTGTCCTCCTGGCAGCGTATCTGCGTACTCTCCGCACATTTTCCGGGCAGCAAATCGTTCGAACAGGCCTGATTGTTAGTACTCGCCCCGAGGTGAAGGGGATTTACCGCGTCTGCGGACTCTTTCTGAACACGGTTCCCATCGAACTCGATCTCGGCGGCGGCGATTGGCTAAGCGTCGCCCGGAGGACGTTCGAGAGGGAACGGGAGATACTCCCTTACAACCGCTTTCCGGTCGCGGAATTACAAAGAATTCTGGGAGGTAGGCCCTTGTTCGATACGGTCTTCAGCTTCAACCAATTCCATTTCTATCGTGAGCTTCCAAACTCCGAGAAGTTTCGTTGTCTTGACTACAGGTATGTCGCTGAGACGCATTTTCCGCTGCTGCTCGATCTCTCGGTCAACCCTAGGTCGTCCGAGTTGGAGGTCAATTTTTGTTACGATGCATCTCGGCTATGTGTTGAACATATCTCGGAACTCGCGGCATATTATGGACGAGTACTTTATCGGATGGTATCCCATCCGAAAGAGCATCATGAGTCCGACTCTATGGTCCTCTTATCAGACCAAGATAGGCGTCTGGTGCTGTCTCAGTGGAGGCACAAGGCATACGCCTCGGAGTACAGTCGAACGGTTCCTCTGCTCTTCGAGGCACAGGTCAAGCGCACTCCCGATGCCGTTGCGGTCGCGTTCGAGAGTCAGCGGCTTACGTATCAAGAGCTCAATGCGCGGGCGAACCGAATGGCGCGCTTCCTATTGAAGCAGGGAGTCGGCCCGGAAATTTTGGTTGGTATATGCATGGATCGATCCATCGAGTTGGTAGTAGCGTTGGTGGCCATCCTTAAGGCAGGAGGGGCATATGTTCCCCTTGATCCGTCCTTTCCTAGTGCACGGCTGACCATTATGATCGCCGATACACAATTGCCTCTACTGCTAACGCATCAACGGTTGCTTCAAGCTGTCCCGGATGTCGACGCTCGGGTCTTCTACTTGGACCGGACTGGGCTGATATCGCGGAGGAAAGTGATGAGGACCTCACCAGCAGCGTGACGGAGTTAAATCTAGCCTATACAATCTTCACCTCGGGCTCAACCGGCAGGCCTAAGGGAGTGCAGATCGAGCACGGCGCGCTCTCCAACGTCCTGGAGTCGTTGGGCGAGATTCTCGGGTTCACGGATCGCGACGCGATTCTAGCCGTCACCAATCTGTCGTTCGATATCGCGGCGCTCGAGATTTTTCTGCCCTTGATCAAGGGGGCAAGGCTACAGCTCGTTGGCAGCAATGTGCCGTCCGACGGAACACGATTGATCGAGGCTCTCAATGATCCGGGGATTACCTTCCTTCAGGGAACCCCCGCCACGTGGAGACTCCTCCTCGAGGCGGGTTGGCAGGGGAAACCTGGGCTGATCATGCTCTGCGGAGGCGAAGCCCTCCCCCGGGAACTGGCCACCCAGCTCATGGGTCGAGGTGCAGCGCTTTGGAATCTCTACGGCCCAACCGAGGCCACAATCTGGTCATCCGTGGCGAAGGTCGATCCCGTTGACGGGCCGGTACCGATCGGGCGACCGATCGCGAACACACAGATGTATGTGCTAGACGGTCAATTGCAGCCGGTGCCCGTTGGTGTCCCAGGCGAACTCCACATCGGAGGTGTTGGGCTGGCCCGCGGATACCTCAATCGCCCCGGACTAACCGCCGAGAAGTTCATACCGAACCCCTTCCCTGCTAATCCGGCGGAACGGCTCTACAAAACGGGAGATCTGGCCCGCTATCGGCCAGACGGCGCTTTCGAGTTGCTGGGCCGGATCGACTATCAGGTCAAGATCCGCGGATTTCGCATCGAGGTTGGTGAGATCGAGGCAGTACTGCGTCAGCACGTCGCGGTGCGCGACTGCGTCGTCACTGCTCACGAGGACCGGCCGGGTGAGAAACGCCTCGTGGCCTATGTCGTCCTTGCAGATCGGCAGCCGAGCAGACGTGCGAGCGACAGCGCGGGGTGCGATATCGTGGAACAGATCTCGATCTGGCAACAGGTTTGGGATAGCAACTATGAGCGAGACGAAAGTACGCTTGACCCAGCCTTTAACATAATCGGGTGGAATAGCAGCTACACCGGTCAGCCTATCCCGGGTGCAGAAATGCTCGAG
>JBKQHM010000041.1:0-3968 GCA_052148775.1 Isosphaeraceae bacterium | reverse complement strand
CTCGCGCAATGGAGACCACCTGGAGCGCGACTTCCTCGCGGCGGGCGTCGCCGGGGTCACCAATCGCCACCTGACGACGATGGCCCTGGTCGGGCCGGCCGACCGGCTGCGGATCCACGATACCGCCCGGATCGATCCGTACACGGTCTTCGATACGACCAACGGGCCGATCATGCTGGGTCCGAACGTCTGGGTCCAGCCGTTCACGCGGATCGAGGGCCCCTGCTCGATCGCCGCCGAGACCCAGCTCTTCCGGGCCAACGTCCGAGGCTGCGTGACGATCGGACCCAACTGCCGGATCGGCGGCGAGGTCGAGGCGGCCATCGTCCACGGCCATTCCAACAAGTATCATGAGGGGTTCCTGGGCCACGCCTACGTCGGCGAGTGGGTCAACCTGGGGGCGATCACCTCCAACAGCGACTTGCGCAACGATTACGGCGAGGTCTTCGTCCCGCTCCAGGGGGACCCGATCCCGACCGGCCAGGCCAAGGTCGGTTGCTTCGTCGGCGACCATACGCGCACCGGCATGGGGAGCATGCTCAATACGGGCACGTCGATTGGCGTGATGTGCAACGTCCTGCCGGCGGGCATCCTCCTGCCCAAGCACGTGCCGTCATTCACCGCCGTGCTCTACGGGCGGGTTGCCCAAGGGTTTCCCATCGAGAAGCTCTTCGAGACCGCCCGAACGGTCATGGGCCGTCGCGGCAAGGTGTTCACCGAACAGGAAGAACAGCTCTACCTGAGCATCTTCGACCAGACCCGGCTCGAGCGCGAGCGGGCCTTCCAGCGCTCCCACGATCGCCGAGGCGATTCCTGGCCGGTGGCCCAGGCGGCACGGCTCGATCGACCCGCCGCACACTGAGCCTACTCCCCCCTGACGTCTCGAGCCCCACGACGCCCCGCGCGTCGTGGGGCTCTTCGCGCGCCCTGGCCTCTCATTTGCTGCAAATTGCCCGCGATGTGGATCGATCCGAGGACGACTCGGAGACCACGGACCCCCAGTGGCTCAGGCCCTCCGGCCTGACCGACCCCCCGCAGTCAGGCCGCAATGCCTGACCGTCTCTCTTCCCTGCGCGATGGGAGAGTTCCGTAGCGGATCCGACCGGCACCCCGGTGTCGCCGGTCGCGCTCGTTCCCATGGGTGGGATCAAGGAGACCATGCACGCGCAAATCCGGCGTTTCCATGATGAGAGGGATCTCGACCCATCGAAAGATGCCGGCCTTTGCCAACAAGACGTTCAAGGATTGTTGGGGCCGACGGGCGCCTCGGAACGTCGGCGGGGAACGCGTCATCCTCTGGCCCGACTCCTTCAACAACCACTTCCACCGCCAGACGCTCAAGGCAGCCGTTGAGGTGCTCGAGGACGCCGGTTTTCGGATCGTCGTCCCGCGGGCGTCGCTCTGCTGCGGTCGTCCGCTGTATGACTTCGGCATGCTGGACACGGCCAAGGGGCTGCTTCGGCAGATCCTCGACACCCTCGCGCCGGAGATCGAGGTGGGGACGCCGATCGTCGGCCTGGAGCCCAGTTGCGTGGCCGTCTTCCGCGACGAACTGAGGGGCCTCTTTCCGATGGAGGAGAATGACAGGCGGCTGGGCGACAAGGTCTTCACGCTCGACGAGTTCCTCGAGAAGAAGGCTCTGGATTATCGGTTGCCGGGGCTCAAACGCAAGGCGCTGGTGCATGGCCATTGTCACCAGACGCATGCCACGACGCCGAGGGTGGTCGCGCTCGCGATGGGCGTTGGGGTGCTCATCGGCTTCGGCCTGACCTGTGCCCTGGGCCACGCCACAAGGAGCACGACGAGGAATCGGGCCTGGCACCCATCCGGCTGTAGCGGGCAATATCAGCGACCATCGAAGTGATACCAGACCACGTTGTGCGTCGCCCCGCCGACGGCGATGACGTCGGGCTTTCCGTCGCCATCGAGGTCGCCGCCGCGGAGGTCTTGCGCGGCGATATCGCGGTCCAGCACGGTCCGGGCCCAGGTCTTCTTGACCCAGTCATAATCGTACATTGAGACCCGATGATCCTTGCCGCGATGTCCGGCGAGGATCTCGTCGTCGCCGTCACCATCGACGTCGGCGACCCATAAGGCGTGGCCGTCGGCGAGGGTCTCGTCGAGCACGGCCCTCGGGCCAAAGAGCCAGGCTTTCGATTGGTCTCCTTTCGGCCCCTTCGCGACATCATCGGCGAGGCAGACGGCCACCTCATTCCCATGCCAGGGCTCGACGGTGGCGAGGAATCGACGGCCGTCCCGGAGCTTGCCGAGGTGGACCTCGCTCGACCCCCGCTTCGGAGCCTTGCCCGGCGCACCGGGCGTCAACGGCCGAGGAGCGGATGAGTTGTCGAGGAAGAGCGCCACACCATCGTTGTCGGCCGTCAGGATGTCGGAAAGGCCATCTCCATCGGCGTCGATGACCTCGATAGCATGCAAGACATACCGATCCGACAACGTGCGACTGCTCCACCTGCCACTTTCCGGATTCGCTCCGGTCGTGAAAACCCGGATGCGATTCGGGCTGGCATAGGTCGGAGGCTTGGCCTCGGGGCCGAACAGCGGGGCCACGACGAGGTCGAGCCGCTTGTCGCCATCGACGTCGCCCCATCTCAGGCGGTGGATGCTGCCGATTTCGCCGATCGGTACGAGCTTCCAGGGATCATCCAGCCCCTTGCCCTGGACGGCGAGTAGCAACTTGCCCTTAGACGGCTCGTTCATCGCGAACTCGTAGGCGATCGCGATCTCGGCCCTGCCGTCGCCGTCCAGGTCGGCGGTCGTACTCGAGATGATCCCCGGCGACCGTTTGCCGGTCGTCACGATGCGCTTCTTCCACGACGGATTCTCGTACCAGGCGCAAGTGCTGCCTCCCACGGCGATGACATCGGGTTTCTTGTCGCCGTTGACGTCGGCCACCTCGACCTGGTAGGCGCCCGGGAAATTGGCGTCGATGATTCGTCGTTCGGAGCGAAGCTCCCCGGAGTAGCCCGTAGGCAGTAGGCAATAGGCGGTCATCACGAGGACGCCGCAAGAAATGGGGCAACGCCTGGCTCTCATACAATCGCTCCAGTCAGTATTCAACGGATCTCTTGCCCCAATGACCAATGACCAATGACCAATGACTATTGACCACCCCAGCCCTTCGGCACGCCGGCCGTATTCTCGGGCTTGACCAGGACCTGGGCGAGGTCGACATCCTGCTGCAGGTCGCTCTCGGCGACCTTGAGCCGATTCTCGAGCTGGGCGATCTTCTGTTCGAGGAGCAGGACGCGGGCCTCGACCTCGTCGGGGCGTTTGGGTCGGGGGACTTCGGGATATCCGAGCTGGCGCTGCAAGGCCGAGAAGAGGTACATCGGGTCGCGTCCCCGGTTCGCTCGCGCGATCTTGCCTTCTTTCGCACCGAAGAGCGTGGGGAACTTGGGCATGAACTCGGGGTTGAGCTGCTGACGTTCCTTGACGAATTGCTCCGATCGGACGTAAATCAGATCGGCGAAATCGACGTCGCCGAGCCGTGTGCGAAGCGTGAGGATGTAGTCCTGCCAGTCCTCGGTGTAGAACGGGTCGGCCGCCATGGCGGCCAGGCCCAGTGTGTAACCCAGTCGGTTGCGGGCCAGGGCTTCGAATTGGAAGACGAACAGGGCCGGGAGCGAGGGATTCTCGGCCTTGAATTTCGCTTCGCGTTCCAGGACCAGGAGGGCCTGCTCCATCGCGAATCGGCTGGTGTCGTGCTCGGCCTGGCTGACGACATGGGTCTGGAACGGCGTGAAATAATGGCTGATCCGGGCCATCGCCGGCCCCATCAGGCCCAGCACCTTGACTTCGGAGTACAGGAACGAGACCGCGATCGGCAGCCGGGTCGTCGAGAGGAGCTCCTCGCCGATCCGCGCCAGGATGTCCTGCGACGGCAGACCGTCGACGAGTCGCTCGCGAAACGTATGGAAGAAGTATGCCTGCTCGATGTATTCCTCGCG
>JBKQHM010000040.1:0-19993 GCA_052148775.1 Isosphaeraceae bacterium | reverse complement strand
AGCGACTGCCGAGCTTGATCTCGCGCGTCTACTGGCGGAGATAGGCGATCCCTTCGCGGATCTCCTTCGTATCGTACTCGCCTGCGCTCTGCAATGCCACCACGCCCGCCGCCGATCGGGGGAATGCGCTGGCCCCGCCGGAGAGCATGTATCGGAAGCCGCCGTCGGGATTTTGCGACTGCTTCACGTACTTGATGCATCCGTCCACCGTATCCTTCGGCACGTACAGTCCCGCGTTCCGCGCCGCCCTCAACGCGTTGATCTGGCAGATGGTGACCGACAGGTCGGCGTCGTTCTTCACCGGCTGGTATCGCCAGCCGCCTTCGTTGTTCTGGGTGTCGATGATCAGTTGCACCGCCTTGCGCAGCTTCTCGCGGATCTCCGGACGGTGCGTCATGCCGTACGCCTCGGCCAGGAACAGCGTGCCGAAGCCGTGCGAGTACATCGGCCCGTGCGTCGAGGATCCCGACACCGTGATGAAGCCCGATGGGGACGTGTTCTGCATCACGTAGGCCAGGGCCTTGTCGATCGGGGCGCCGTACGGCCCGCGGCCGGGCGTCGACCCGGAGGACATGAACGCCAGGCCGGCGATGCTGGTCACGGCGATGTTGCCGCGGTAGGTGCCCGTGCCGAAGGAGCCGTCGCTGTTCTGGCTCCGTGCCAGCCAGGCCAGTCCGGACTGGATGGCGCGGTCGGTCTCGGGGGTCATCATCTCGAAGGTGCCTTCGGGCACGTCGCCGCGACGCCCCTCGCCGAAACGCCCCACCGATTTGTCGGGTTCCTTGGCCGGGGCGGGCTCCTGAGCCCCGGCCGGACCGACGAGAGCGATCGCCAGCACGACCGAGGCGGCGATGACTCCGATTTCCTGGATCCGTCCTCGCCGATGGCCGAGCATGTCCTCACTCCTCTCTGACGAGTTTGCCCTTGCCGACCGAGAGATAGTAACGATCGATCATCTCTTTCTTGGTGCTCAAGGGCTCTTCATTGGATTGGTTCTCGATCTCCTGACGGAGCTCGGGGGGCAGGTGTCCCCAGATGTCCTTGCCGCCGGCGGTGGAGTGCTTGCCGGTCGGGGTGAGCGGCTTCGACGGACCGGTGCCACGGGCCAGTGCGCCCGTCTGGCCCTGCTGCTGACCCTGCCGCTGCTGGCCTTGCTGGCGGACCATCCGCGTCATTCTCCCCATCTGGCCTCCCGATCGCTTCGCCTGCTCGATCATGGTCTCGATGCGCTTGACGATCTTCTTCTGCTGTTCGCGGGTCGCCTCGCCGGGGTCCGGCTTGCCGAGCTTCTCCTCGACGTCCCGCATCTCCTTGATCATCTCGCCCACCTCGCCGGTGCGCTGGCCGTCGTCTTGCTTGCGCTTGCGGCGGCGGCCGGTCAGCTCCTCCAGGTGCTCGTCGGTTTCCTTATCCTTGCCCGTGAGCTTGTCGGGTTCGGCTTTTCCTCCCCCGGGCGGCTGGGGACCTGGCTTGTTCTCACCACCGCCACCCCGGGGACGATCGTCCGGGGAAGGCTCGTCCTTGGTCTCGCCCAGCTTCTGGAGCAGGTCGTCGAGCTCTTGATCCTTGTCGCTGACCTTGGCTGGGCCGCCCGGCTTCGGAGCCGCCGGCTTGTCGGCGGCCGGTTTCTGTGGCTTGGCGCCGTCCGGGGCGGTCCCGGTGCTCGCCTTGGAGGAGTCGGCCGGTTTGCCCTTGGCTTTCGAATTGGAATCCGCCCCTTTCGGCTCTTGCTTCTTGGGGGAGGCCTCGGTCTTGGTGGATTTGCCCGCCTTGGCCGCGGGGCCATTAGAGGGTTGCGAGAGCTTCTCCAGCAGGTCGTCGAGCGCCTCGTCCTTGGGCCTTTCCGCGGGCTGCTGGGCGCGGGCGACCGGGCCGGCGACGACCGCCAGGCCGATCGACAGAAACAGGAGCCCCGTCGCGGTTCTTGCGTTCATCGATCATTCCTCCTCGTCGCCGTGCCTCGGGCGGGTCATGTCACGAACCAGGTCGGCCAGGACGCCCTCTTCCTCGGCCAGCCGCTTCAGTTCGGCGGCTTGATCGGGGGTGAGGTTGCCCTTGCGCCGGCGCTCTTCGTCCAGTTCATCAGTTCGCTCGTTGATCTGTTGCTGGAGCGTCTTGAGCAGCTTGAGCTGGGCGACCGCGGGGATGCTGTCGTCGTTTCCGCCGCCCGCTCCGCCCCCTCCACCGCCGCCCCCTCCTCCGCCGCCGCCCTGACCGCCGTTGCCGGCGGCGTCCGCCTTGAGCGAGTCGAGGAGCTGCTTGAAGCGCTCGGCGGCGGCTTTCTGGGCCTTCTCGGTCTCGGTGTCGGTCTTGATCTCCTGGAGACGTTTCGCGGCGGTGTCCATATCGTCGGAGGCCCGGCGGAGGGTCAGCGCGACGACCGGGGCCCCGTCGAGCTTCTCGGCCAGCTCGCCGGTCTCATCCTTCAACCCGGACTGGACCTGGCCGAGGCCCCGCACGCCCCTCTGCTGAGCGGGGGTGAGCTTCCCCTCGTTCTGGGCGCGTCGCTGCTCGTAGGACTTCGTTTCCTCGACGATCTTGGACTGCCGCTCGGAGAGCGATTTGAGCTGGTCGCCCATTCGGGCGAGCTGTTCGTTGGCGAGTTGTTCCTCGGCCTCGCGACGGGTCTCCTCGATCTCGTCCTGGGCCTCTTCGAGGTCGGCGAGCGCCTCTTCCTGCTGCTTGGCGGCCTCGTCACCCTGGTCCTGATCGAGGTCGCCCTGGGCCTGGGCCATGCGTTTCGAGGCGGATTGCCCGGCCCGCGCCGCGGCATCGGCGCTCAGTTTGGCCAGCCGCTGGAGCTGGCGTTCGAGGTCCTTCTTGATCTCGGCCTGTTCCTTGGCCAGCCGCTTCAACTGTTCCTGGCGCTCCTGGGCATTGGGATTCTTGCGCGCCTCCTGGGTCTTTTTCAGGTTTTCCGTCTGCTGGGCCCGGGTCTTGGCGAGTTCGTTCTCGGCGTTCTTGAGTTCCTTGACCAGCCGGGCCAGCTCGCGTTCGCGACGGTTCTGGATGGCATCGACCAGGTCGCGGATCTCGTCTCGGGCCTTATCCTGCCGGGACCGGGCGGCCCCCATCTGGTTCTTTTCCAACTGCTCGGCGGCCTCGCCGAGCTTGCCGACGGTCCCCTGCCTCTGGCTCTTCTCGGCGGCCTCGCGCATGGCCGCGGCGGCGAGGGGGTCCGACTCGTCGAGTCGCTTGGACATCTCGCCCATGCGCTCCTGGAGCTTTTGCAGTCCCGAGCGCACCTGGGACTGTCGCGAGGCGAGGTTGGCCAGCTCCGACTTCTGCTCGGGTGCGAGCTCCTCGACCGGCTTCCCGACGGTCTCGGGCCGGGCCGCGACCTCGGCCGTCTGTTTCATCGCCTGCTCTTGCTGCTTGAGCAACTCCTGGGCATCCTTCACAACACCCCGGTACGTCTCGAACTCGCCAAGGCTATCCAGCATTTTCTGGAGTTCTTCGGCGATCGCTTTCTGATTCGTCTTGGCCTCGGCCAGCGCCTCGCGAGTGGGATCCTTCCTCGTCGATGGTTTCTGGTCACCGGACGGCTGCTGTTCCTGGGAGCCACCCTGCGGAGATTGTCCGCCCTGATCGCTCGCCTTGGAACCCTGTGACTGCTTGGACTGAGCACCGGATTGGCCCTTGGATTGGGAACCCTCCTGGCCCTTGGACTGGGCGCCCTCCTGGCCTTTGGACTGGGCGCCGGACTGGCCCTTGGATTGGGAACCCTCCTGGCCCTTGGATTGGGAACCCTCCTGGCCCTTGGACTGGGCACCGGACTGATTCTTCGACTCTGCGTTGGCCTGGCTCTTCGACTGGTCACCGGCCTTGTTCTGAGCGGAGGTACGGCCTGCGGAATCGGGATTCGCCTGGCCGTTCCGGGCCTGGTCCTGGTCGGGATTCGCCCCCTGGTTGGGAGGCGTGGATTCTCGAGCGTTGTCGGACTGGGCGCGATTATCGAGGCTCTTGGTGGCGCGGGTGAGGCCCTGCTCCGCCGGGCCGAGGTTCCGGTCGCGTACTGTTTCCACCCGACCCAGCATATCTTCCATTTGCTTCTGGGCTTCGGGATTCGCGATCTTGAAGTTGCGGAGGTCTTCGAGCATGCGCCGGATGCGGGCGGCGAGCCCTTCGTCGCGATTGGTGAAGCGGCTACCGACCTGTCGCTGGATCATCGACGCGTTGTTGAGATCATCGCGCTGGGCCTGGGGGAGCCGGTCGGTTTGCGAGAGGGTACGGTCCGCGTTCTGGACCGGAGTGATGGCCTGATTCTGCATCGTGAGGACGCGAGCGAGCTCCTCGCGGAGCTCGCGGCGGGCGTCGTCGAACTGGCGGGCGGCATCCTCCTTGGAGACGATCCGAAGGCGGAGTTCCCGGCTCTTGCCGATGTTGGGCCCCTTGAGGTTGTCGAGGTCGCGTGCGTCGGCATAGTAGGTGATGATCGTGCCGACGGGGAGTTTCAGGGGCGCGAGCAGCCAGTCGTGGGCGAGCTCCTGGTGCTTGACGACCGAGGACGCGGCCGGCGTGGGGGACTGATCGGGGGCCGACCAGAGTGGGATGGCGGCCTCGGCATGCGGCTCGGATTCGCCGGTCGCGACGCGATACATCAGGCGGGAGGAATGCAGGCCGAAGTCGTCGTCCAGGACGATGCGGACGGGGACGGTCGCGTCGGCCGGGATATCGCGGTCGGTCTTGGGCTCCTCGATCACGACGCGGGGGGCCTCGTCCTTGAAGCCGCGGACGTCATAACGGACCTCGTCGCGATTGCGAAAGCCCTCGGTGTCGAGCAGGCCGAACCAGAAGGTGAAGCTCCCCTTGACGGGGACCGAGGTCTTGAAACGGGTACGACTCGCGTCGAAGGCGAGCTCGCCGCCGGCCGTATTCTCGCCGATGTGGAGGTTTGCCTGAGCCAGGGGCTTGCTCGCCTCGGCCTCGAGCTCGAGCTTCGTCCCTTCGAGGGCCCGGAGCTGCGTGAGCCCGGGGGCCAGCGTCTGGATCGGCAATCCGGTATAAGGCGGGGAGACCATCCGGATCGTCAGGGCCTTGAGGCCCGGCGGGGGGACGACGCGCACGGCGACGTCGTGGACCGACGTGGCGTCATCGCCGGCGGCCACGCTGAAGTGGAACGGCTGATTGACCGACTCGATCCGGCCGCGGAACTCGCCGCCGTCCAGGATGCGGAGCGGCTCGACCGTCTCGGCGCCGTCGGCATATCGATATGTGGCGTGTGCCGTCTCGGGGATCCTGTCCCCGGGCTGGACCTTGACCGAGAGCGTGAAGGAATCGCCGCGTGCGATCTTGAGCGTGGTGTTCGCGTCGTCGAGGACGAGGTGGGTCTGCTGGGGCCATTCCAGGCCGCCGAACGGGAGGAATAGCCGCTTCATGGCGATGCGGGAGGACTGCGGCGCGGCGAAGACGACCAGGGCCGCCAGCGCCAGGGCACCGGCCGCCAGGCCCAGGGCCTTCAGGACTGGCTTAAGCTCGATCACCTCGCGGAAGTTGATGCCGCTGGTCTCCTCGATCGCCTGGTTGACCGTCGCTTCCCGCAGGGCCGAGGAGCCGTATCGGTCGTCGCCCGCGTCGAGCCTGAGGAACTGGATGGTGCTGGCCAACCGGTCGTTCAGGCCGGGCCATCGTTCCTCGATTCGCATTGCGATGTCGAGGTCGGCGAATCGGACGAACAGCGGGCGGAGCACCCGCGAATAGGCGAGGTAGAGGATCGTGCCGATCACCGCCGCCAGGAGTACCGCCCGGATCACGGCATCGAGGTGGAAGAGCCAGTCGACGAATCCCGCCGCGATGAACAGCGGCAAGGCCACGCCGATCACCCAACTCATCCCGTGCAGCGCCAGGAGACGCCGGAGCGAGCCGCGGAGTGCGCCGATCCGTGATTCTAACTGACGAGCCGTCATCTCGACCTCCCCTTTGTCAGTAGCCGGTACGCATTCTCACGGTTCCCGAGAAAGATCTTCATAACCGCCAGCGGCCTGACGCCTATCGCACCTGAAATTATACCATCTGCTTGCGTTTTCGAATAACCCATTCCGCGGTGATCAGGCCGAGGAACAGGGCCAGGACGGGCCAGGTGTTCCAGAGCGGGATGGGTGGATCCGTGTCCAGCGGGGTCTTCGAGGGCTCGGGGAGGTCCTTGAGGAGGGCCTCGGCGGCGAGCGGCGTGTAGAACTTGCCGTGGGTGGCCTCGGCCGCCTTGCGGAGCTCGGGCTCATTCATCTCGATCCGTTCGCGCTCGTTGATCGGGGCCTCGACGCGGAACTCGGCGGTGACCGGCCGGTCGAGGGATGGGGGCGGCAGGAGCCGGACCTCGTACTCTCCCTCGGCAGCCTGGGGCAGGGCGCCTTCGAAGACGTTCTTGGCGCCGGCCATCGGCTTCAGGGTCAGCTTGCGCGGCCCCTGCCCTTTGCGCTGGACCTGGATCGTCAGGTCGTCGCCGGATGGGGCCAGGCCGGGGTTGGGGAACCGCACGCGGAACTGGATCGGCTGGCCGCGCTGGTAGCGTCTGCGGTCGGTCTGGATCTCGGCCTGACGCTGGCCGACGAGGCGCGATCGGGCCATGAACCGGATCGTCTGGACCCAGAATCGGCCGAAGAAGCGGTCGCCGGCGCGGAAACGCCACCGCCAGGTATCGTCGAACGCGTGGAACATCACCTTGCCCGCGCCGAGGAACTGATAGACGATCAGGGGGATCTTGCCCTCGGAGCCGGTCGCGGTGGGGTGTTCGGCGAGGACGATCGCGGCCGGCTTCTTGCGCGGGGCTTCGAAGTACCAGAATAGCTCCGGCAACTGGCCCCAGATGTTCATGCTCTCGACGTCGTTGTCGCCCAGCCGGAAGATCGGGTTGGACCGGCCCTCGACGGTCAGCTCGGGGCGGAACGACGAGATGCCGGCGCCGACCGCCGTCGGGTTGCGCGCGTCGGCCAACTCGACCGGGAGCAGAAGTTCGAGCGGCGTGCGGTGATAGCTCAGCGGGTCGAACGACTCGCCGGCGATGAACAGCAAGCCTCCCCCCTTCTCGGTCACGAACTGGACGAGGTTCTGCATCTGCGACTGGCTGAGGAAGCTGGTATCGGCGTCGCCGAAGAGCACGACGTCGTAAGTGAACAGGTCGTTCTTGGAGGCCGGGAACGTCGGCAGGGCGGCGCGGTCCTGCTCGCTGTACTCCGGGTCGGACGAGAGCAGGACGACGCTCAGGTCGATCGACTCCTCGCGATCGAGGTAGTTCTTGAGGTATCGGTACTCGTAGCGCGGCTCGCTGTCGACATACAGGACCTTGAGCTTCTCCTTGCGGACGGTAATCACGCGCTCGATGCGATTGTTGTCGGTCTGGAGTTCGCGGGGCCTCGGATCGACCTCGATGATGAAGGTCCGCTCGCCGGTGACCTTGGGCCGGTAGACCAGCTCGACGCGCGCCGGCTGTCCGTCGCGGGGCGCCTCCAGGATCTTGGTTTCCAGGACCTGGTCGGACTTGGGATCGGTCGAGCCGGGCTCCCGCTCCTTGAGCCGGACCTCGACCTTCTGGCCGTCGAAGCCGCGGGCGGACAGCTTGGCCTGGAAGCGTACGGCGTCGTCGACGAAGACCACGTCATCGACCAGGAGCTCGGTGAGCTCGAGGTCGCGTGCCTTCTCGGGGCTGCCCAGCCCGATGGTGTAGAGCGGCACGCCTTTCCGGGCCGCCAGATCGGCCGCCTTGGAGAGCGGCTCCCCCTCCGTGGTCTGGCCGTCGGAGAGGAGCACGATCGCCGACGGCGGGGCGCCTCGCAGTTCGGTCAGGACCTGGCGCACGCCGTCCCCGAGCCGCGTCTGCGTCCCCTCGGCCGTCATCGAGCGGACCGACTCGACCGCCCGGCTGAGGGCGTCGGGCCTATCCACGTCGGCGACCAGCCGGGCCGAGTTCGAGACCCTGTAGATCCGGACCTTGTATCGTTTCTGGAGGTCCCGGATCAGTTTCCCGTTGTCTTGCAGGAGCAGGCCCTTGGCGATGGCCAGGCGCGAGGTTCGTGCGGTTCCATCGCCCGTGGCGACCGGCGCGGCCTGGCTCCCGCCCCCGCCCGGTGGAATGGCTCCGGGTGCGTTCGGCAACGCCTCGGCCGGCGCGGCCAGGGCGTCGAGCTTCGATTGGGTCTCCGGGTCCTCGTATTGATCGTTGATCTGCTCGCTCGCCGAGTCGTCGACCAGGATGGTCAGATAGGGCAGGCCCTTGCGTTCCACGGAGAGCACGGCCTCGGACAGCATGAAGACGGCCAGCAGGACCAGCATGATCCGCAGCGTGGCGAGTATGATCTTGGTTGCGGCCGCGACGCGGCCCTCGTGGCGATAGATCCAGGCGATGAACCCAGCGCCTCCGAGCACCGTGAACACGAGGACCCACTGGGTCCACGGTTGCTCGAATCGAATATGCGGGCTGATCGCCTCCCCGGCGCGCGCCGGTGCGACACCCAGTTGATCGGCCAGCTTTTGGAGGATCCAGTCGGTCACGCTCTTTGCCTCATTTGTCATGAGTCATTGGTCACTGGTCATTTGTCATCAGGGTTCACGAGCGTATGCTTCCCTCAATCTATCAAAGCCTGGCGATCTGTTATCCAGTCTCCCTCTCACCAATGACTCATAACCAGTGACCAATGACCAATGACTAAGAAGAATGATGCCCGAATTTCCAGGCGAGGAACGATTCCAGGAGCAGGAGGCCCAGGACCGCGTAGAGCATCGGTCGGTGGAGCTCTCCTCGGCGTCCGACCGACGCGGCATCCCCCGTCAGATCCTTCCAGTTGGCCACGTCGAAATAATTGAAATTCCAGCCGGGGATCTGAGTTTTCAGCGCGGATTCGTCGAGTCGGGCGAGGTCGCTCTCGGCCGGGTCGGTATTGGCGGCGAACGACGATTCCTCGCTCAGCGGCGGGCCGATCCGGACCTGATAGAGGCCCGAGAGGTCCGTCTGCTCGAAGTGGAACTGGCTGACGCCGCCGTTGGGCTGAAGCTTGGTGGCGACAGACGAGCCCTTGGGCGTGACGACGGTGACCTGCGCCGCGGTGCCGGACTCGGGGAACGACTGATCGTAGGGCTGGCCGACGCGGATGTTCCGCTCGGAGAGCCGCCCGGCCGAGGCCCTGAGGATGATCTGCTGCATCACGGGCGGGTAGCTCTTGTGGATCGGCCAGGTCGTCCAGCCGGTGTCGGCGGAGGTCGCCACCATCACGACGGTGCCGCGATGGCGCGGCGCCTCGATGATCGCGGGGTCGCCGTTCTCGAACGCCAGGGGGATCTCGGCCTTCGAGCCCTTGGGCAGGATCAGCTTGTGAAATTGCCAGGTGAGTGCGCGGGTGAGGCCGGCGGTCACGGGGTCCGCCTCGCCCTGATATTCCGAGACGAGCGGGTGCCGATATCCTCGAGGGTCGAAGCCGAGGCCCGCCTCCCGCTTGGCGGCATCACCGACGCTCGGGCCTACCGACGCGGGCAACAGCCCCTTGCCGTCGGCATACAGGAGCCGGTTGTAATTCTCGGAGACCACCTGGTCGCCGCCGAAGATGACCACCCCCCCGCCCTGCTTCAGGAAATCCTCCAGGGCGGTCACCTCGGGCTGACTGAACTGGGCGACGTTGCAGAGCACGACCGCGTCATACGGATTCAACTCGCGCCGGGAGAGCTGGGACTCCGAGACGACCTCCACGCGGATGGGTCCGGACTGGCCCGGAGAGCCCTCGGTGGGGTTGAGTGCCTGGGCCAGGTAGTCGGTCTCGGCCTGGTAGGGTTCCGACTTGAAATGGCCGTCGACCAGCAGGACGTTCAGTGCCTCGCGGACCGGGACGACAAGCCATCGCTTGTTGTCCAGGAGGAGGGGATCGTCATCGACGGAGAGCTCGACCATGTGGTCGCCGGGCGTCGTGAATTGCTGGGTGAAGACGACCGGATGGTCCTCGCCGGGCGTCAGGTCTTCGGGGGCCTCGGGCCCCAGCCGGCCGTCGACCGTCAATCGGGCTCGCACGCCATCGGCCTGGGTGGCGCCGAAGTTCCGGATGACGCCGCGGAACAGGACTCTGCCCCCCACGGTCACGACCGGTACGTCGAGCTTCAGGTCGGTCACGGCCCAGTTCTCGCCGCCGGTCCGCCCCAGGTCGATCAGGACCGACCGCGGTTGTCGCGCCTCGATGCGGGCCAGGACCCGCTTGAACCCGTCGGTCATCTGACCGGGCGGGCGCCAGCTCGTGGCCTGAAGGTCGCTCAAGAAGATCACTTCCTTCTGTGCGATCGGGGAGACGTCCAGGACCCGGTCGACCGCCTCGAAGGTCGCCACCAGGTCGACGCCTCCGTGGGTGATCGAGAGCTCGCTGAGCTCTTTCTCGACCTCCTTCAAGTTCGGCGAAGGATCGCCGATGACCACGCGCGGAGGCTGCCCCATGAGGATGACGCTGATCGCGTCGCCCCGTCGTGATTCCTTGACCAACTGGAGGGCCTCGGCCTTGGCCTGATCGAACCGGCTGGTCCCGGCGGAGGTGTACCCCATGCTCATCGAGGCGTCGATCACCAGGACCCGATGGACCCTCCGGCCGGCGATCACCATGCCGAAGGACTCGAGGAACGGCTTGGCCATCGCCGTCACGACGAGCAGGATGATGAGCGTCCGGATGGCCAGCAGGAGCCATTGCTCGATCCGGATGCGCCGCTGGTTCTTCCGGATCGCCGCCATGAGGAACCGCATGGCCGCCCAGGGGACCTCGCGGAACCGCCGGCGGTTCAGCAGGTGGAGGATGATGGGCACGGAGGCGGCCGCCAAGCCGTACAGCAGCGCGGCGTTCGCGAATCCCAGGGCCCAGATCGGTGATAGCATCGCGGACACTTGCGGCTCCATGGTTCAGCGGACTCGCGCCGCGCGGGAGGCCAGGTAGCTCGATAGCGGCACGTCCAGGGTCTGGTCGGTCCGCAGCGGGACGTAATCGATATCCGCCAACCGGCAGCCCTTCTGGAGTTCACTCAGGTAGGCACTCAGCTCGGCCTGGTAGGCACGTCGCAGGGCATGGGGCTCGGTCAGGATCTCGGGCATCCCCTCCAGCCCCTTGAAAAGCGTGGTGGATCGGAATGGAAAGTCGATCTCGGCCGGGTCGAGGATGTGGAACACGATGACCTCGTGGCGACGGTGCCGGAGGTGTTTCAGGCCGGCGAGGATGCGGGCCGGATCGTCCAGGAAATCCGAGAAGATCGCGACCACGCCCCGCTTTTTGAACCGTTCCGCCAGGTCGTTCAGGACGATGCCGATGTCCGACTTCTCGCGCGCCGGGGTGACGTCGAGCATGTGGAGCAGCTCCTTGAGCTGCGATGCCTGTCCGGCCGGCTTGAGGTATCGACGGACGGCCTCGTCGAAGACGACCAGGCCGACCGAATCCTGCTGCTGGAGGATCATGTAGGCCAGGGACGCCACGACCCACTGGGCGTATTGGAGCTTCGTGACATTGTCGCCGGAGGCGTACGCCATCGACTCGCTCGTATCGAGGAGCAAGTACATGAGGAGGTTGGTCTCCTCCTCGTACTGCTTCAGGTAGAGCTTGTCGGTCTTCGACCAGACCTTCCAGTCGACGTGTCGGATGTCGTCGCCGGGCACGTACTCACGGTGCTCGGCGAATTCGACGGAGAAACCGTGGTACGGGCTGGGATGCATCCCGGCCACGTAGCCTTCGACCACCATCCGCGCCTGGATGTCCAGCCCCTCGAGGCTAGCCAGCGTGTGCGGATTTAAATATTTTTGGTAGTTTTCCACTTTGCTCGGCCTCGTGGTCGTCGACGGGGATCGACTGGATCAACCGGGCGACGATGTCGTCCGGCTTGAGCCCCTCGGCCTCCGCGTTGAAGTTGGTGATGATCCGATGCCGCAACACGGGACCGGCGACGGAGCGGATGTCGTCGGTGGAGACGTGGTACCGGCCGTGGAGTACGGCGCGGGCCTTGGCGGCGAGGACCAGGTACTGGCTGGCGCGCGGGCCGGCGCCCCAGCTCACGAAGTCGCGGATGAAGTCCGGCCCGTCCTTGGAGCGGCGTGAGTTGCGGGTCAGGCGGATTGCGTACCGCGAGACGTGGTCGGCGATCGGCACCTTGCGGACCAGCTCCTGGAGGCCCAGGATCTCGGCGCCGGTGAGCACCTTGGTGACGGTCGGCTTGTGCACGGAGGTCGTCAGGCGGACAATGTCGAGCTCCTCCTCTTCGGACGGGTAATCGACCTGGATGTTCATCATGAAGCGGTCGAGCTGGGCCTCGGGGAGCGGATAAGTGCCCTCCTGCTCGATCGGGTTCTGGGTCGCGAGGACGAAGAACGGGTCGGGGAGTCGATGCCGCTCGCCGCCGACGGTCACCTGGCGCTCCTGCATGGCCTCCAGCAGGGCGGCCTGGGTCTTGGGGGGGGTGCGATTGACCTCATCCGCGAGGACGATATTCGCGAAGATCGGGCCACGGAGGAACTTGAACTGGCGGACGCCGGTGGCCTTGTCCTCCTGGATCACCTCGGTGCCGGTGATGTCCGAGGGCATCAGGTCGGGGGTGAACTGGATGCGGTTGTAGCTGAGGTTGAGGGCGTCGGCCAGGGTGTGGATCATCAGGGTCTTCGCCAGGCCCGGGACGCCGATCAGCAGGCAATGTCCCCTGGCGAAGATGGCGACCAGGAGTTCCTCGAGGACCGCATGCTGGCCGACGATCACCTTGGCCATCTCCGACTTGAGCCGGTCGAAGCCGTCCTTGAGGCGCGCCACGGCGGCAATGTCGTCTTCGCTGGGCTGGAATTCTTCGGGCGTCGAGTCGCTCACGCGTGTGTCTCCGGATTCGAGCGGTCGGGGAATCCCTTCAAGATCCTCGCAACCTCGAAGGCGGCGGGCCATTGTGCCCGCCCCAAAGGGAAAAGACCAGGGCTAGTCTCGGTTCGCGTCGGATGGGAATCTCTCGTGATCGTGATCGGGAGCGGGGATGCGAGTCTACCGCGGGGGTCGGCCGGGGATGCCTCAACGCGCGGTCGTCGGGATCGTCGGAGGGGCCGCGACGGCCCGCTTGGCCCCGAGGCCCCACACGCCCCGCGGCGTCGCCAACGAGGCTCCGCCTGGGTCGAGCTTGAACGTCACGAGGCCCGGTGTCGCCGTCGCGGCCATTCCGCCGAGATCGCCTCGGGTCGGTTCGGCCTGGGTTGCCGGGAACAGGAATCGCTGCACCAGCGCGCCGGTCTCGCGACCCCGCAAGATCACCGGGATCGTCGCCATCTCGAAGCCATCGGCCAGGCCGGTCTGGTTCGGGTAGGCGATGACGTGCTGGGCCGACAGGGCGATCGACCACCGGGAGTCTTCCATCCCGGGCCATTCGGAGGTCCATGCCGGGACCCCGTCGGCGAGCAAGATGGCCCGGAGCGTCACGGTCGATCGCCAGCGGAAGATGCAGTAGAAGCGCTGCTCGTCGAGAGCCATCGAGCCATCGGGTTCCCCCAGATCCTCGGTACCCAGCAGGCAAGACCAACGCTTCGAGCCCGTCGCCGGGTCGAGCCGGATCAGCGTGCGGCCCTCGTGCAGGATCAGGACGCGCTCGCCATCGCCGAACAACCGCGGCGGCCCGTTGACGGGCAGGTCTTCGCTCTCGCGATATTCCCAGACGATCTGGCCGTGATTGATGTCGTACTTCTTGACGGTCCTCGGGTCGAGGACGACGAGGACGGAGTCGTCATCCAGGGGCAGCGGGGGCCGCTCGAGCTGTTCGCTGTCGGCCAGGGGGGTGCGCGCGACGGGCTGACCGTCATCGGTGCGGAGCACCAGCAACTGGTTGGGACGGTCCACCTGGAGGACGACGCGCTCGGGCCCGACCCAGAGCCTGGGATTGATCTCGCCCAGCGACGTCGAGTACGACCAGTCCACGTCGCCGGTGTCGCCATCGAGTGCGATCAGGTCGGTGGAGCCCCGGAGGCAGACGAGGCGGCCCTTGACCAGTCGGAAATCGTGGAGGCCGCGATTGGCTCGCTCGGGACGCTCGTCGCCGGATTCGCCGACGGCGAACGGATCCGGGTGCGGCGTCTCCTTGCCCGAGCGGTCCAGGTCGAATCGCCATTGCGGGGTGCCCTGGTTGAGGTCGAGCGCGATGACGTGGCGGGGCGTGGCCACGATCACCTTGTCCGCGAGGTAGCCGGCCCAGACGGCGCGACCATCCATTTCGGCTGCCCATCGCACGGACCCGTCGGCGGGATTGAGGAGCCGGAGCGAATCGCGACGGCTGAGGAGGATGCGACCGGCTTCCAGCGACGGGGCCCCCCCCTCGATGCCCATGGCGCGGATCGATCGGTCCGCGGGGGCTTCACGATACCAGCGCCGAACCATGGGCAACGGGATCGGGGGTTGCGGCCGGTCGGCGATCAGGCTTGCGTAGGGCGGGCGGCCAAGCGTGTCGGCGACCCGTTCGGCGACGGTCGGGCCGGTGCCGGGGTCCAGTCGGACCTTGGGATAGCGCGACAGCAGGTCGAGGTAGGCATCCCGAGCCGCGACGTAGAGCTTGCGTGCGTCGTAGACCCGCGCCATGGCCCAGATCGCCCGGGCCCGTCGCGCATCGTCGCTGGCCAGGGCGAGGAGCCGCTTGTAGGCATGCGCGGCATCGGCGAGGCGGCCGGTCGACTCATAGACCGAGCCCAGCTCTTCCATCGCGTCCGGCACCACGAGGGCCGCGGGATAATTGCGGCAGACCTCGAGCAGGACGTGGGGATCCCGCTCCTTCTTCCCGCGCTGATAGAGGGCCGTGGCCTGGCGGTCGAACACCTTGTAAGCTTGGCGGCCCCGAAGCCGCACGATCGCGGCGAGTCGATCGGCGATTAGCAGGTCGGCGCGCACGGTCCGGTGTCCGTCGGCGGCGACGGGGAGTGTCCGCAATCCGCCGTCGAGCAGGATTTGCTCCAGCGCCTCGACGGCCTCTCCCGGTCGGCTGGCGTCGAGGAGGATCTCGGCCAGGAGCAGTCGCGATTCGAGCCGCTCGGGCTCGGCGCGGGCGACCTCCGCCGCGGATCGGAGCTGGCCGATGGCCTCTTCCCATCGGCGGTCGTGCCGCGACCGGCCGGCCTGCCGCATCAGCAGGCGAAACAGGTGGTCGCGGGCCACGCCGGCGAGTGGGAGTCCGTCGATCGACTCGTTCGCGTCCGCCTTGTCGATCGAGGACCGGTAGGATTTCAGCGCCAGCTCTTCCTGGCCGGTCGCCTCGGCCGCGCGGGCGAGCCGGTAATAGTTGGAGGCCCGATCGGGGGCCCGTGCGATCTCCTCGCGATAGCGCTGGATCAGCCGGCTGTTCTGGCAGAAGACGACCAGGCCGTCCGTCTGGGCGATGATGAGGTAACCATCGCCGGCCGAGAGGTTCCCGCCCTCCTGGTTGTAGGTCTCCTTGAGCTTGATCGGCGGCTGGGCGTTCAGCCCGGTCCGCTGGTCGAGGACGTAGATTTCCGTCCGCGTGGGCCAGTAGATCAGGTCGCCGGCCAGCAGGCCGCGGCCGAAACCCTCCATCGACTTGTTCGCCGAGTCGGGCCAGGTGCTGACGAGTTTCCCCGTCTGGACGTCGAAGAGGAGCACCCGATCGCCGGTGACGACCAGCCGGCCCTTGGCCACGCCGAGGATGTGGGAGAGCTTGACGTCGTCCGAGATGGGCTCCGTCTTCCAGATCAATTTTCCGGTGGCGGTGTCGAAGGCGTAGATCGCGTTGGCGTCGCTCGGCGCGACGATGACCTTGTCGCCGTGGATCACGGCGGGGTTCAAGTCACGCTCGCCGCCCCTTCCGGATTGACTGGCCTCCTGATGAGGATAGGCCGCCAGCCATCGGGTGGCGCCGGTCTCGGCCTCGATCGCGACCAGGGAACCCAGGTTCGTCAGGTAATAGAGCATTGACCCGTCGAGCGTGAGCAGCCGATGATGATAGTCGCTCGCGGAGGAGGCCGAGAAATTCATGGGCATGTTGAATCCCATGCCCTGATCGGGTTCCGGCCGGGCGGTCCCCAGATCCTTGATCCATCGTCGGGTGCCGGTCTCGGCATCGAAGCACGCCACATAGATCCGGATCTCGTCTCGTCGATCGGTCACGGCGACATAGACGTTCTGGGCGTCGGCGATGGGCGTCCCTTCGAAGTTGATCGACCGGGAACTGCCCAGGCGATTGGGCAACTCCAGATTCGACGACTTCACTTCCCAGAGGATACGCCCCTCCGCATTCCAGTCGAGGGCCACGATCGAGCTGGATCCATACTCGCCGATCTGCGAGTTCCTGCCGAACCGGCCGCCGATGGGGAAGGTGGCGCTGACGCTACCCATCCGCGCATAGATCCGATTGCCCTGGGCGGTGAGCGTGTATCGCGGGATGGCCGAGTAGGGGCGGGGCGCCTGCGGGGCACTGACGCCGTTGTCCGCGTCGTATTTCCAGGCCGGGACCACCGGCCGGCTCTCGTTGCCGTCCGGGCCGCCGGGCCGATCGTTGAGGTTGAAGGCCTGGACTTTCGAGCCGTCGCAGACCAGGACCTGGTCGCCCAGGACGATCGGATGGAATGCCAGCAGTCGCGCCTGGGGAGCCTGGGAGTTCGTCGAGATGTTCTGCCGGCCGAATGGGAACCGCGTCGGCGCGACCTTTTCCAGCTCGATCCGCCACTGGACCTGCCCCACGTCGATCGAGCCCGGGACGATGCGGGTCCGCCGGGGCGATCCCGCGAAGGTCGGCCATCGGCCATCGGCCTGGCCGGCAGGCTCGAGATGATCAGAGGCCAGGGCCTGGGCGAGGATCGTGGCATAGAGCCCCTTCTTCCCGGCGAGCCCGCCCGAAGCTCCTGGATATCGACGAGCGAATTCGTCCAGGTCCGCCTTCGTCGGCGGGTTTTCGCCCGCCGCCCGGCACAACCATTTCTTGGCCGCGACTCCGGCCAGATCCACCGACGGGTCCGGGTGGATCAGGGCGTTGGGATCTCCGGGGCGATCGGCGACCAACTGGTCATACAGTGCCAGCGCCTCGTCGAATCGGCCGTCCTGGAACGCCAGGTCGCCCGCCAGCTCCAGCGCGTCGTCGCCCCAGGAACTGCAAAACGCCTGGTCGAACACGCGACGGAGGAGGCCAATATCGCGCCGGCGGGCGCCTTCCTGGAACCAACGCTCGGCCAGTCCGTCGGACCGGTTGCGATAGAGTTCTCGCGCCTCCGGGGGCAGATGGGCGATACACTGGTGGCAGAACCGTCGCGCGCTGACGTACAGCGGGAAATCCCCCGAAGGATCCCCACCGGGCTCATCCTTCGGGCGCTTGACGACCTTGTCGCCGTACTGATCGATGACGCGTTGATAGATATCGATCGCCTCGGACCACTGTTGATCCCGCGCATGCGTGGCCGCGGTGCGGAATTTGCGTTCCGCCTCCTCGCTCGAATCGGGTACGAACCTGGCCCCGCTGCGCCCCAATTGCTGGGCGTGGAGGGACACTCCGGCGAACAGGACGACTCCCAAGAGGCCGGCCAGGACGCCGACACTCCGGGAAATACCGTCGCGGCCCGTGCGTCCGGGCCGACCGACCCGATGCGATCGGAACCTGCCCATGTCCTGACCCTCCCCGCCCTGTCGTCCCGGCTCGGGATCGGCCGAGCCTCTGATCCGAACACCTCTGCTGGGGAATCCGCGCGATGATGCCAATCGAGTGTGCTCCGTGCTTGGAGTCAGGGCCAGCCATCGTCCCGATGGAGGGTCATCACGCGTTGCCGTGTGTCGGGCTCCAGGGACCAGGAGAGACTTGACGTGCCGAGGACTGCGCCAGGATTCCTCATCCCATCTTCATTCAACACCAGGATGTCTCATCCTTGCAAGGCAAATCCGATACCAACTCCCCAGGATCGACGGATCACGACGCAGCTCGCCGGCACGAAACTTCATCTGGCGCTTCACTTCTCAGGTGAATCGCCCGCATACGGATCATGCCTTTCCTGATGAGCGACAATGTGAGTGCGGTTGGCCACACTGGATTTTAGGGCGCCAGGGTCTCGATGGCTATCAAGATTTGCAATTCGCCCTGATCCGGAGGGTCACTGCCTGGAAACTGGGCAGCCGGCTGACGGCCAAGCTCAGCGAGCACGCGCGGGCGATCCTGAACCCGAGCCGCCAATCGTGGGTTGGGAGCGTTGTGGGCGCCGGATTATGACCGACGCTCTTTGAAGGAGGTGGGATGGAATCAGGCCTGTCGATGGCGAATGATCTTATCGTGGCTGATTCTGGATGACGTAGCCTGCGTAAAACACCAGGGCTCCTGCCCCGGCGACGAGCAAGGATTGGCCGAGTCCGACCCGACCGACCAGTTCGGAAGCGATACCGAACGGGAGGATGAGTAAGCCGACAAACTGGAGCAGCCGGCCGACGTGGTACCGAAAGTCCTGCGTGATCGGTTTCTCCGATAGCGCATTCGCGCGTTCCGAGTTGCGCCGACGTTTCTGACTCCGAGAACGGTGTTTGGTCACGGGCGAAACCGGGAGAGACGAGGTCTGATCGTTCCGGGAAAACCAGGGAGAACACCAGAAGCGGACCCGGGAAAGGGCTCACGCACTCATTCCCGGGACCGCTGTGAACTGGACCGAGATCCTCAACGCTTGAGGGCCTTCTCGGGATCGAGCTTGATCTCGCCCACATCCGTCACTTCCCCGGCCTTGACCTCGACCGTCATGCCACGCGCTTGACCCGTGGTCACATAGCCGCTCCTGTGCCAGACCACCAGTTGCTGGGGGCCGGCAGGAACCCCCTTGATTTCGAAAGACCCGTCTCCGGCCGTCGTGGCGAAGAATGGGTGGTCGCAGACCAGCACATACGACTTCATCCACGAATGAATGTCGCAAGCCATTTCGATCGGACGACGTTCGGCCACGAGCTTGAGCGGGAGAATGCCGCCGGGACCCAGGGTCTGGTTTTTTCCGGGATTTGTGAAGGCAGACATCCGCACGTTGTGGTTGATGATCGGATCACTCGACTTGACGATCAGCGTCTGATCCTGATGCATGGCCAGGGCGTAGGGATGGAATGCGCAGTTCTTCTGGTCCAGTTCGACTTTCGGATGCAGTGCGAGGAGATCCTTCACGGCCTCGGGGTTGGTTCCTTTGGGTCGGACCAGGTAGGCGAGACCGAAGGCGACACCCTTGGTTTTAGGATCGACGAGCAAACCCTGGTCCAGGACGGGTGCGTTCTTCGCGCAAACATTGGGATCCTTGGCCGCTTTCCCGACCGCTTCGAGGATCTTGGGCTCGGGAGCCTGATCGCCGCCCCAGACCAGCCGGCCCTTGATCGTACCGAACTGACCCTGGCCGAGCAGACTCGCGGACATCGCGACCGAGACCGGGGGCGCGGCGGTCGCCCGATCAGGGGCGATCATGGCAACGATCAGTCCCAGACCGATCGCGATTGTGGCCGGCGTCATGCCGAACCGAGTCGACTTTCCGGATTGTTTCATATCATCAGACCCTCGAATAGGTGCTCAACGAAGCCATCGGTCAGGTAGGTCGATTGAGCCAGCAAGAATGCGGCTCGGTGGGGAAGCGGAGGCATTCTACCGAACTTCGCGGTCGGATCGCAAACGAGGTTTTTGCGCACGATAAGGGCCAGGTGCGATCCCGAGAGGGTGGGTGACTGCTATCGAGCCCACGAGGACGTCAGCATCTGGTGGGTTTCACCCAGCCTACCAGGACGCCTACGGGATGGATCCTTGCCAGCTTGAACGGGCCGCGGTGATTCCGGATCGGGGCCGAAGAGGGTACGGCCTCGATCCGGACGATTGGGCGCTTGCTCAGCCGCCCTTGACCTTGGACGGATCGATCGTGAAGGACTTGGTGGTCTCGCCGTTCGGGGCGATGTTCACGTTCTCGCCGGAGCTGGGCGTGACCGGCCCGACGGCCTCTTGCCAGACGACCACTTTCTGGGTGCCCGCCGGGACGTTCTTGATCTCGAAATTCCCCTTCGCGTCGGTGACGGCGAAGTAGGGGTGGTCGAGGACCATCCAG
>JBKQHM010000039.1:0-20536 GCA_052148775.1 Isosphaeraceae bacterium | reverse complement strand
GTCGAGGCCGCGCGACGGGGGGCGGCCGGCCGCCGGCCGGTCGCGGGCCCTCGACTGATCCGGGCGCGGCACCGGGCCCGATGGGCCTCGGGGCTGCTGACCGGCCGGAGCGAGCTGGTGCTGGCACCTCTGGCCGCCGGTCCCTCGGAATTCGCCCTGGATCCGTTGACGCCGGCGATCCGCTCCGCGCCGAAGCCGGTCCACATCCTCGGCGCGCGCGACTCGGGCATCGCGGTCTTGCAGGTCGACGCGTCACCTCGCGAGCAGACGGTCATCCTGGATTGGGAGCTGCTCGCGCGACCCCACTCCCATGGTCGAGGGTTCACCCTGGGGCTCCCCAGCGACGAGACCTCGGTCCTGGAGCTCGACCTCCCGCAAGGGTGGACCGCCTCGAGCCAGCGCGGCATCCGTCGGAGGCCGTCGACCGCGGCGGATCCCTCGCGAGTTCTCTGGGAGATCGAAGGGGAGTCGGGCCGCTTCGACGTCGAGCTCCGCGATCCGAAGGATCAGGGCGAGTCGATCCCGCGATCGGGGGCATGGATCAGCGGTACGACCGAGATCGACCTCCGCCGGACGACGGGCCGTGCCGGAGGACTCGTCAACTGGATCACCGAATGGCGTCTGGAGCTTGATTCCCGGCATCCGAGGCAACTGGAAGCCGAGCTGGACCCCGGTCTCGAGCTGATCGACGTGCAAGGCGATTCAGTCCGGGGCTATCGGATCGAGCGCCCCGGGCCGGCGACGCGGGTGACGGTCGCCCTGGACGGGGCGTCTCAGACCGCCGTGGTCCGGTTCCTGGCGCACGACCCGGTCCCCTCCGAAGGGCGATGGCGGATCCCGGCGATGCGGCCCCTCGATGCGACCTGGACCGGCGGCCGGACGACGGTCATCCTCGACGAGCTCCATGTGGTTCGCGAGTGCCGGGAAGAGGCGGGCCGTCTCGTCGCCCCCGACCGCTCGGAGGCCCCCGGGGTCAACCGCCTGACCTTCGAGGTGGAGTCGCCCCGATCGGTCGGCGAACTCGTGTTCCTCCAACCGCGGGTCGAGCTGTCCTGCGGCGTACGCGGCCAGCTCTTCATCACGAGCGCCCGGGTCCGATTCGACTGCCATCTCGACTGGAACCTCCATCACGGCTCGGCACCCGAGCTGGAAGTGGACCTGAGCCCGGCGTGGGTCCCCGAGCAAGTCCGCATCCAGGGCCTGGACGAACCGGTCGCCTGGCATCCCTCGGCGATGCCCTCGGGTGCCACGAGGCTTCGCGTGATGTTGCCCGCGGCCGTGCTCGCGCGGAAGAAGTGGACGATGACCATCAGGACGAGTTCCGGTGTCGGCGGGGGGCGTGGACCCCTGGAACTGCCGCGCGTCCGTGCCGTGGGCGCCGCCACCGTCGATGAGGCCTGGCTGGCGTGGGTCGACGACCGCACGATGATCCGACCGAGCCGGGCCCGGGGATTGTCGTGGATCGCCCCCGGGGAGGTCCCCGGCCTGCTCCCGCAACCCGACGGTACAAACTTGCGGGTGGCCCTGGCCTGGCGATGGACGGCCGAATCGGCCGAGGCTCGCGTCGACCGGGAACGGATCGGGCAGGATCCGACGGCCTCGATCCGCTCCCGGGCGCGGATCAGCCCGAGTGGGCGCGAGCTCTTCATCGACGGCACGCTCCGGCTCGGCGCGGGCGGCGAGCCGGTGGACTCCATCCCGCTCTGGGTCGATCAGCCGGGCGATTTGCTGGCATTCTGGCGATTCCGCGACGAGGCCGGCCTCGAGCTGGCGCTCAAGCCGATCGAGAGCCGGGCTCACACGCGCCTCGGGTTTCCGCGGATTGGATCGGCACGCGGCCTGATCGTCAACATGGCGGCCCAGGCGGAGAAGGCCATTCATTTCGAGGCGGTCTTGCCCTGGACGACACAGGGATCCATCCCCCTTCTCACCGTACCCGGCGAGTCCTTTCGCGGAGGCACGATCCTCGTCGAGACGCCGTCCGAAATGCGATCGCGGACCGAAACCACCGGACTCGGCCGCCTCAGCCCTTCGGTCGTCGACCCGTTACGCAGCGGACTGGATGCGACCGAGGGCGACGTCACACGAGGGGATCGCGACCAATCCCAGTACCGCGATGTTCACGCCTTCAGCTATAACCAGCCGGGCGGCAAGCTCACGCTCTTCACTGAGCCGATGGTGCCATCGCCCACGATCGGTGTCATCCGCGAGGCCGTCCTGACCACCACGGTCGACCTCCAGGGACGCTCGCTCAATCGACTCCGCCTGGTCGCCCACCTCGAGCCGACCACGTCGCTGGAACTGGCCATGCCCGCTCGGTCGACGCTCATTCGCGTGCGTAGTGACGGCGTGGAGGTCGCCCCGATCCGATCGGACTCTCGGCTGGTCCTGCCCGCGCCCGGACCGGTCCGCGCGCCGCGATCGAGCACGATCCTGGTCGACTATGCGATCGACGGCCTGAGCATCGTCGATGGCGGCCGGCTCCGCCCCGACCTGCCCGAGATCGGACTCCCCTGCCTCTCGTTCGTCTGGGAGGTCGCGACACCGTCGACCTGGAAGGCGATGGATTGCGAGCCGGGATTGATCGCCAACGACCCGGACGATCCCGATGGCTGGCCCTGCGGAGCCCTCGGGCTCTGGGGTCAGACCTGGGGCTTCCTGCCCGGCCGGGCCATCCCCCCGGCCGGGGTGTCGAGCCTCCGCACGCTCGACGCCCAGCTCGAACAGGGGATGGGGAACGAGCTGACCTTCGCCGAGTGGTTCACGCGATGGGACTCCGGGGATCGGCCGATCGTCATCGATCGGCTTGCGCTCAATGCCGCCGGGCTCGGGCCGAAGTCGCCGTGCGTCGTGGGGCGCGCCAAGTCGGATCGACGCGGTATCTCCCTGGCCACCCTGCACCAGCACGGCCTGTCGATCGTTCCTTTCCCCAATGTCCTCCTGATCACGACCGAGGCCGAGGCGTCGGGATTCGCCGAGTCGGGGCGATGGGCCGGCGCGATCGGAGAGACGCTGGCCTGGGGCTCCGACCGAACGGATCGATTTCAGACCCCGGCTCGATGGCGTGGAGAGGCCTCGCCCCGTCCCGCGGCGGCATCCGGCGATGTGGCCGCCGATCGGATCAAGCCTCCGCCGGGCTGGACGACCTGGAGGTTCTCGGGGGCGAACTGGCCCGAGAGCCGATCCTTCATCCGACTGGTTAACGTCCGAAGACGGATCCTCATGGGTTGGATGGTTTTCGCCGCGATCGTGCTCGCCTGGCTGATCGCCGAGGGACGCGTCGCCCGCGGGCGGCTGCTTATCCCGGCCGTACTGTCCGTGGCCTCCTTGCTGCTGGCTTCGATCCTGCCCTCGCGTTTCGCGGGCGTGACGGCGGCCGGATTCGTCGCCGGGCTGGCAATCCTGATCGCCGAGCTGGGCTGGCGGATCCGCCGATCGACCGAACCGGGGCTCGCGCCGGCTCATGTCCGGTCCTCGATCAGGCAGCTCCTGGACCGATCGGTCGCCGGCACACTGCTGGTCCTACCGATCGCCGGGGCGATGACATCCCTTCACGCCGCGGCACCCGAGGTCCAATCACCGATCCTCGCGCTCCTGCCATACGAGGGAGCATTCGATCCGTCTCGCCCGCCGGATCGGGTGATCCTCCGCCTTGCGGACTTCGAGCGGCTCTCCCGCCTGGCGGTCCTCGAGCCTTCCAATACCTCGACGGTCACGGCGGACTCGGCCTTTCATCGCGTCGAGAGGGTCGGTGCGCACGAGATCATCGTGGAGAGCAAGTTCGACCTCGCGGCGCGCGGACGAGCCCCTTTCTCGTGGACGTTCCCGGTCTCGTTCGCCCGGGACATCGGTGCGACCCTGGATGGCGAACCCTGCCCGATCGCGATCGAGCCGGGCGGTCTCCGGGCCCGCGTCGTGATCCCGGCCAGCGGGAACCACGTCCTGCGCCTGCATCGATCGGTCGCCGCGGCGGCCGACGAGGCAGGCTCCGAGGCGATCAGTCTACCCATCAATCCCATGCCGGCGGCGGATGTGGTCGTGGTGCCGCCTCGTGACGGTGCCGCGCAAGGCAGGCTGGTCGCGCGCAGCCTCGTCGAGCTCAAACCCAATCAAAGCCTGTCCGGCCGCCTCGGTCCTGCCGATCGAATCGTCATCCGCTGGCCGGGCCCGGATACTCCCGGATCTTCCAGGCCATCGGGGAGCGTCGAGGGGCTGGCCCTCTGGGACGTGAACCCGGCCGGAGACCGACTGCGCGCGCGGCTGACCTACCAGGTATCCCGCGACATCTCGACGATCCGCCTGTCGCACGACCCGGGCTTGATCCTTCGCTCGGTGCAGGCCCCCGGACGGTCCGAGGTCTTCTTCGAGGACTCCCTGGACGGCCAATGGATATTCAGCATCGATCCGCCCTTGCCGCCCGGGGCCACGCTCGCCATCGACTGCTGGCGGCCCTGGGATGCGGCTCGGGGCGCCGCTCAAGGTCCGATGACGCCCGGACGCTCCGCCGAGGTGATCCGCCGGATCCCCAAGATCCAGCCGGTCGGCGTCGAACGCTTCGTGGGCGCACTCGGCATGCGAAGGCCCGGAGACTGGATCGGTCGCCTCGAACCCCAGCCCGACATCGAACCGATCAACGACGAGTCCTTCGTCAAGGCGTGGGGGACTCTTCCGGATGAGACGCTGACCCTCGGCGGGACCAGCCGATTCTCCGGTGAGCTCCAGGCGACGCTCCGAACGGGCCTGACGCCCGGCCGCGTCCAGGTCCGGCCCTCGGTGCAGCTCCGGATCGAATCGGGTCGGATCGCGGTCGCCGTCGACGCCGAGCTGATCGAGCTCTCGGGCCATTTCCCGCTCACCGAGGCGGAGCTGCCCGAGGGCATCCGGATCACCCAGGTCTCCGGCGATGGACTGATGGACTGGACGATTTCGGCCGACCACCATCTCCACCTCATCTGGCAGCGCCTGGGCTCCGGCTCGCGCCGACGCCTCCGCATCGCCGGCTGGATCCCCCTGGATGACGATCCACTCAAGATGGGCCCCCGCCCGCAACGGGTGCCTACCCCCTGGTTCGGTTGGGGGATCGCTGAGGTCACCACGGGCCTCCTGTCGATCGCGTCGAACGTAAAAGTGGATCTCCAGGGGGCCGTCGGATTGACCCCGTTGCCGACCAGTCCGGAACCCGTCTCGAACCCGGCCGGCGTCCCTGCGACGCGGACGCATTCGCTGGCCTATCAGGTGAACGACCTGGGCCGGCTCGGCGAAATCCGATGGGAGCCGGCCCCCCCGCGCGTCGCCGTCACCATCGAGAGCCAGATGACGCTGTACGCCGACTTCGCCGAATGGGTGTCCGTCCTGCGGTACGACGTAACCGGAGGCGCGCTCGACGCGCTCCACCTCAAGATGCCGGCGGCCTGGGCCGCGCAGGCTACGCTCCATCCCTCGGGGGAGGACTTCCAGCTCACCTCCGAGACGAGAGGTCCCTCGTCGGTCTGGTCGATCACGCCAAGGCGACCGTTCTGGGGCTCGCATCGCTTCGTGATCCGCTCGACCCTCCCCTTGACGTCCGACCGGGAGATCGTCTATCCCGACCTCGCCCCGATGGGCAATAACGGCACGTTCGACGCCTACCTGGGGATCGTCAATGCGACCGGCCACCCGCTGATCTCGGAGGGATTGACGGGACTGGACTTGATCGATTACGCCACCCGATTCCAGGATAACGAGTTCGCGCGGGATATCGGGACTCCCGACCGGGCGTTCCACGTGCGAAGCAATCCCTGGGTCCTGAGGATCCAGTTGCCGCGAGTCACTCCGGAATCGGCCGGCTCGCAGGACCACGGCGCACACGTGGCATCGGCGGATCTGACGATGACCGTGCTGCCCGATCGGTCGATCATCGGCCGCGCGATCTACGAGACCGTCGCCGATAGCGGCCATCTCCTGACGATCCAGCTACCCGCCGGAAGTGAGATCCTATGGGCCGTCGTCGACAGCAATCCGACCATCCCGCTTCGGTCGGGTCCGGGAGCATGGTCGATCGTCCGGGATGGCCGTCGCGAGGAACGGATCCGCGTGATCTGGAAGACCGGGCCGGCGCCCCGATCGGATCGCTGGTCGGTCGCGATGCCCCGGGCGGGGGTCGGGACGTCGAGGTCGCTACTCACCGTCTTCACCCCGCCAGGCGTGACGATCGGCGGGATCCCCGCCGGCTTCGAGCCGGCCTCGATGGTCCGGCTCGATCTGGCCCGGGCCGATGGGGTCGCCCAATCGATCCAGAGTCTATTCGAGCAACTCGACCGCAGTTCCGGGCGCGATCACGAGAGGCTGGTATCGCTCCTGATCAATCACGAACTTGCCCTCCGGAGCGCCGAGCGGGAGGCCCGATGGAGTGAGTTGGGTCCGACCCGAACACCGGATGACTCGGCCCGCGAGCGAATTGCCAAAGCACGGAGTGCCGTGGACGATGCGGTCACCGCAGCCGGCCTTCTCGATGACCGATCATCGGCCCGCGGGTACCTGGGAGAGTCGACGTCCCACTCAAGCCGCCCGCCCGCCGGGATCCCCGAACCGATCGCCCTCGGCCGGATTCGCACTTTCGGCCAGCCGACAGGGATGCTCGGAACGGCCAAGGGGATCGACGACGCGGCACCATCGGCGACGCTGATTCTCCAGGATGCCCCGATGGTCCTGTCCCGGAAGAAGCCGGCGCTCGAAACCCCGATCATCGTGTTGTTGCTGCTGGGGACCGCCATCGTGGCGACATTCGGGTCCGTCTACCGGATCGCCATTGCCGGTTCGACGACCTTCGTCCTTGGGACTGCCGCATACATCGGCGGGCCCATACTGCTGGCGGGGGGATTGTGCCTGGCAGCCTTCGCGAGGCACAGGGGTCGTGTGCCCAACTCGAGCGCTTAACAGATGGCTTGCGCACAAGAGGGCAGCCGATCCTCGGCGGCCCTTCAGGCCGCGATCCCTCGGCACGTCCCGGGATGGTACTCGCGGGAAAATACAGAACCCAGGGTCGCCGACGACGTACCCTGGGTCCTCGATTTGGGTCTCAGGTTGGGATCAAGCGATCGCCACGGACCGGCGGCGCCATCGATTCAGGCGAACAGCTCCTGGATTGGCTTACCACCGTCGACGATCTTCATCGGACGACCGCGGGGAGTGGTGTATTGCTGTTCGAGATTGATCCCCATCGATTTGGTGAGCGTTGCGACCAGGTCCATCACGCCGATCGGATGGTCGACGATGTCGACCCCGTCCTTGTCGGTGGCGCCGATGGCCTGGCCATTCTTCATGCCGCCGCCACCGACGACGACCGACCAGCTCCTCGGCCAGTGGTCCCGGCCGGCGTTCTGGTTGATGCGGGGCGTGCGCCCGAATTCGCCCATCCAGACGATCGTCGTGGTGTCGAGCAGCCGGCGAGCGGCCAGGTCGGCGACCAGCGAGGACATCCCCTTGTCCAGCTCGGGCAGGAGCCGCCGCGAGAGTGTATCGAAGTTATTGGCGTGGGTATCCCAGCCGCCGAGCGAGACCTCGACGTAGGTGACCCCCTGCTCCACCAGCCGGCGGGCCATCAAGCAGCCCGAGCCGAATGAGCCGCGGCCATAGGCGTCGCGGACATCGGGCTTCTCCTTTTCGAGGTTGAAGGCGTCCTGATAGTGCGAGTTCATCATGCGAAGCGTCTTGCCATAGACCGCCTTGTGATCGAGGGCGGCCTGGGCGTGACGCGTGGTCACGAACTGGTTCTCGACCTGCGAGAGCATGGTGAGACGCCGCTGCATCCGCCAGTTCTCGACTTCCTTGGGGGGCTTCAGATTGGCGATCGGGGCGTTGGGATCCTGCACCACGAACGGCGCGTAGGACATCCCCAGGAAGCCGGCCCCGGCCCCGGGGCTATTGATGGAGATGCAGTGCGGCAGGTCGAAGTTCGACAGCCGCTCGCCCAGTTCCAGCGCGCAGTACGAGCCGAATCCAGGATGCACGACCGTCGGGTTGGGGGCATAACCGGTGTGCATCAGGTAGGTGCCCCGCTCATGGTTCCCTTCCTTCGAATCGAGCGAGCGGAGGATCGAGAGGTGATGCATCTGCTTGGCCACCTTGGGCAGATGCTCGCTGATCTTCACCCCGGGCGCCGAGGTGTCGATCGGCTTGAACGGGCCGCCGTTCTTCTCGCTATCGGGCTTGAGGTCCCAGATGTCCATGTGGCTGGGGCCTCCCCCCATCCAGAGGACGATGATGCTCCGGTTCGACTTCCGGAGTTGCTGGGCATTGGCCTCAAGGGACGAGAAGAACTGGATCGCGGGGACGCCGAGCGCGGTGGCCGCCAGATGGCCCATCATGTGCCGCCGCGTCATCGAACCAAGGGGACGCACTGAGTCGGACATGGGGAACGCTCCTCCAGCCATCCGGTCGCTCCTCCGACCCGCCTCATCGGGGCGACGAGGCGGTCTCGAGGATCGGGTCCGGTCGGGCGGGTCTTTAGTGGATCAGGATGAACTCGTTGGAATTCAGCAATGCCCAGAACAGGTCTTGCAGGACCTGAAGGCTGTCGGGGAACGATTCGAGATACTGCCGCGAGTGGGTCAACTCCTTGGCCGTGGGATGCCGGCTCAGGGCCGCCAGGTAGAGAGAATCGATCATGTAGTTCTCGGGCGATCGATTGCGGCGCGCCTGCTCGCAGACATCGCCGAGGAAGCTCCCCGCCTTCCCCGATAGGGCCGCCTGCATCAACTCGCCGTTCATCATCATCAGCGCCTGGGGGATCGTGCCCTGGAAGCTCGATCCTTCGTCGCCCTCGTCGTTGCCGAAGGCGAACAGGAACTGCCTCATCCAGGCTTCTCGCCGCTTGCTCCCGTCTTCGCCCGAACCGGCCCGGTGCGCCGACGTCGCCGTGATGAGCGAGTCGAAGAGCTGTTCCGGCGTCATCGGCTTGAGCTGCATCGCGGTGAACAGGCCCTCTTCCTTCTCACTCCCCTTTGCCTTGATGCTGCTGAGCTGATAGGCCCGGCTGGCCATGATCCACCGGCAGAGTTTCTTGATGTTGTAGCCGCTCTCCTGGAAGTCTTTGGCGAGCTGGTCGAGGAGTTCGGGGTGGCTGGGCAGGTTGTGCGGGCCGAAGTCGTCCACCGGATTGACGAAGCCTCGACCGAGGAAGTGGGCCCACATCCGATTCACGAACGCCTTGCCCAGCGCTTCGTTCTTCGGGTCGGCGATCAGCTTGCCCAGCTCGGCGCGCCGGATCACGTCGGTCCCCTGGCTGATCTTGCGACCGTCCAGGAACCTGGGGAAGGCGATACCGACCATGCCGTTGCGCTTGTCGTACCGGACGTACGCATCGGTCGGTTCATCGCTCAACTCGGTGTGGTCGTAAGCCTCCAGGCCGGTGGCGTCCGCCTTGCGTTTCTCTTCGGTCTTCATCCCTCGGAAAAACGCGTTGATTCCCCAGAAGTCGATCTGCTTCCAGTCGTTCGACGGATGGTCATGGCACTGGGTGCACTGGATCTGCTGGCCCAGGAACAGCCGGGTCGTCCGCGATGTCAGCGGGACCGCCCCACCCTCGAGGTGAGCCAGGACATAGTTGACGGCCCCGTTCTCCTTGTTGGAGCCGGTGGAGGAGACGAGCTCATGGACGATCTCGTTCCAGGCTCGTTCCGAACCGAATTGCTTGCGCAGCCAGTTGGTCAAGGAGGCGCGATCAACCATCCGCCCCTGGTTGCCGCGGCCGATCAGGAGGACCGACCACTGCGTCGAAAAATTCTTCGCATAGTCGGCATGATTGAGCAGGTATTCGACCAGCTTTCCCCGCTTGTCGCTTTCCTTGGTGCTCAGGAAGGCCCGCGCTTCCTGGACGTTCGGAATCCGGCCCAGCGCATCGAGGTAGGCCCGCCGCAGGAACTCCTCATCGGTCGCGGGCCTCGCGGGCTTGACGCCCGCTTTCTCCCAGGCTTCGGCAATCGCCTTGTCGATGGATGCCACCTGGGGAATGTTCGACGACTGCTTCCGTTCCAGCCTCGACGAGGGATTATCGCCGGCCCATGACGGACCCACGATCCCCGGGAATGTGACGAGGAAGACGAACGAGACACCCAGAACCGACGACGTCAGCCGCGTGTTCCCACGGGCTGCCCATGCCCATAGATTTTCCATAGGATCGTCACCTCGCGTGCGAAGTTGCCGTCAAAGGACGCCATGCTTCCCGGTCTGTCTGCACTTTGAGAGGAGACACTCGAGGAAACGGGAGGCTATCCCATTTCTCATGGTGGCTTCACACAATGTTAGTACGGCTGGACGAAGCTGTGAGTGATTGCAGGTTGGCATAAATCGGCTTATTCACTATTACGAACACGGTTCGCATCTGTGACGGGCCTGGCCTGCAAATATCCCGATGCTACTCTATTCCAGGGAACCACAAGATCGACCATGCACGCAAGATGGTCCTGAAAAGAGCCTGGCTGGTCGAGGCGGCCCGTGCGGGATTGTGCCCGAATCATGGGGACCATAAGGATATCGGCGAGAGACGCGATTTCGCGCCCCCGCAACCAGCTTCTCGATGGCTCAGCTAGGAATCCGGGCCGAAGTCGCTCGTGGTACAGGCGGAATCCGAGGACCGGCGCCGCCCTGTTGAGAGCACTCGGTGGGGATCAGGCCGATTCGCGATGGTAGTGAATCTCATGGAGTCGCCGGTAAAGGGCGGAGGCGCGCTGGAGTTCTTGATCGGTGCCGACCGCTTCGATCCTCCCGCCATTCAACAATACGATCCGGTCGGCGACCTGGATCGAAGCCAGGTTGTGAGAAATCAGGAATGTCGTGCGCTCGCGGGCGAATTCTTCGATGGCCTTCCGGATCAGAACCTCGTCCTGGATGTCGACGGCGCTAGTGGCCTCGTCGAGGATCAGGATGGAGGGGTCGCGGAGCATGGCGCGGGCCAGGGCGATCCGCTGACGCTGGCCGCCCGAGAGCCCGTACCCGCGCTCGCCGACGACCGTGTCGTAACCCTGCGGCAAGCCCGAGATGAATTGATGGGCATAGGCGCGCTCGGCCGCCTGGACGATCGCATCGCGGCCGGCACTCGGGTTACCATAAGCGATGTTGTTGGCGATCGTATCCTGGAAGAGGATCGTCTCCTGGAGCACGATGCCGATCTGTCGGCGCAGGCTGCGGAGCGGGACTTCGCGGATGTCGTGGCCGTCGATCCGGATGGCGCCCGAATTGACGTCCCAGAAGCGCGGGATCAGGTTCATCAGGGTCGTTTTCCCGCAGCCGTTGGGCCCGACCAGAGCGATCGTCTCCCCATGACGGACGCTGAGGTTCAGCCCCTTCAGCACCGGCGTCGCTCCGTCGTAGCTGAAGGCGACCTGCTCGAGCTCGATCGCCTGGCGATGCCGCGGCAGGCCCGCGGCGCGTTTGCAGTCGATGACCTTCGGGGCCCGATCCATCAAGGCACAGATCCGATCCGCCGCGGCCGACGCACGCTGGATCTTGGAATGCACGTTGGCCAGCTTCCGGATGGGGTCGGAGACGCCCGCGAGCATGGCGTAGAGGGCGAAGAGGTCCTGCATCACCATCGGCTGGGCGGCGAGCTGGAGACGAAAGATCCCGAGTTCCAGGTAGATGGTCCGGTTCAGGACGAGGTAGGAGCCGGCCAGCAGCGCGATCGCCACGGTCGCCAGCGTCAGCATCTCCAGGACGGGATCCGACATCGCATCGATCATGGCCACGCGGACGCTCTTGCGATATAAGTTCTTGGTCTCCTTGAAGAACCGGCGACGCTCCACGCGTTCCATGGCGAACGCCTTGACGATCTTGATCCCCTGGAAGCTCTCCTGGAGGATCTTGTAGATCGTCGACATGCTCTCCAGGGAGCGCCGGACGGCGCGCTTCATGATCTTGCCGACGCGGTAGGTCGTCGCCGCCGAAATCGGGACCAGGATCAGGGTCAGCAGCGTGAGCCGCCAGTTGAACGCAAACGCCCCACAAAGGCAGGCCACGATCCGCATCGGCTCGCGGATCAATTTGGTCATCAGCGTATTCAGGCCCTGGCCGAAGGAGTCCATGTCGTTGGTGAACCGCGCCATCAGCTCGGAGGAGCCCTGATCGGAGAAGCTCGCCAGGTCCAGGTTGACCGTCCGACGGAAGAAGCGGTTGCGAATGCGCAAGAGCGTCAACTGCATGACATCCGCGACCAGGACTTCCTGAAGGAACAGGAAGACGCCCTTGCATGCGACCCCCAGCATGACCATCGCGATCAGCAGGAGCAGGCATTTGAAGCTGTCCGCGGGGAGATACTGATTGATGGAGGGCTGGACGACCGTGTAGACCCGGAGCCACCAGTCGAGACTGTGGAGCTCCTCGTCGATACCGACCGATCGTCGATCGATCGAGACCCGATCGTCCTTGGCTAGCAGGGTGCTGCAATGGGCGAGTTCGTTCTTGCGCGCTTCCGCCAATCGGTAGGCGCGGCGAAAGCCTTCCAGGTGGGCCTGGGACTCGGGCGCATCGGGATTCCCGAAGGCCGCGTCGCTGTGGCGACTTTCCTGTTCCCGGAGTGCACGTTCCTGGACGAGGAATTCGTCCTTCAGCTCCTGGAATCGCGCCTTGAGCCCCTCGAAGTCTCGGCTCCCGCTCTTCGCGACCGTCTGGACGCGCTCGACTTCCACCTTGCGGGCCTGGAGCACGCGGAGATCGTCCTCGATCGAGTCGATCTTCTCGGCCATCCAGCGTTGCGGATTCTGGCGATCGAAGAGGATGTGCAGCAGGGGATAGACGGCGCCGAGCTCCGTGAAGAAGAGCAGCGCCACCATCGCCGCGCAGCAGATCGAGAGGCCGAATCGGACCTTGTAGGGCAGTGCATACCGGACCAGGCGAGCAAAGTTTTTCATAGTCGGGGGTGCCGCGGACGGGAAGACCCAAAGAGCATCCTTGCATCGTCGGGACCTGAGAGCGGTCCCTACGCTCGGGCGGTCGTGTCTATATCACGATCGGGCGAAACCGACAATCCGACTTGGATTTCGATCGGCGAGCCGCGAGTCCCCCGGCCAGTCGCTCTTGGAAATCCGGGGTGCAATGGTTATGATCGTGCCGAGATGAAGGCGATCGCCACGCCGCGAGCGAGGAGGAGAGCCACCAACCGTCAGGGAGGACGGGATGAATTTACTCGCCCTGGTCGAGACTCCTGACCACGTCTGCTGCCGATACCGGATCCGGGCCTTTGCACCGGCGCTCCAGGAAGCGGGTTGGTCCCTTACGTGTCAAGGGCTCGACAAGCGGGCGTTCTCGCGGACTTTCCAGCTCCGTCGCGTCGATCGATTCGACGCCGTGGTTTTGCAGCGCAAACTGTTGCCATCCTGGCAGCTCCACGTTCTGCGCCGGGCCGCGCGTCACCTCGTTTTCGATTTCGACGATGCCGTGCTTTACCGCGATTCCAACGATCCGCGCGGTCCGGAGAGCCGCCGCCGCCGCCGTCGATTCACCCGGACGGTCCAACTGGCCGACACCGTCGTCGCCGGCAATGACTTCCTCGCCGATTGTGCCCTCCGCGCGGGCGCAAGGGTCGACCGCGTCCACGTGATCCCCACCTGCGTGGACCCGAAACTCTACCCGATCGCGCGCCAGGAATCCGCGGAGGGCGAGGTCCACCTAGTCTGGATCGGGACATCGAGCACGCTCCGGGGCTTGGAGCAAGCTCGAGCCGTCTGGGGCGCCCTGGCGGACGCCTTGCCCCAACTGAGGCTCCGGGTGATCTGCGACCGGTTTCCCGAGGATTTCCCGATTCCGATCATCCCGATCACCTGGGATGAGCCGGGCGAGACCCGGCAGATCGCCGCCGGCCACGTCGGCGTGAGCTGGCTGCCGGACGACCTCTGGAGCCGCGGGAAGTGCGGACTGAAGGTCTTGCAGTATCAAGCGGCTGGCTTGCCCGTGCTCGCCAACCCGGTGGGATGCCAGTGCGAGATGATCCGCTCGGGCGAGAACGGGGTCCTGGCGGCGACCCCCGATGAGTGGATCGCCGCTGCCAAGCTCCTGTCGGACGACGTTGCGTTGCGCCGGCGGATGGGCGTCGCGGGCCGTCATCGCGTGGAGGTGGATTATTCGCTGTCGGCCTGGGCCGAGACGTTCGTCGGCTCGATGACCGGCGCGACGCGCCCGACCGCCGGCTCGACCTGGACGACGGAACGTCCGGCCTCGAATCTCGGACGACCCGCGTTCGAGAACCACGCCGCCCGGATCCGATACTTTCCGATTCTCAAACCCGTTGGCGAGCGATGAGCATTTGCACCCCACAGGAAAGAGCGGCCCTCGCGATCCCGACGGCCCAAACGCCCCGTTCCGCGGCCGAGCCCGACCTCGTCCCGCGCATCTTCAAACCCCCGGACTGGGAATGGTCCTCCTTCGGAGAGATCGGCTGGTGGGTGCGAGCCGACTCCGGCTGGCGCGACGTCCTCCTTGGTCCGGAGGGACTCCGGCTCCAGGAATGGTCCGAGGCCGGCCTCGTCGTCGCGGTCAAGTCGGGGCCTCATCGCATCGTTTACCGCGTGGAGCTGCCGAAGGGCGTCATCTACATCAAGCACTTCCTCGTCCCGAACTTGCGGGCCATCCTGCGCCAGTGGGTTCGCCGCGGCAAGGGTCGGAATGAGGGGAAACGTTCCGAGCAACTGGCCGCGCTCGCTATTCCCACGATCTGGCCGATCGCGCTGGGCGAGCAACGGAAGCGGAAGTTCCTGTTCGAGAACTATCTCGTGACTCCGGAAATCGTCGAAGCCATCCCGCTCGACGAGTTCGCGATGCAACAGCTCCCCGACTGGCCCGAGCCGCGACGATCGCACGTCCGGCAGAAGATCGCCGTGGCCATGGGCATCATGACGGCCAGGCTCCACGAAGCGGGATTCCTCCACGAGGACTTCCACCCCGGCAACATCCTGGTCCGCTTCCCGACCGCGGACGAGCCGGAGCTGGTCATGATCGACCTGGATGCCCTCCGGACGAGGAAGCGGATACCCTGGAAGCTCGCGTGCCAGAACCTGGCCCTGCTCGATCATTTCTTCTTCCTGCGGAGCAGCCGGACCGATCGCTATCGCTTCCTGAAGACGTACCTGGAAAACCGTTCGGACAACTCGCCGGGTCTCCGTCGCTACGCGCGTCGCATCGAGGATTCGACGCGCGCCTGGGCGGAGCGGCTCTGGCGGCGTTGGGGACGTCGATGTCGGTCCACCAACAAGTACTTCGAAGTCGTGGCCGGGACGGAGTGCTGGGCGGTGGCGTCGCGCGACCTGGACCCCGCCGAGGTCCCCCCGCTGATCGCCGACCCCGATGCCCCGTTCCGGAAGCCCGGCGCGACGATCCTCAAGGATTCGCGGACGACGACGGTCGTCGAGACGACCATGATCGTGCGGGGACAACCCACGGCCGTCATTTACAAGCGGTTCAACCGCAAGAAGCTGCTGGACCCCGTGCTGAACCTCTTCCGTCCTTCGCGCGCGTGGCGGTCGTGGCAGGCCGGACAGGATCTCGTCAGCCGCGGCATCCCGACGCCGCAAAACCTGGCCTTCCTGGCGCGCCGGCGCCCGTTCCGGGCCGACCCATTCTTCTGGTTCCTACCCCACGAGACCTATCTGATCACGGCCAAGGAGGAGCCGGCGGTCGACCTGTCGACGTACGTCAGCAAGATCCTACCGTCGCTCCCCGCGGACATCCGGCGCGCGCGCATCCGACGCCTCACGACGTCGCTCTCGCACCTGGTCCGCTCCCTCCACGAGCGTTCGCTGTCGCATCGAGACCTCAAGGCAGCGAACATCCTGATCCGTACGGATACCCTCGACCAGGAGGATCGACTGAGTCTGATCGACCTGGTCGGCGTTCACCAGCGGCATCCGATCCCCCAACGTCGCCGTGCCCAGAACCTGGCACGACTGGCGATCAGTCTCGCCGACATCCCGGGCCGGACCCGGACCGATGCCCTGCATTTCCTCCGCCTGTACCTCCCCTGGGGTCTCTCGCCGCTGAACGACTGGAAGCGTTTCTGGCGGTCGATCGAACGGGCCATGAAGACCAAGCGGTCCCGGAACCTGAGGCGCGGACGTCCCCTTTCCTGACCACTGACCACCGAGGTTGCGGCGGAGCCGCGCCAGGAGCGGAGCCTTGAGAGTCGCGATAGCCGACAGGCCGATTCGATGGCTGAGACGGTTCTGCGGCGCCCTGGCGATACCGATGCTGCTGGGCTGGATCGGCTGTGCGACGTTCGACCGGGGCCAGACCCTGCTACCGACGCGCCCACAGGTCCAGACCGGCCAGTTCAGATTGTTGTCAAACACGCCGATGACGGGCGACTCGTCGGCAGTCCGGTGTCTCCGGGCCTTGGAGCGCGACGTGGAACAGTACCTGGGCTTCCGCTCACCGGCGACCGACGATCCGGTCGAGATCTACGTACTGGACGATCGCAGCGCGTTCGACCATTTCCTGAAGTACTACCATCCGGAGCTGCCGCAGCGGCGCGCGTTCTTCCTGGCGCAGGGCGACGCACGAGTCGTCTATACCTACGCCAATCCGCGCATCGAGGAAGACCTGCGCCACGAGGGGACTCATGCGCTCCTCCACGGGGCATTCGGCGACATCCCCTTGTGGCTGGATGAGGGTCTCGCCGAGTACTTCGAGAACGACCTTTCGGCCCCGGACTCCCAGCGCGCACGCCTTGAGCAGATGGCCGCGGACCTCCGCGGCGGCTGGTCCCCGAACCTGGAGCGGCTCGAGGCGATGACGGACATCCGGCAGATGACCCCGCGCGACTATCGCGAGGCCTGGGGCTGGGTCCACCTGTTCCTCAACGGGCCCGAGACGGGAAAGTCGATCCTGATGGGCTACCTGGGCGAGGCCGAGCGGACCGGGGACAACGCCCACATCGCACCTCGCCTCGCCCTGGCCAAGATCACGAATGAACGAATGCTCGCCCATCTCACGGCGTTGCAGGCCGGCCCTGTCGCCTCGAAGCCTGTTCGCGAGGCCGCCTCGGTTCGACTCCAGGACGATGCGATCGACTCGACCCCGACATCCTCCGCCTCCCCGCGCGGGCTCTTGCGAAGGATCCGTGCGATGATCGGGCTCTGATCGGGCTCTGATCTCGACGAACCAGGATTCAGAAGTCACTCAGGCCCCGGCCGGGCGCGAAGGAGCGTTTGCGATGGATGCGTTGCATGGGTGTGAAGAACTCGACGAGGATCAACGGAAATCGAACCGGGTCAACGCGCGTCTCGATTCAAACCGATTGAACCGAGACTCTTGAAAGGCTTTCGAAGAAAGAGGGGGAATGCATATCTGCGAAACACGGCGAGAGTCCACTGCCGCAGATACGACTCACCTCTCACTTCCGAATGGCTCCAGGAACAATGCGACGAATACACCGCAAACCCCTCAATCAAATTTTTTTTATTATTTTCTTCGATGCATTGGTTCCATGGACGGCGACATGGTTGTTAGCAGCCGGCCCCGCCAGGGTCGTCGAAGAAAGGGCTCGACTGCGAACTCGGTTGTGGCCGAGGAACTGAGCAGGCAATCGCATCGGCTCCGGCGCGGGTTCAACTCCAGGCCACAGCCGCACTAACGCCCCTCGGCTCGTGCGTCGACGGCTTTCCAGAATTGGGCCGCCGGCTTGTCGTTGATCGTCTCCAGCGTCGGGATGGCGCGCAGAATCATCGCGTCGCGCTCCGCCTTGAAGTCAATCCTCAAGCTCGTCAAGGGCATACCCTTCACCGGCGACAGGTCGGTCACTCGACTGTAGTCGCAACTGAGGCGCCGCAATGGCATCCCCTTCAGAGGCGACAGATCGGACACCTTGGTAACATGGCAGTCCAGGTACGTCAGCTCCATGCCCTTCAACGCCGAAAGGTCGGAAACATCCGAATCATTGCATTGGAAAAAGGATAGCTTCATGTCCTTCAGCGGCGACAAGTCGGACGCCGGATTGCCTGCGCAACTGAGTGACACCAGGGGCATCCCCTTCAGTGGCGACAGGTCGGAGACCCCTATCCAGCTGCAGTTCAAAATCGTCAGCGGTAACCCTTTCAGCGGCGACAGGTCGGTCGCTTTCGTCCCGTGGATGACCAGCTTTTCCAGCGGCATCCCCGTCAGAGGCGACAGGTCGGCCACGGGTGTATAGCAGGCGTTCAGCATGCGCAGGGGCATTCCCTTCAGCGGCGTCAGGTCCGTAACGCTCAAGTGTTCGATATTGAGAGCGGTCAGGGGCATCCCTTGCAGTGGCGACAGGTCGAACACAGGCAAATCGTTGCAGCGCAAGCTCGTCAGCGGCAATCCTTTCAGCGGCGAGAGGTCCATCAGGGGACCTTTGTGACGGAAGTCGCTCGCGATGCCGAAGGACCTCAAGTGGCGGAATCCGCGCACCGGCGAGATGTCGCTCACGTGTTCCCCATTGAACGCCAATCCCGTCACGACACCCTTCTCGGTCGAGGGTTCGACCTTGCCGTCGAAGCCCGGGTTGAGTTCCTTCATGCGAACAACAAAAGCCTTCACCTGCTCCATGACCGACATCGTGGCCAGGGAACGCTCCCAGGCCGACGCCTCGGCGGATCGCCGGGCGGCCATGGTGGCCGACGGTGGCGCCTCCCGGCTGACCCGCACGACCTGCCGCTCCTTCCTGTTGACGGTGACCAATTCCTGTCGCACGAGCTTGCCGTCCTTGCTGGCCTCGACCGTGTAACGACCGGGCTGCAGGCGGATTTCCCTCGCACCGGCCCCCGTGATCACGATCTCGGCCTCGTCGATTTTGACGCTGACTTCGGGGTCGTCGACCTCGACGACCAGCGTGCCCTCCGGTGAGAACACGCGGACGACCGTGTCCCGGAAATCGGTGAAGCCGGTCGCTTCCGTGAAACCGAGGCATCCGAATGAGATCAGGAGCAAGGCCGCGATGCCCATGCGGTGGCCGTTGCGGAGATTCGGCCGTCGGATCCGGGGCGTGGTATCCGGGATTTCCCTCGGTGGCGGCACCTTCTCCACCGCCGACGGCGAGACATCCTGGAGAGTCGGGAGATGCCCCGGGCGCTGGAGTTCGGCGATGTGTCGCCCGAGCCGATCGGCCACTTCCTGGGCCGAAGCGAACCGATCGGCCGGCTTCTTGGCTTGCAGACGGGCGATCAGGTCGCAGAGCCACTCCGGGATCTCCGGGACGATCTCCCGGATCGGGCGGGGCGTATCTTCCGCGACCCGCTTGAGTACCGCGATCGTATTGGCGGCCCGGAACGGCGGCCGGCCGCTGCACATCACGTAGAGCACGCTTCCGAGGCTGAACAGGTCGGCCCGCTGGTCGATCGACTCGCCCAGCGCCTGCTCAGGCGCCATGTACATCGGCGTGCCGGCGATGAGTCCCGACTGGGTGATGCTGGCGTCATCGACCGCGCGGGCCAGGCCGAAGTCGGTGATTTTGACGTGATCGACGCCGGATTCCAGCATGATGTAGCTCGGCTTGATGTCGCGATGGATCAATCCCATCGCATGGGCGGCGGCCAGGCCGCAGGCAATCTGCTGCCCGATGCGTAGCACTTCCATCAAGTCCGGCGGACCGGTCGCGTCCAGCTTCTCCTGCAAGGTTTGACCGGCGATGTAGTCCATGACCAGATAGGGGATTGGCCGGTCCTCGACGTCGTGGATGGCGATGACGTTCTGATGGCGGACGGACGCGGCCGACCGCGCCTCGCGCAAGAAGCGCTTGCGGGGCGCCGAGGTCGCCGCCAGCGTCGGGGACATGAGCTTGATCGCGACGGTCCGCTGGAGCCTCTCGTCGAACGCCTTAACCACGGTCCCGAAGCTGCCCTTGCCCAGCACCTCCAGGCACTCGTAATGCGCCAGCCGGCCGAGCGAACCGGGCTTCTCCGAGGGCTGCAAGATCTCGAGGACGTTATCCTCCTCGTCGCCGCGATCGTCGGCGAGAGTCTCGACCGTCCAGGGCCTTCCCGCGGGCGCCCCGTTGGTACTTCCTTTGTCGCTTGCTCGTGAAAACCCCTCCGTGTCCCCGACCGTATTGCGTGAGGCGATGTCGGCGAGCTCGACGGCGGGCCTGGCCAGGAAACTCAGGGCCTGAGGAAAGGCCTCCAGGAGCCGTTCGACCCGACGGCGCAGCTCGGCGTCCTCGCCGCAGGCGCGATCCAGATAATCGGCTCGTTCGGCCGTGATTTTCTCTTCCAGTGCGGCAAAAAAGATCGCTTCGACTTGTGACGGCGCTGTCATGGTGTCGCTCCAGGTCTCGATGACTCCAGGAACAAGGCGACGAATCGACCCCGAACCCCTCAATCGCTCGTTTTTTTTCGAGAGCTCTCGCTGATCGCCACCCTCAAATCCGGGGGAGGCCGGTCAGGGGACAGGGGGCGTTGTGCCATGTGCGAGGGTCGTGGGCCCGCGATTTGAGGGGAAATCGCACCGCGGGCATTGCGCTGGTTTGCACTCCTGTGCAACATTTCGCCGGGTCGCCCTTCCCGATCTCCGGGGACGACAGGGAGTTGGCGTCGCGGCCATGAACGGTCCGGACGAG
>JBKQHM010000038.1:0-19005 GCA_052148775.1 Isosphaeraceae bacterium | reverse complement strand
GCCGGGTCGATCTCGGCGACGTCCACGCCCGTGCCGGGATAGGCGAACTGCATATGACGCTGGAAGCAATAGGCACCACCGCCGAGGAAAAGGCAAGTCATGCTCGACGACTCGACCGGCGGGATATAAGGCTTCGGCTTTTCATCCTGGAAAGACATGCCCTTGAGCTTCGCGAGCTCATCCTGGACCGCCTTGTTGAGATCCTTCTTTTCCGGGACTTCGGCCTCCTCCTTCTTCTCGCCCTGGTCGGTATCCGGCTTCTTGGGCTGGGCGACATCGGGCTTCGTCGCCGGGGCCGGCGGCGGCACTTCCTTCTCGGGCTGGGCGACATCGGTCTTGGCCGGGGCGGGCGGGGTCTGGCCCTTTACGTCGGTCTTGGCGCTGGCATCCCCCGGCTTGGGCGAACCGGGCGTGCCCTTGTCGTCCTGGACCGAGGCCGCCACGCTCAGCAGTCCGAGGGGAGCCTTGGGTGCGACGCTCTTATCGGTTTCCTTCGTCTCCGACGACTTCGGGGCCTCGGATTCATCCTTCTTCGGGGTCGCGGACGTCGCGGGGCTCTTGTCCTCGGGCGTCTTGGCGGGAGCCTCTTCTTTTGCCTTGGCCTCGGGCTCGGGCTTGAAGACCACCTTGCCGCCGGCCTGGGCGGCCCGGTAGGCGACCAGGGCGTAGATGTGCTCGTAGTCGTAATCCAGCCGTTCGGGGTGGTCGAGGATGAAGTATCCGTGGATCAGGTTATCCAGCACCAGGGTCCGTTTCTGGACCTCCCCATCGTCCTCGGGATCGTTCTCGACCTTGATGTAGTAGTAGTTGCTCTCGTCGATCCAGGCATATCCGGAGCCCTTCTCATCGAGATTGCCCTGCTCTTCGCGGATGCCCCATCGGAGGCCGATCTCCTCGAAAGCTTTCCCGTTCGGCGCGAAGGGGAGGTAGCGATTCACCCCGTCCAGCCATCCGGGCGGGGTGAAAGCCAGGACGCAGAGGCCCAGGGGAATCCCGGCCCAGACGGCATGCCAGAGCGATCCGAGCATGGTCGCCCCGAAGGCCAGGGTGGTCCCCAGGATCAGGAGCACCCCCTTGGTTCCGAGGATGTCGATCAGGAAGAAGCCCGTCAGGAACGTGCCCAGGATGCTGCCGACCATGCCCCAGGCATACACCTCGCCGATCGCGGTCCCGGTGCGCTTGTAACGCTTCAGGCGGTCGACGGCCAGCTTGGCGACGACCGGGCTGACGGTCCCCATCGACAAAGCCGGGAGGAAGAAGACCATCGTGACCACGACCAGGATGCGATAGGGCCAGGTGAGCGAAATCGTCGCCCCCCCGGGCAACGGCAACTGGGTCATCGAGATTGCACTGCTGAGCACCGACCGCTTGCTCCCCTCGAAGAAATGCTGCTGCATCCACTGGGGAGGTGTTTCGAGCAAGAGGATCGAGAGGGTCAGGATGGAGGCGAGCAGGAAGAGCCAGCTCGCGTGCTTCTCGTTCTTCACGAAATCGGCGATCTTGCCGCCGAGGAAGTTGCCGAAGCTCAGGCCGGCGAGCAGCACGGCAATGACGCTGGTCCATCCGTAGATGCTCGAGCCCAGATGCTTCGTGACCAACCGGCCGGCGACCATCTCCATGGCCATGAAGGCCAGGCTGGCGACGAAGGCCAGCAGGGCCAGGTCTCTCAATCCGGGACGCGGCTCGTCCTCTCCCGGTTCTTCGGCGAGCGGCGCGGTGGTCCGCTTGGTGCCCTTCTCCTCATCCGGCAGGCGGGAACCGGTCAGGCCGATCAGACCGATCACACCCAGCACGCACGCCAGGACGTTCCCCGCCACCGCGATGTAGTTGAGCGTGTACGAGCCGAGATTCACGCCGCCGAGGTCCAGCATGGATACGACCGGGCTGATCGAGCCCAGGACCAGCAGGAGCGCCGTCAGTAGTCCGAAGATCAACGCGGCCGGGCGGGCGATCAGCGAGGTCCCGACCAGGGCCAGGGCCGCGGCGACCAGCAGGACGATGGTGGACGTCGGCGCCAGGTACATCAACACGAAGCCGCAGATGAAGGTCCCCGCGATGGAGCCGATGGCGCCCCAGAAATACACGTCGCCGATCGCGCTGCCGGCCTTCGCCGCCTGCTCGACGGCCATCTTGGCGACGACCGGTCCGACCATCCCCAGGACGGTCGCCGGGATCAGGAAATCGAGCGTGACCACCAGGACGGTCCGCAACTCCCAGTTCATCTGATCGGGGCGCGGCAGGAGGTTGCCGACGTAGCCGTTCATCCAGAGCGAACTGAGGGTCAGCATAGCCCCGAGGACGAACAGCGGCCCGATGGCCCGGCGTGGCTCGACCCGGTCGGCAAGCCGGCCCCCCAGGACGTTCCCCAGGCAGATGCCTCCCAGAATAATCCCGATCACGCTGGTCCAGACCGTCAAGGACGAGCCGACATGCCGCGCGACCAGCCGGCTCGACACCAACTCCAGGATCATGATGCACAGGCTGCTGGTGAATGCCAGTGCATAGGGTAGTAAACGGGCAAGACCTTGCATAAACAGGACACTCCCCTTCGGCGGCCCCGGCCGGCGATTGTCCGAACCGCTTCATGAAAATCGACCGAAGAAAAACCGGGTACACCATATCCGACGCGAGGCCCTCCCCACAACGGGGCTGTCAGGCGATCCCGGCGGTGTATGGAGCGTGATTCATTCCGTTTCGTCAACGGGTCGTTCGTTTTCGAGGAAAGGATCGTTTCCCTTGGATCATTGCGCTGGTTTGCACTCCTATGCAACCTTTCGGCGAGTGCCCATTCCCGATCTCCAGGACCCGAAGCGAGTTGGAGTTGCCTGTACGATTGGGCCGGATCGGTCGAGCCGTCCACAGCCCCGACCCCAGCGTCGCCAATCGAGGCCGTTGATGATGCACCCTATCCCATCGGCATCCTGAAAGACCAGCTCTCATCGGCACCAGGCCCTCTCTTCGGAAGTGAATGCGCGGATGTCTATCATTAGAATGCCGCCACTTTACAATTTCCTTAATGCACCTAGAAGAAAATCGAGACACGCCACGTCCGAACCCTTGACCACTAAAACAGATAGGAAAATTGAAATTTTCTGGGATTTGCGCGCAGGGGAACGCGTTGAACGAGGAGTCGGCCAGAAATTACAGTGTATATCTGATCATAAAACTGGACCGATTGTGGAAATTCCACACTGCCCGGGTTTGCCTCGAGGGCGGTGTGACACCGGGCGGCGAGGCGGAGAGTTCCTCATTTTTCCGCCACTGGGTGGTTGCTCGGGGCGGGATTCCTCGAAAAATGGATGAACCGATCGTGCAGCCTTGCTGGATGGCGGAACGGTCTGAAGTGATCGATTGAATGGGGTCGTCGGGATTGCCATGATCCTGTGCATCACCTTGAATCCGTGCCTCGATAAGACCTTGACGGTCCCGTCCTGGAGTCCTGGCGACCTGGTCCGCGGTGTGGCCATCCGCGAGGTCGTCGGCGGAAAGGGGAACAACGTGGCCCGGGCGTTGCGGCGGCTGGGTCGAGATCCGGTCCCGGTCACCTTCCTGGGTGGATCGGTCGGCGCCGCCTGCGAGTCCTTGCTCCGCGACGACGATGGCCTCGATCCGATCGTGATCGCCACCGCCGCACCGACCCGGGTGATCCTGACGGTTCGCACCCGGGCGACCGACGAGCAGACGGCGTTTTTCGACCCGGACCCGGCCGTCACGCCGGAGGAGGCCGACGCGATGCTCCTCCGGGTCGAGGAGGCGCTGCGGAGCGGCGTCGAAGCGATAACCCTCTCCGGCTCGAGTCCCTCAACGGCCACGCACGGACTCTTCAGCGACTTCATCGCGATGGCCCGCGCGCGCAAGATCCCGATCTTCCTCGATACTTACGGACCGGCGCTCGACGGCATCTGGGGGTTCTGGCCGACGGCCATCCAGCTCAACCGTCGCGAGGCCGCCGCCCATCTCCGCAAACCGACCCTCTCCGATGCCGACGCGGATGCCTTGCTTCAGAAATGGGCGGGGCACGGCGTCGCCTGCGGGATCATCACCGATGGACCCAATCCGGTCGCGATCCAGTTCCGGGGGAAGCGTTATCGCGCCAAGCCTCCGGCGATCCAGGCGGTGAACCCGATCGGATCGGGGGACTCATGCCTCGCCGGCCTAGCCGACGGCTGGCTCAAGATGCTCGACCCGGAGCCGCTCATCCGCCATGCCCTGGCGTGCGCCGTCTCCAACGCCATGGTCTGGGACGCCGGGGCCATCGACCCAGCCGAGGTGGAACGCTGGTCCGGACAGGTCGAGGTCGTGGCCCTGCCCAAGTAGGTCGGGCTTTCTAGCCCGACGCGATGTCGTCACCCGGCAAGCTCGTCGGAAACACTTTCCCCGTCTCCTGATAGATTTCGATAACCGCCTGGAGGGCATCACGGACGTTCTCCATGGCGTCCTCCACGGAGTCGCCTTCCGTGATCAACTCGGGCAGCAAGGGGGAAGTCACCGTGAATCCCCCCTCGGGTTGCGGTTCGAAGACGAGGGGCAAGTTCAGGGGCATCGGAAGCAGCCTCCAAGCCGGGAATAGAAGGACCGGACAATCGACCGCGCCGCCTCGTCCTACCTCCGGATCAATCGATCGCCGCGCCGCCAGGCGGACTTCTTCATCACCGGCGCCTCCCTGGCATGCCGCTCGGCCTTCAACTGCTCGATCAGCTCCCGCATCTCTTTCAGGAGAAGATTCATCTGTTCGCGTTCGGCCTTCGCCTCCGTCTCGTGCTTACCTTGTCCTTCATGGGCCTCTTCCTGCTTCCTGCTCGAGTACCTCATGACGATCTCACGCGCCTTGTAGAGTTCGATCAGCTCTTCCATCTCGGACAGCGTCAGCTCCCCACGCTCGGCTTTGGCGGCCTTCGCGCAGATGGGAGGTACATCCCGCATGGCGGGCGGCAATGTCAGGTTCTCCCCATCTTCGGATGTGATGACGAGCACACCGTCCTCGACGAAGTAAACCAACCTGAGCTGAGTCAGGATGAGCTGCAAGGTCCGGCGCAGAGGGACGCCCTCCACGTCGATGGTCACCGTCGAGTTGAGGGATCGTTCGGCTTCTTGTAGCCCGACGGGATCGACGTAGATCGGGACGCCCGAGAACGTGGCGCTGGTCGTCGCCTGCTTGATGTACTTGAGGATGTCGTCGAGAGGCGTTTCGTTGGCAAACGACATCGAGACCGGCTCCTCGAGCTTGGCGAGGATCTGGAGCGAACGCGAATCCTTGCCCCGGCCTGGTTCCTCGCCCTTGGTCGCGTCCTCCTTCTCTTCCGTGGTGATTTCCTTGAGGGCCGGCATGAGCCGGGCCTCGGCCACGAGGAATCGCCCCTCGGCGACGTACGCCCGGATGCGCGCCACCTCGGCGGATCTGGCCGGCGAATGGGGCCGGTCGGTCTGGACCCGCAGCAGGTCCCGCATCCGTTCGAGATGCGCGTCGCTCGCGACGATCTTGCCGGCGGGATCCTTCGCGATCCCATCCAGGGCTTCCATCCAGCGTCGCGATACGTCATGGACTTGCTCGGCGGAGGCATGCCCTTCCCGGAAGGCTTCCCAGGTGGCCCGATAGGCCGATCGCGCGGCCTCGACGAGTTGCCGGCGAGGATCGACGGCCGACTCGCCCTTCTCGACTAGTGGCAAGGTGTTGCCGATGCTCACCTTATATTTCTCGACCGGTTTGAACGCCTTCTTGACCGATCCCGGCGGGGATTCGGGTTTCGCCTTCGTATCCTGCCGGGCCATGACCCCGACCGAGGTGAATGCGACACCGGTCACGATGGCGGCCAGGGCGGCCCACTTGAGTTTGCTGAGGATCATGGCGGCCAGGACTCCTTCAACGAGCGAGGTGATGGAAACGGAGACAACTTGATGGATCGATTGACCCGCGACGATCGAGAAGCATGAGGTGACGGTTCGCGCGATCAGGGCGCGTTCGAGCACCGCCGTCGCGGGTGGGGCCAGATGCGATGCGAGGACGCCCGCCGATGGCGCCAGGCCGCGACGCGTGAGCCGGGAACGCAGCAGCTCCCGGCCTCGGGCGAGTCGCCCCTTGACGGTACCGACCGGCCAGCCGAGATCGCGGGCGGCCTCCTCGTGCGTGCGGCCCTCCAGGTAGCAAAGGACCAGCGGAGCGCGATACTTGGAAGGCAGACGGCTCAATTCTTGGTCCAGGACCTCGACCAGATCGGCATCCACGCGCGGGTCGCGTGGCGCGACCGCCGGGAACTCGAGGGCGATCGGCTCGTATCGTCGATGTCGGGCTGCCTGGGAACGGGTGCGCAGGGCCACCCTGGCGGCCACGCCGTAGAGCCATGGGCCGATCGCATCCCGCGGTCCAAGCTGACGCGCCCGGCGCACCAGCACCAGGAACGTCGCCTGGAACGCGTCGTCGACGTCCGACGAGTCGCCCAGCATGCGCCGGCAAACCCCGAGGACCATCGGCCCGTGACGGCTGACGATCGCCTCGAAGGCCAGCTCGTCGCGCTGTTCGAGGTAACGCTCGAGTAATTGCCACTCCGACAGTCCGGAGACCGTCTCCCCCCGGAAGATTCGGCCGAGGTCCGGACTGGCGAGCCGGTGCAACCTCATGGGAGCCCCCTCCGCAAGAATTCGTATCTCCTTATGATGCAGCTTCCGACGCGTTTCGATACAACTTTTTCCCAAGAATCTTCGTCTCGAGACGAGGATCTGGTGAGTGAGGATCGGAAACTCGCGTCCCCGCGCCGGTCACAGGTTGGCTCGCATTGTGACGATTGCCGCAATCTGTTAGTTTCACCCTGTTTGAGATCCCGGATCGGACGCAAGGATGCGTGCTCTCGATCGGGTCGAGAGAGCAGGGAGGCTTCGAGCAACCGATGGACGCATCTCAAAGCCCCATCTGGTTTATCGGTGATCTGAGCGATCCCTGGATCCTCGCGATCGCCGAGTCGATCGCGCGGGACCGGACGATCCATCGCCTGGACTGCCCCGGTTCGCTCCCCTCGAACCCCTTCGACCGCACGCATCCGCCGCGATTGATCGTCGTCCACCGATGCCATCTCGGCCTCGAGGACATCCAGCGACTGATGGACTGGCGGGCCCCGCAAGGCACGACCTCTGTCCCGGCTATGTTCCTATGTGTCAGCCCATACGTTCGTTACGTCGAGCTCGAGCGAGTATCCCGCCTGGTCGATCTCGTGGTTTCGGAAGCGATGGCGGCAGAGGTCTTGCCCCGGCATGTCCGTCGACTGGTTGATGAGGCAGAGCGCCAGGCAGACCGGCCGGCGTCCGTGTCGTTCCGGATCGAGGTGGCCTGTGGGACCGACCATCTCGGGCGGGCGTTACTCGAAGCGATCGGCGCAGCCGGCTATCGGGCGGAGGCGATCGACGACCACGAGATCGGCGGCATCATCCGGGTGCGGAATCGCCCCGGACCGGCCACCGAGCGGGTGCTGACCATCTGGGAAATCCCGGTGCTCGAGCCGGGCTGGGCCGAGCGTCTGGAGTGGCGTGCGCTTCGGACCGGGCCGGTCATCGCACTCGCGGGATTCGCCGATCGCGCGATCGTCGTCCGTGCTCGTGCTGGCGGCGCCTCGGCTTGCCTCGAACTCCCTTGCGACCTGGACGACTTGATCGACGCCATCGATCACGTGGTCCGGACGACCGACCCGGAATCGTGGCCGGTGCCACCCCGGGCCGAGCCGGCCCACGCATTACCGCCCCATTCTCATCGGAACGCCCGCCGGCGCGGGCATCCGACGAACTCCGCGCCATGGTCAGATCGCGGGCCGTTGTCTAGAATCCCCTGATGGCCGTCGGCGACGGGGTTGGCACCAGCCATGCAGAAGGTCAAGTCGCGGGTTGCGAGAGTACGGAGTTACGACGAATCGATCCGGAATGGTGCTCGGAGAGCACCCTACGAAGACCTCTTGGCACCAGTCACGAGCAAAGGATGCCTCAAGGTACGACGCAGTCCTCACTCGGTTCGCAGGCCCGGGGTCTCAAGGATCTCACGAGGCTGATCCAGCGCGCGCAGGGATTCCCGGAAGTCCTTGCCGCATTGAAGAATGGCCGCAGTGCCACGATCGACGGCGCCTGGGGCTCGGCGGCCGCGCTGTCATCGGCGGCCCTCGGCCTTCATGCACCGACGACCCTGGTGATCGTCCTGGCCCACGTGGGCGACGTGGACGACTTCCGGGACGACGTGGCGACCTTCGCCGGGATCACCCCGGAGGTCTTCCCTGCCTGGGAGAAGCTTCCGCGCGAGCTGAATGCCTCCGACGAGGTCTTCGGCCGACGGCTGCGGGTGCTCAAGCTCCTGAGGAGGCCGGACCCGCCTCGATTGATCGTCGCGCCGTTCCAGGCGATGTTTCAGCCGGTGCCGAAGCCCGAAGCGATGGCCCGGATGTCTCGTATCGTGGCCGTCGGCGACACGGTGCCGGTGGAGGAATTGACGGCCTGGCTAATGGCACGAGGGATGACGCGGGCCGAGGTCGTCGAGGTCGCCGGCGAGTTCAGCGTCCGGGGCGGCATCCTCGACGTCTTCCCCGCCGATTCGTCCGACCCGGTCCGGATCGAGTTCTTCGGCGACGAGGTCGAGTCGATCCGGCCGTTCGACGCGGAATCCCAGCGGTCGCTCGACCGGTGGAACTCGGTCACCCTGACGGCCACGCTCGGTCTCGAGGATGCGGACCCGGCCAGCTTCGGCCATCCGGCCGACTTCTTCCCGAATGGGACATGGGTCGCCCTGCTGGAGCCCAACGACCTGCGCGCCGAGGGACGGCAATACTTCAGCCGGGTCGAGGACCCCCGCGGGCTCTTCGGCGTCGACGCGACTTTCGAGAAGCTCATCCGCTTCCCGACGATCGCCATCTCGACGCTGGCCGCGGATTCGCTCGAGACGACCTGCCACCTGAGGATCGAGAGCGTCGAGCGGTTCTCCGGCGACCTGGCGAAGGTCAAGGCCGAGCTCGATAGCGCCGCGGCCGGCGACCGGGTCCTGATCGCCTGCCACAACGCGGCCGAGGTCGAGCGGCTGGGCGAGGTCTTCTCCGACACCGAGCTGGCCCGATCTGACCGACTGAGCCTGACCGTGGGCCGGATTCGCTCGGGATTCCACATGATCGACGCCCGGACGTTGGTCATCGGCGATCACGAGCTTTTCGCCCGCGCCGAGGTGCGCCGGACCGCGACTCGCCGCCGGTACGAGAGCCGGGCGATCGACAGCTTCCTCGACCTGAACGAGGGGGACCTGGTCGTCCACGTCAACCACGGGATCGCCCGATATCGCGGGCTCCAGATCGTGGCGAAGTCGGACGAGCACGACGAGGAGACGCTGCTCCTGGAATTCGCCGAGGGGACCAAGCTCTACGTCCCGATCGCCAAGATCGACCTGGTCCAGAAGTACGTCGGCGGCGGCAAGGCGGAGCCGACCCTCTCCAAGATCGGCTCCTCGGCCTGGGAGAAACGGAAGAAGCGCGTCGCCGAGGCGGTGGTCGACCTGGCGCAGGAACTGATCGAGATCCAGGCCCAGCGCGGCAGCCGGCCGGGGTTCGCCTACCCGGCCGAGGACAGCCACTGGATGGCCGAATTCGAGGCGGCCTTCCCCTACGAGGAAACCCCCGACCAGCTCTCGGCGATCGAGTCCGTCAAGCGTGACATGGCCCAGGGCAAGCCGATGGACCGCTTGATCTGCGGCGACGTCGGCTACGGCAAGACCGAGATCGCCATCCGCGCGGCGTTCAAGGCCGTCGACGCCGGCAAGCAGGTCGCCGTGCTGGTGCCGACCACCATCCTGGCCGAGCAGCACCACCGCAGCTTCTCCGCCCGGATGGCCGAGTTCCCCTTCACCATCGAGGCGGTCAACCGGTTCCGGCCCAAGGTGGAGATCCGCGAGGTCCTCAAGCGGTCGGCGGCCGGCGGCGTCGACATCCTGATCGGCACCCACCGCATCCTCCAGAAGGACGTGGCGTTCAAGGACCTGGGGCTCGTCATCATCGACGAGGAGCAGCGGTTCGGCGTCGAGGACAAGGAATGGCTCAAGACCCTGCGTTCGACCGTGGACGTGTTGACCCTCTCGGCCACGCCGATCCCGCGCACCTTGCACATGAGCCTGCTCGGCATCCGCGACATCTCCAACCTGGAGACGCCCCCGCCCGACCGCAAGGCGATCGAGACCCGCGTCTCGCGCTTCGACGTCGAGACGATCAAGCGGGCGATCCACCGCGAGCTGAACCGCGACGGACAGGTCTTCTTCGTCCACAACCGGATCTACGACATCGAGAGCATCGCCGACAAAATTCAGTCGATCGTTCCCGAGGCCCGGATCGCGATCGGTCACGGCCAGATGACCGGCGAGCAGCTCGAACGGACGATGATCGCATTCATCAAGAAGCAATATGACATCCTGGTCGCCACGACGATCATCGAGAGCGGGCTGGATATCCCCAACGTCAACACGATCTTCATCAACGAGGCGGACAACTACGGCCTGGCCGACCTGCACCAGCTCCGCGGCCGGGTCGGCCGATACAAGCACCGCGCCTATGCGTATCTCTTGCTCGATTCCAACAAGTCGGTCTCGCCGAACGCGGTCAAGCGGCTCAAGGCGATCGAGGAATTCACGACTCTGGGCGCCGGGTTCAAGATCGCGCTGCGCGACCTGGAGATCCGGGGAGCGGGCAACATCCTGGGAGCCGAGCAGTCCGGGCACATCGAGAGCGTCGGCTACGAGCTGTATTGCTCGCTGCTGGAATCGGCCGCCCGGGCGCTGACCAACCAGCCCGAGAAGCCGCTGTTCGACTGCTCGGTCGAGCTGGGCTGGCGGGCCTATTTCCCCCGGGATTATGTCCCGGCGGCGCGGGTGAAGCTGGAGCTCTACCGTCGGCTGGGCCGGCTCCGGTCACTGAACCACTTGACTGACTTCCGCAAGGAGCTGGTCGACCGCTTCGGCCCCCTGCCCCGCCAGGCCGAGAACCTGCTCACCGAGGCCGAGATCCGCATCCTGGGCGGTGCCTGGAGACTCGATCGGATCCACGTCGAGACCGGTCAGTACGTGGTCCTGACTTATCGGGATTCCTCGCGGATCGAGGCCCTGGCCCGCCGACACCCCAAGCAAGTCCGGGTCGTCGATGTCAAGAAGGCGTATGTGCCGCTCGGCGACGATCCCGTCAAGACCCCCGCCATTGCCGAGTTGGTCCGCTCGCTGCTCCGGACGTCGGCCTGAACGGGGATCGGGAAGGTTCCCCGACGCGGACGATGATCGTCGAAGTATCGATTGCAGGGCAGTTGACACCTGACAACTGGGGAGATACAGTGAGGTGATGGATTACGATCATCTGATCACTATCGAGCCTGGTAAGCGGAGTGGGAAACCCTGCATCCGTGGTTTGCGAATCACTGTCACCGACGTTCTCGAATACCTGGCCGCAGGCATGAGCGTTGAGCAGATTCTCGACGACTTCCCGGATTTGACAACGGAAGATATTCGGGCCTGTCTTGCGTTCGCCGCTGACCGCGAGCGGCGGCTGTGTGTGGTTCCGCCACGATGAGGTTGCTGTTTGACCAGAACTTATCGCATCGATTGGTTGCTCCGCTGGCGACGGAATACCCCGGCTCGGTGCATGTGCGTGATGTGGCCCTGAATGCCGCAGACGACCAAGTCATCTGGCAATTCGCCGTTCAGCAAGGACTGGCGATTGTCTCCAAGGACTCCGACTTCCAGCAAAGGGCATTGCTTTACGGCCACCCGCCGAAGGTCATCTGGGTGCGACTCGGGAACTGCACGACGGCGGAAGTCGCAGAGCTATTGCGAGTGAGGCTGATCGACTTGCTGGCGTTCGAGGCGGATGCGACGGCGTCTTTCCTGACCCTGTCGTAACAACATGGGATTTCCGACTGGTGTGACGCTATAACCTACCCGTTCGGGTCGTCGACGCCAGGAAGGCGTATGTGCCGCTCGGCGACGATCCCGTCAAGACCCCCGCCATTGCCGAGTTGGTCCGCTCGCTGCTCCGGACGTCGGCCTGAACGGGAATCGGGAAGATTCCTCGGCACGGATCACAAAGGGCTACCGGGCGTACTTGCCGACGAGCTGACCTTCGGCCAGGACATGTCCGCGGATCGCCTTGAGGAGGTCGGCCCGGTTCGTCGGGGGGTGGCTTCCCAGGACCGGGGAATCCAGCGCGTAGAGCCGGAAGAAGTAGCGGTGGGTGCCGCTCGGCGGGCACGGTCCGCCGTAGCCGAACTTGCCGAAGTCGTTCTTCCCCTGGATGGCGGTGTCCTTCGGATCGGGGGGGCTCGCCATTTCCATCGACGAAGCCGGCAGGTCCCTCGCGGGCGGGACAGCCTCCTTCAATCCCGTGACCGTAGGCGGCAGATGGACGATCACCCAGTGCGACCAGGTGCCCATCGGGGCGTCGGGATCGTCGCAGATCAGGGCCAGCGCCTGGGCCGACTTCGGCACGCCCGACCACTCCAGCGCCGGCGACCGGTCCGAACCGTCGCAGGTGTACTCCTTGGGGATCCGTTCGCCGTCCGAGAACGCCGGGCTGCGCAACGTGATGGTCAGCTTGTTCGGATGATCCATGGGGATCGACTCTCCTCGCCAGCAACCCGGAGCCGGCAGTAGACCGATGTATAGAATGAGTCGGAGCGACACTGCGAATGCGCGCCGGACGACCATCGGATTCGCGAAAGGTCGTGTCGTCATATCCGAGCACTGACGGCCAAGGAATCGGGATCGAGCACCAGGATCCGCTCGAACGCATTCTCTAGGACATTTACTCTCGTCGGAGGGTGCGGGTATCCTGGTACTATGATCTTTGAGGTTTGGCGAAACCGCAAGACCGTAGTCGACTTTGCCGTGTCGGCCATGTCCTTGGCGTGACCGTGTCTTGAGTCATATCGAACTTGGGGGATGAAGCGATGACGAAGCGCTTGCTACTCGTGGCGCTCTGCGGTTTATTGATCGCAGGCGGGGGCCTGTCCCATCTGGCACTCGCGCAGGAGGAGGTCGAGGATGCGCCGACGCCGGTCGAGGTTCGATCGACGGTCCGATCGTTCGGCCGGCCGGCGGGGGGCCGGACCTTCCAGGACTTCAACGAGCTGACCAAGGGGGCGAAGACTTACGAGGGGTTCATCACACTCCACGAGAAGGACCAGCACCTCTACGCCGAGATCAAGCCGCAACAGCTCGAGCAGCCGATCCTGGCGCCGATGGTGATCGCACGGGGGTCGGCCAACGCCGGCCAGCCGCTGAATTTCGGCGACGAGTGGGTGCTGGCGTTTCACCGGGTCGGCGATAATCTCCAGTTGATTCGCAAGAACATCCACTTCACCGCCCCGTCGGGCTCGGCCCTTGAGAAGGCGGTCAAGCAGAACTACACCGACTCCATCCTCATGTCCTTGCCGATCCTCAGCATGAGCCCCAGGGGCGGGGCCCTGGTGATCGACTTCGCCGACATCTTCATGACCGACTTCGGCCAGGTCGGCCTCGGCTTCCTGGACAAGAGCCGTTCGCGATGGTTCAAGATCCGCGCCTATCCCGATAACGTCGAGATCCAGGTCGAGGCTACCTTCAGCGGCGGCCGGTTCGGGAGGTCCTCCTTCTACGGCGGGCCATCGTCGGTGATCGACCCGAGGGGTATCACCATGGTCTTGCATTACAGCCTCTGCAAGGCCCCGGACCACGGCTACCATTCGCGGATGGCCGACTACCGCGTCGGCCACTTCCTGAACAGCGTGACCGACTTCGCCAACCCCGATCCGGACACCAACGCCAAGCGGATGATCAACCGGTGGCGGCTGGAGAAGGCCAACCACGGCGCCAAGCTCTCGCCTCCCAAGAAGCAGATCGTCTGGTACATCGAAGACAACGTCCCTGAAGAATTCCGGCCCTACGTCCAGGAGGGGATTCTCGAGTGGAACAAGGCCTTCGAGAAGATCGGCTTCAAGGACGCCATCGCGGTCCGCTGGCAGAATGAGCGCGACGACTTCGAGCCGGAGGACATCAATTATTGCACCCTGCGCTGGATCACCACCGGCAACACGTTCGCCATGTCCGGGCTCCGCAGCAACCCCTTGACGGGCGAGATCATCGATGGCGACGTGATCTTCGACACGAGCTGGATCAAGACCTGGAAAGAAGAGTACGCCATCCTCGCGGGGATGCCGATCCCGACCGGTGTCGGTCAGGCGGCCGACCAACCGATCGGCATGATCCCCCTGGCGGTGGGCGAGATTCTCAGCCCGATCATGGCCGCGAAGCAGGGCTATGGACAACTTTTACCGCCTCCGGGCTCACCGCGTGCCGCCGCCTGGAGTGCCTCCATGAGAGGCGAAAACGGCCCGATGGGGAATCTCGCCCGCGGCAATGGCAACGTCCCGATGGCCCTCGACATCGTCCCCGCCGGGTGGGACCCGATCCAGGCCCAGCTCCAGCAGCGACTCTCGCGGGGGAAGATGGCCGGGTGCAACTATGCCGCCGCCAAGGCCCACGAGATGCAGTTCGCCGTGCTGGCGCTGGCCATGGCCGCCGACGTCGATCCGGCCAAGAAGGACAAGGAGACGGACAAGGATAAGAAGAAGGAGCCCGAGAAAGAGAAGGAGAAGCCGAAGGAGAAGAAGGAGCCGGAGCCCAAGCTCCCCGAGGAATTCCTGGGCCAGGCGATCAAGGAAGTGGTGATGCACGAGGTCGGCCATTCGCTGGGCCTGCGGCACAACTTCAAGGCCAGCACGATGCTCCGCCCCGATCAGATCAATGACACGTCGATCACGCGCGTCAAGGGGATGGCCGGTAGCGTCATGGACTACAACCCGATCAACGTCGCCCCCAAGGGCCAGAAGCAGGGCGACTTCGCCTCGACGACGATCGGCCCCTACGACTACTGGGCGATCGAATACGCCTACACGCAGGTCATGGGCGACGAGAAGGCCGAGCTCAAGAAGATCGCCGCGCGTTCCCCCGACCCGGAACTGGCGTTCGGCACCGACGACGACTTCTATAATAACGACCCCGAGGTCAACACCTACGACCTGACCTCCGACACGCTGGCCTACGGCAAGATGCGGATGGCGATGGCCGGCGAGATGCTCAAGGACCTGGACAAGAAGGTCGTCAAGGACGGCGATTCATGGGCGCGGCTCCGTTCGGCGTTCGTGTCCTGCATCCAGCAGTTCGGCAACGGGGCGTACCTCGCGGCCGAATACATCGGCGGACAGTCGGTCAACCGCGACTTCAAGGGGACCGACAAGGCCCGAGACCCGGTCAAGCCCATCGCCGGCGCCCGCCAGCGAGAGGCCCTCAAGCTGCTGGTCGACCAGATCCTCAGCGACAAGGCATTCCGATTCTCGCCCGCCCTGCTCCGCAAGCTGATCACCGAATCCTGGCAGGACGAAGGCTTCTACAGGTCCGGATCGGAATACCCGATCTACCGGGTCATCCTCAACCTCCAGGATATCGCGCTCGACCAGTGCCTCGATCCGGGCGTGCTCCAGCGGATTCAGAACCACGAGATGCAGAGCGATCCCGGCAGCGATCCGATGAAGATCGCCGAGGTGTTCCGCTCGCTGAGCGACGGCATCTTCACCGAGCTGGCCGCAGCTCCCTCGGGTACCGCGCCTTTCGCAATCTCGACCATCCGCCGCAACCTCCAGCGCGAGTACATCAAGCGACTCAGCAGCATGGTCCTCGGCCCCAAGAACAACTCCTCGATCGGCGGCCTCGGATACATCATCTTCTTGGGCGGACAGTCGACGCCGCCTTCCGACGCCAAGAACCTCGCCCGGCTGCATCTCGATGAGGTCGGCAAGAAGATCGATACCCTCGTGAATCGCAAGGATCTCAAGATCGACGATACCACCCTGGCGCACCTGAAAGAGATCCAGTTCCGGATCGCCAAGGTCCTGAACGCCAACCTCAACGTCAACGAGCCGTGAGGCTTCTGGAAACCGGATTTCGACAAATCGATGAGTTGAGTTGAGGCGGGCGGACTCGATCGAGTCCGCCCGCTATTTTGTTGCCTTGCAAGACGCATCGCGAAGCGATTCCCACGCGATGCACGTCGACGGTCAAACGGACGGATTCATCACGATGGACAAGGATTCGCCGCGGGCGGCGATCGATTCACCACCGACACCGCGATGCCAGAACTCGCGGAATCCCACAAGTATCTACCTGGTAAGCAGATAGAGATTCCGATCGGAGAGGCACGGGCTTTGCCAAATGGGGGAGAAGCTGATGGGTTGCCTGTGATTGTCTTGGAGACCAGCTTGCCATGAATCGGAATCGTGCGTTCACGCTGATCGAACTACTCGTGGTCATCGCGATCATTGCCGTGTTGATCGCGATGCTGTTACCGGCGGTCCAGTCGGCACGCGAGGCGGCGCGTCGGGCCCATTGTGTGAACAATCTGAAACAGATGGGATTGGCCCTGCATAACTACCACGATGCGCTGTCGATCTTCCCTCCGGGCTACATCGCGGCGAGTCCGTTCATCGATGGTGAGACCGACACGTCGCCGGGCTGGAGCTGGGCGTCGATGATCCTGCCGCAGCTCGACCAGGCGCCCCTGTATGCGTCGATCAACGTCTGGCTGCCGATCCAGGCGCCGGCGAACACGACGGGAACCCAGACTCTCGTGAGCGCCTTCTTGTGCCCGTCGGATCAGCTCCCGTCGGGCGGGACGTTCCCGGTCACCGACGGGCTGGGTAACACGGTCGCGACGGTGGCGCCGAGCTCGTACGCGGCCAGCACGGGCAGCGATGCCGCCGACGTCGCCCTGGGTCTGAACAACGACGGTTCGGGAAACGGCCCATTCTTCCGCAATAGTGGGGTCCGCATGTCGGCGATCGTCGATGGCACCAGCCAGACGGTCTTGCTGGTGGAGCGAGCCTGGGGGGACACGGAGGGGACCTGGACTGGTGCGGTCCCGGGAGGTGTCGTCCTGCGCGGGCCGTTCAACCCGTGCCCCGGATCGGCATATGCGACTTATCTCGCACCCTGCCTGATCCTGGCGCATTGCCACCTGCTCAATACCAACTCCGACACCGACAGTGGCCTGGACGATCCCTCGAGCTTCCACCCGGGGGGCGCCAACGTCGTCTTCGCCGACGGCTCGGTCCATTTCTTGAAGAACGTCCTGGGCGATGCCGGGGTCAACCCCGACGGCTCGACCCGATACACGCCGTCCAGCCTGATCCAGCAGGCACTCGGGACTCGCGCCGGCGGAGAGATTGTCAGCTCGGATTCATATTGAAGGTGATCGAGCATGCGAATGATACAATCAATCACGATTGAGGTCGTGCTGGTCGGGACGGTCGCCTTATCGGGCTGCGGGGGCACGGAGAGAGGGCCGATCCTGGCGGGGGGGCGGGAAGTGAAGTCGTGGGTCGCGGACCTGCACAACCCCAAGCCGAAGGTGCGACGCCAGGCCGTGCTCAAGCTGGGCAATGTCGGCGACGAAGACCCCTCAGTAGCCGACGCTCTGGCCGATGCCCTCCAGGACACCGACCCGCTCGTCCGTAGCGACGCGATCCTCGCCGTGGTGAAGTTGAAGCAGCCCGGTGCGGCGATCAAGGAACGGCTGGAAATCATGAGCAAGAGCGATCAGAACGCCCGCGCCCGCGATCTGGCCGGCAAGGCGCTGGAACGCCTCGGCAAGACCGAATGAACCCAAAATGGGTACCGCCGGCATCTTTCGACCGAGAACCCTCAGCCTCCCTCACCCGATTACCGGAGAAAAGCCATGAAGATCCATTCGCGTCGGAAGTTTCTTGGACACACCCTCCAGGCATCTGGGCTCATGGGCATCGCCACCTGGCCCGCGTGGAGCCGCGCCGACGAGAACGGCTCGGCCGCGGAGCTGATTGCCAGGGCCGTCGATTTCCTCCGCCCTCGTCAGGCCAAGGACGGCAGTTGGTCGGGCGACCGGAAGGAGCCGGGAATCACGGCGATCGTCGTGACGGCGATGCTCCGCACGAAACGAGTGACGCCCGGCGATCCGGCAGTCGCCAGGGCCCTGGCCTACCTCGAACAGTTCCTCGGACCGAAAGGGGGCCTATCGGAAGCCCCGCACTCCAACTACACGACCTCGATCGCGATCATGGCCTTCCACGAGGCGAATCGGAATGGCCGGTATGACCGGATCATCAAGGGCGGCCAGGAGTTTCTCAAGACGATGCAGTGGGACGAGGGCGAGGGAAAAGGCCCGGAGAGCGAGTTCTACGGCGGCGCGGGCTACGGCGGCAAGAACAGCCGGCCCGACCTCTCGAACACCGCGTTCTTGATGGATGCCCTCCGCGACACGGGCCTCTCCCAGAGCGACCCGGCGCTCCAGAAGGCCCTGGTCTTCGTCTCGAGGTGCCAGAACCTCAAGAGCGAGTTCAACGACCAGGAATGGGCCGGCAAGGTCAACGATGGGGGATTCATCTACACCGTGGCCAACGGTGGGATATCGGTGGCCGGCAAGAACGACGACGGCGGCCTCCGTTCCTGCGCCAGTATGACGTATGCCGGGCTCAAGAGTATGATCCACGCCGGCCTGACCCTCGACGACCCGCGTGCCAAGGCGGCTTATGCCTATATCACCAAGCATTATACCCTCGACGAGAACCCCGGACTCGGCCAGCGCGGACTCTATTACTACTACCAGACGTTCGCCAAGACGCTCTCCCTGATCGGCAAGCCGACCCTCGTCGATGTCGATGGACACGCACACGACTGGCGTGCCCAGCTCACCTCGGCCCTGGCCAGGCGGCAGAATGCCAACGGGAGTTGGGTCAATCCGGCCGACAACTTCATGGAGGGCGACCCCAATCTCGTGACGGCGTATGGACTGCTCGCCCTGGCCTACGCGCGACGCCGGGATTGAGAGTCTGATCAGCGACAATTAGAATTCCCCCCCAGCGACAATTAGAATTCCCTCCTCCCTCGCCTTTCTGTTCACTACTGAAAAGTCGCTCCTTTCTCGCTTCTCTGTTCACTTTGCGGTCTCCTCCTGA
>JBKQHM010000037.1:0-37472 GCA_052148775.1 Isosphaeraceae bacterium | reverse complement strand
GGCCTCTCTCCCGGTCTTCGTGCCGGGAGCGGATTGAAACAGGATCACGGGTCAGCTCCTCAGGTAGCCGCGGCCTCTCTCCCGGTCTTCGTGCCGGGAGCGGATTGAAACCACCGGGCCTGGGCCGTTGAGACGTTCGGGAGGGCTCGGCTCCGTCCGAGCGGATTCATGCTGCTGGTTCGACAGAGCCTGTTCTTCCAATACCACCCTGTATCCCTCGGAGGGCGTTCGAGCGGATGACCTCGCCCTGATCGCGAGTCGCCAGGGCTGGGTAGACTTCGAACGTGCTGCCCGCAGTCACGCCGTGGATCACATCGATCTTCAGGACATGCGCCCTGGGCAACCGCTATGCATCCGAGGGCCCGGCGGCTGGGCGGCGATGGCCTCGGCCTCGATCGCCAGCATCTCCCGCCAGCGGTCTTCCACCTCCTCGTCCGGGACGACCCACCCGGCGAGCTGCAAGAAGACGCGGTAATGGCCGAGCTCCGAGGACCACAATCGCTGGTAGAACCGGCCCAGTCCGGGATCCGTTTCCTGGCAGTGCCGGGACAGGACCTCGAACCGCTCGCACGACCGGAGCTCGATCAGGGCCGATACGAGCAACCGGTCGAGGAGCTCCTGGTTGCCCTGCCCCTTCCGGACCCGGAGTCTCAATCGATGGGCGTAGTCATTGCGGTGCGCCCGCTCGAGACGCCCGCCGCGCTCGGTCAGCAGGCGGACCACCCCGTTCAGGTGCGAGGTCTCGTCGCTGGCGATCGCCGAGAGGATCGCCGTCCATTCCTCGATACAAGATGGCGACGGCCATCGGTTCAGCAGTTCCAGCGCATTGGTCGCCGCCTTCTTCTCCAGGTAGGCGTGATCGTTCAGCAACGCCATCGGGTCGGATAACGCGACCGAGGCCCACGCATCGGGCGTCCGGATCAAGAGCGGAAGCTCCGCGGATGTCGACGGATGCTCCATGACCGACCGATCTCCAACCCTGCCCTGACCGCCTTGACGTCTCCCCGGCGTGGAGCGGGGATTCCCTCGCCGCGCCTCCTCGTGTCCTGGGGTCGAGAAGCGCCGCGAAGGCTAGATTACCGCCCCGACCTCGGGCCCGTCTACGCGGGATCCTCGCCCCGGCCTGTTCCTAAGCCGACGGCTCTTGCCAGATTTGCTAGAGCGCTTCGCGTTTGGGTTGCATACAGTCGGGGGGCGGAGCCCCCTCCTACGAGGGCACCCTTGGCCTGCCGCTTGTAGGAGCCGGCTCCGTCCGGCGATCTTCGGAGAATCGTGAAGCGCTCTGGGATCGAGTACACTCGACAAATGAGCCGGCACGGGCCTTCCTACAAGCCCGACGCGCCAGCGAGTGCATTCCCGGAGACCACCCACTCGCTGGCGCGTCGGGCTTGTAGGAGACTCCGGCGTCGAGCTGTGCGCAAACCATTCGTGAAGCGCTCTAGAGTGTCGAAAAAAGGGGGCTGAGAGCATCAGGCCATTGCCGTTCGACTGTGCGAAACGATTTGGCGACCGCCTCGGCATGCATTACGATCCGATGATCGAGCCCTGTCGTGAATCAGTTGGAAAGAACCGCGAGGCCGGTCTTGGGAACCGGGCCTCGCTCGGGGATTTGATCGTACCGATCGGCTTGCGGACTCAGCCGATCTGATGCCTCGGTTTCGTCCCAGTGGATAGCGAGTGCAGGGCGTGATCGACCAGTTTCGCCTGTTTAGCGGTGTGGTCGACCGCCCTCTCCTTCGGATGAGTGGTTTTCAGGGCCTTCTTGGTCGGCGGCTTTGCGAGCGTCGGCGGATCGACCGCCGCGTTTGGCGGTACATAGCCATCCTTGACGGGTACGAATGGGAGGATGATGTTGTTGTGGAACGTATCAATGGCGACGACGAAGTTTCCGCCGGGGATCGCATCACCCGAGGGGAAGACACCGTAGAAGTTGCCATCGAGGGCGTTGTCGGCGATATCCTGGATTCCCGTGTCCCCCGTGCCCGAATCGATCTCGATGAGGTAGCGGCCTCCACGAACGGCGTGGCCATTGTTGAAGACGACCTGCACGACCTCCGGCGAACTCGGAGTGGCGCCCGGCGTGATGAGTATCGACGTGGGCAACAGCAATTTGGGAACGGGCACATCACTGGCCAGAGGCTTGGCCGACATGTGGTAAAAGGAACTGTTGGCGATGCTCGCGTAGTCGAGACCACTCAAGTTGTCTTGATAAGTGACCGTCACGGTGTCGCTGAATCGGTCGAACGTCAGGTTGGAAATCACCGGCCCGACGTTGTCGATGACCACGGTCCCCAGCGAGGCCGTTGCCAGTATGGTGCTGGAGTCGTTGACGACTTCCGCGGTGGTGGTGTATGTGCCATCGGCCAGCGGGGTGTACACGGTCGCCGACCAGACGCCGGCCGAGTCGGCCGTGCCGCTCGCGATGAGCGACCCTGGAAGCATGGCCGACCCCGACGGCGCGGCGAAAACGTTGACGGTCGCGCCCGGCGCCGTGTCGCCCTCGAACGTGGGCGTGGTGACGTTGGTAATCCCGACGGAATTGGACACGCCGCTGTCGCTCTGGGGGCTGAGTTTGCCATTGAGGGGGGTGACGAGGACGGTCACCGGGGCGGTCTCGGTCAGTTGCTGGCTGTCGCCGGCGACCGCGACGGTGATCGTATAGGGAGTGCCAGTAACATTCGAGTAATCATGACGGCCCGAGATCGTGAAAACCCCGGCCGCGAAGCTGATCGTCCCACCGCTCAAGCCCGTGCCATCGCCCCAGTCGATCGTGGCGATGTAATCGCTCGGCGATAGCGGAGCGGGGCCGTCCGTGAAAGTGACCAGCGGCGTAAGCGGCAGCAGGATGCCCGCTGTCGCTGTGACCGCCGTCGGGGGCGACCCAGGTGCGAGAGCGCTGACAATGACGCTGGCCCCGGTTCCGGTGATTGGCGCCAGTGGATCGAGCGTGACAGGAATACCGCCGACGACCGAGTTAAAGGTTCCACCCAGGTCGGTCAGGATTACCGAGGTCGTATATGTGCCGCCGACAAGGTAGGTGTGCGTCCCGGTGATGTTGTAATCGTTCACCGTCACGCCACCGACGGTGGACGTTCCCGTGAAGGCGATTGTACCCGCCGACATCGTTGAGCCATCACCCCAGTTGATCGTCGCCGTGTAGGACGTGGCGTTCTCGATCGTATCCGGATCCGTGAAGGTCGCGATGACGATGTTTCCCAGCGGTGCGTTCTTCGCTGTGGTGAACGGAGATACCGGCGAGATTGAAATCACGGGGGCTGTGTTCGCAGACTGGATCGCATTGAAGTTCGCGTAGCCAAACGACGTGCCGTTGCCGAATGACACGATTCCATGCGTGGAGAGATTGGCCGTGGTCCCCGTGGAATCGATCACCAGGGTGTTGGTCCCAGCGCCACCGTTGATCGTGAAGTCGGAGGAATTGGTTCCTGAGACGAGTCCCGAGCCGACAACCGTCACCAGGTCGTTGCCGCTGCCGGTGTTGATTAACGTGGGTACAGCGGGCGGGATCCCGGTCACGGTTACCGAATAACCGCCGGTGCCGTTGTCGACGGTCAGGCTGCTCAGCTCGCTGTTGGTGTAGGTTACCGTACCGGGCGACTGGCCCTGTTCGGTCCCCGTCGTGCCATTGTTGGTGAGCGTCACGGTCTCGCCGGGGATCCCCATGTCCTGCGAGTCGTCGAGGGTGAGAGCCGTCGTTCCCGCGGCGTTTGTGACGGTGACGTTGCCCATCAAGTTGTCCATGCCGACACCCGTGAGTGCGCCCAACGTCACGGTATCCGTACCGGCCTGACCATTGATGGTGAGGGTGGCGGCGCTGCTGGCGAATGCATCGACCGTATCCGCACCGGTGCCGGTATCGAGAGTCGTCGGCCCGTGCGCATTTGTGTTGTTCACGTTGAACGTGTTGGCGCCGGACCCTCCCTTGACGGTCAGGCTGGTGACGTTCGTGCCAGGGAAGAGGTAGACTGCTGGGCCGTTAAAATCGACCTGGATGGCGCTCAAGTTAATGGTTTGTGCGGCCGAATCTTGTGAGTCGTCGATCGTGATCGCCGCGGACTCCTTCGTGAGTTCGATCTCGGCAGACGCTGTGATCAAGGACTGAGCGAGCCCCGTGGTCCCAAAGTCAAATGTGTCGGTCAGCGGTGGGCCGCTGGGAGTCGGGAGCGACGTGTCGACGAAACCAGTCGGCGCGCCAAGCGATTTGACATTGTAGGTGATATACTCGACATTCTGATTGAAAGTAAGCGACGTGAAATTCTGAATTCCGGGATGGACCGGTACCAGTGTCGCCTCGGTGCTGGTGACCTGGGTGTAGGTAAATGCGAGGTCTACGGGTCCCGGAGCGACGCCCTCTGTATCATCAAGAGTGTACGTGTCGGTTCCCGAGTTGTACGCCACGCCGACCGTGCTGCCCGCGGTCTGGGAAAGGAACGACACCGCGCCGCCACTGGTAACCGCGAGAGTGGCGGTGAGCAAAGTGCGAGGCTCGAGGCTGTCGAACTGGAAACGCCGTTTGTTTCGTCGGCGATTTCCACGCCCGGTCCGCCGTTCGCCTGTTCCACGGTCGCGTAACTTGAAAACGCTCGTCATGATGTCAGGTCTCCGAGAAAAGGAATTGTCACTTGTCAGGAATGGAAAACCGTGCGAACTCGTTGGACGGATCAGTTCGGCTAGCGAATCATTTGGATGTCGCGATCCGAGGCCGCCCCGAGCCACTTCGGGGGCCTGGATCATGGATACGCTACGATGTGACCCGTCGAAGCAGGAGATTTCCGGAGAAAACCCTGCTTCACGTCTCGTTTTTGACCCTGGCTCAGTTCATCGCGTTATCGATGTCCCGGTCGCACATTCAACTGAGGCGTAACGCACAGGCTATTGGTATCTGTTTTTCCGCCTCGACGATGACCAACACTTCGGGGTGCCCTCGCGGGTTTACTTGCAAGACCGAGTGAGTACCATCAGCCGCAGCCTGCGACGACTCAACCCAGGAGTCCACGATCACACATGCCAGGGACGACTCAGATTCCGTCCCGATCGCTTCCTCTCGCCTTTCACGATGCGCACTCTCCAGGGCTTTCTCATCGACGCCACCACGAGGGCTGTACTCCAGGGCGATCGGGCAAGTCCTCCTGAGATCGTGCTACTTCATCGGGTACCCTTGGTCATCACCATCGAGGGAAAAAAAAAGCCGACCTGGCCGAACACCCGCGGGTATTCGACCAGGTCGGCTTACATCTCGACAGGCCCCCCGGTCCAGCCGGGTTGCCCTTCAACGAGTCTTCCGAGGTATGTGATAGTAGCCTTTCCCAGAACTGGTTGCAAGTCTACACCGTTTCTGTAGAGGCGATTACTCTGTACGCAACTCCTTGGTATTTGAAGCTCGGCGTTTGAGGTTGGTACGGCATTCCCCCAGGGGAATGTGAACAAGGGCATCGAAGGGTTCGGCTTCAAGTTCCATCGGATCGTGGATGTGAAGCACGAGGTGGTGCTGTTCCACCTTGGCCGTGAGCGTGTATGACATCTCCGAAGAATCCCAGGTCCCGGATACGGATGAGCGCCTCCGTTGACGGCATTCCTACGACGTCCGTACGATGCAGGCTTGCGACGGGATCATTCCGAACGGTACCGGGTGCTGCCGGTTGAGGAGTCGTCACGGGGAATTGCAAGAATATGAGTACGCTTTTTGTGTCTCTCTTGTTGGGAATCCAGCTCATCGGCCAGGCAGGCGCTGTCCCGTCGATCGCGGGTATGGTGGTCGCCCCGGACGGCAAGCCGGTCGGCGGGGCCGAAGTGGCGTTGACCGCGGGCGTGGCCGTCGACGGTTCCGTCCCGATCCTCTCGAGGGCGACGACCGACGCATCCGGCAGCTTCCGTATCGAGCGTCCGGCCGCGGATCGGCGGCGAGGTTTCATGTCCCCGGGGGTGATCTGGGTTTACAAGCCCGGAATGGGATTGGGGGTCGTGGACCTGCTCCGTGCCGATCGACCCGACGAGGTGCATCGGCTGGTGCTGGAACCACAACAGCCTCGTCGGCTCACGCTGCGCGATGCCGACGGCCAGCCGGTCGTCGGCGCGTCGGTGGCCGCGCGGCTGGTCGAGACCGAGCGGACCGGCTACCTGGGCGTGACGGTCCCGGATGCCTGGCTCGCCCGCTTGACGGCCGTCACCGACGCCCAGGGAGATGCCTCGTTGCCGGGCCTGACCCGCCTGATCGAGCTGCGGAGCGTCTGCATCGCGACACCCGGCGGAGGTAAGCAGATCAGGACGCTCCTCGCGAATGAGGGGAAGCACGACGCGGCGTTGTCGCTTGGCCGCCCGTCCCGGCTGGCGGGCGCGATCCGGGATGCCTCCGGCGCGGCGGTCGCGAATGTGCCCGTCGAGGTCTGGGCCCGGTGCGGGCTGACGTACGCCAACCAGCGATCGGCCTTCGTGATTCCCGAGGCGGTCCGATTCGACGGCGGGTCGGTCCGGACGGATGACTCCGGCTCGTTCCAGACTCCGGCCGTGCTCCGGACCGGCTCGACCTATCGCGTCGTCGTCCGGGCGGCCGGCTTCGCCCCGGCGGTCTCCGACTGGATCACGCTCCGGGGGGAATCGCAGACGCTGCCGCCATTGACGATCCGATCGCTACGGACGCTCGTCGGCCAGGTCATCGACCGCCAGCGCCAGCCGATTGCGGGAGTTCAGGTGTTCCAGCCCGGCGACGGCCCGTCGGCGACGACCGACGAGGCGGGCCGGTTCCGCATGGTCGGCCTGCGATCGGGCCGGTCTCTCCTGATCGCGCGTCGGGATGGCTTCCGTCTCTCAGGGACCTCGATTGTCGACAACGAATCCGACCCGGTTGAGTTGACCATGAGCCGGCCCGGCGAACCGCCCGATCGGATCATGGCCACGCTCTCCGATCCGATCCCTCGGGATGAAGCCCGCTCGCTGTCGCGTCGGGTACTCGGTCCTTACTTGAAGCAGGTCCTGGCGAAGGGGGATGACGGGGCCAAGCTGTGGAGCCTCCGCATCCTGCGCTGGCTCGATCCGCCCGGCCTGCTGGATCAGGTGCAGAAGACGCATTTCGACCGGGAAAGCACGTCCGACTACTTGCGCGGCGAGGCCGCCCTCGGGCTATTCGCCGACGATCCCGACGAGGCGGCGGCGATCGCTGAGACGATCGCGGATCCGGCCAATCGTACCGGTACACTGGTCGACCTGGCCGACCTGACGCCAGCCGCCGATCGGGCTCGCAAGTTGGCGTTGCTCGATCGGGCCGCGCTCCAGGCCCGCGGCGCCGCCCTCTCCTCGAACAAGCTCTTCCAGATGGGCGAGGTGGCCGAGCGATGGCTCGAGCTCGGCGAGCGCGAGAAGGCGGTGGCGCTGTTCGCCGAGGGCCGAAAGCTGGTCGAGGCGCTGCCGCCCCAGAAGCGGACTGATGCCGGCATGTTCCAGGCCCATCTGGCGCGGGTCGAGCCGGACGCGGCCCTGGCGCTGATCAAGGACGTCGGTCCGATGCGATGGCGGCAGCGGATCTACGGGAACATCGCGATCCGGCTGGCGTTCGAGCATCCGGCCGAGGCCGAGGCGGTGCTCCACCAGCTCGAGGAGCCGATCTGGCGGATCTACGGTGCGCCTCGGATCTGCCGCCGGCTCGTTCGGAACGACCTGCCGAGGGCCAGGCGGATCGCGGCGTCGCTGCCGAACCCGTCGGAACGCGCCTATGCCTGGACGTTCCTCGCCGACGGACTGTCGGCCGTCGATCGCACGGCCGCTTCGGCCGCGCTGGACCAGGCCCTGCGCGAGCTCGACTCCATCGATCCTGAGGATGCATCCCCCTATGACGCCAACCCGGCCGGGTCGATCCTGCCGCTGGTCGTGCGGATCGCGCCCGACCGGGTCGCCGAGGTCTTCTGGCGCGCGGTCGCCTTGCACGCGCCCCTGGACGACCCTCGCACCGATTTCGGCCGCGACGACCCGCTCCCGGCCGAGGCTTTGCTCCTGTCTCGATACGACCGCGACGTGGCCGCGACACTCTTCGAGCCGGTCGCGGCCTTCGTGCGGAGCCGATCACTCCGCGATGGGAATGACATCATCCCGGTCGTGCTCCTGTCGCTGACGTGCCTCGACCCCCGCACAGCGGTCGGGGTGGTCGAGGGCCTGCCGCCTGCCCCGACGCTCGACGTGAACGACCGGTCGAACTGGGCTCGGGTCACCGTCGCCGAGACCCTGGCCTTGCCGCCCGATCGGCGATGGATGAGCATCTGGCGGTTCCACTCCGGCTGCGGCATCGCGATGTTCGAGGAGAAATTCCGCGACCTTTGATCCCTCCGTGGGGTGCTCTGCGCGCACCAATCGGAAGTTCGGTGGCGATCGCCGAGATGTCCCGGCGAATCCATGCCTTCGGCGCGTTGACCGGACGCCCGGTCAATGAATAAGATAAGATTCAATCGAGCACCTCTCCCGTCCGCGCCAGGAGGTTGCGCCCCATGTTTCATGCCACCGTGCTCTTCGCGGGTCTGCTGGTCGCCCTGGTCGGCGACGCACCCGATTCGTCCAAAGATCTCAGGACTTATGAAGCATTGAAGGCCAAGGCGGGCAAGGACTCGCAGGCCCAGGTCAAGCTGGCGCTCTGGTGCGAGGCGCACGGACTGAATTCCGAGCGGATGAAGCACCTGGCCCAGGCCATGCTGTCGGACCCCAGGAATGTGACGGCGCGCGGGCTGCTGGGCCTGGTCGCCTTCGGCGGGCGGTGGGAATCGGCCGACAAGATCGGCGAGCGGGTCAAGGCCGACGAGCAGCGGACGGCCAAACTGGCCGAATACGAGGGGCGCCGGGCCAAGCTGGCCGACAAGGAAGCGAGCATCAAGAAGGCCGAGGAGCGTTACAAGGTCGGCGGTCATCCCGAGGCCGCCTACGCCGTCCGGTTGAAGGGCAACCACGACCTGGCGCAGGTCCATGCAAGGCTCGGCCTCTGGTGCGAGCAGAACGGCCTGAAGCCCGAGGCGATCGCCCACTTCACGACGGCCGTCCATCTCGACCCGTCCCGCGATTCGTCATGGCGGCACCTGGGTTGCGTGAAGCATAACGGCCGATGGATGAGCCCGGAGCAGGCCGCTACGGACGATCGCGACGAGCACGAGCAGCGGCTGGCCAATCGCCGATGGGAGCCGCTCCTCAGGAAATGGAAGACCTGGCTCGGCGATCCGGCTGCGTCTTCATCCCATCGCGCGGAGGCCGATGAGCAGTTGGCGTCCGTGACCGACCCGCGTGCGGTCCCCTCGATCCTCAAGGTCTTCTCCATGGGCGGCTCAGAATCGGAGCAGACCCGCCTGTTGCAATTGCTCGGCCAGATCGACGCCCCGAAGTCCTCGCGTGCCGTGGCGAACCTGGCCGTGAGCACCCGCTCGGAGGCCGTACGGACCGCGGCGATCGAGCTCCTCAAGAAGCGTCCCCGGCGCGACTACGCGGGCCAACTGGTCGAGATGATCCGCGGCAAGATCCACCATACGGTCATCCCCGTGACGGGTCCGGGCTCGACCGGCGCGCTGGTCCTCGACACCCCGCGCATCCACATGGTGCTGACCTACGAGACGCCGGCGGTCTTCCAGCCGGCCGCCTCGTTCCGCGGCTATGCCGGCTACGACGCCAACGGCCTGCCGGTGATCATCCAGGGCCGCGAGCTCGAACGGCAGATCATCGGCCCCACCAAGCTCCACGAGATCGAGATGCGCACGGCCGGCCTGATCGCCATGGCCAACGTCAAGGCGCGGGTGGTGCAGCAGCGGATGGCCGCCGATCTCAACGAGGTCGAGATGGTCAACGAGCAGGCGGAGCAGAACAACACGCGGATCACCCCGGTGCTCGAGGTGGCCGCAGGCGCGCCTCCCGACCTGAAGGACGACGAGGAAGCCTGGCACGTCTGGTGGTATGACAAGCTGGGATACAGTTACCAGTCGCCCCCCCAAGTGACCCTCGTCCAGGACGCCTCGCCGTCGCAGCTCCCGCCCCCGTATATCACGACCTGCTTCGTCGCCGGCACGCCCGTCCGCACGCTCGACGGCCCCCGGCCGATCGAGGCGATCCAGGTCGGCGACCAGGTGCTCGGCCAGGACGCCACGACCGGGGCCCTCGGCTTCCATCCCGTCGTCTTCCTCCACCACAACCCGCCCGGAAAGACGCTGAGGGTGTCGCTCTCGAACGGGGATTCGCTGGTTTGCAGCGTCTATCACCGGTTCTGGCGGGCCAACCTCGGCTGGGCGATGGCGCGGGAGCTCAAGCCAGGCGATACCCTTCGGACCCTCGGCGGCCTGGTCCACGTCGCCAAGGTCGAGGCCGACACGATCCGGCCGCTCTACAACCTCGACGTGTCCGGCCCGAGGAGTTTCTTCGTCGGGACGAGCCATGTGCTGGTCCACGACAACACGCTGCCCGACCACCGGCTCAAGCCGTTCGACGCCCTGCCCGTCGTGGAGGCGGCCCCACCTTCGGAGTGACGTGGATGCCGTGTTCGGCGCGGGTCGCCGCGTTCGGCGCGGGTCGCCGCGTTCGGCGCGGGTCTCAGACCCCGCCGGCTTCGGACGAGTGTCACCCGGCGAGCTCGGAGCTGGAGACCTTCGGTCGGCCGCGTGTGGCGAGGTCAGGAGACCTCGCCACAACCTGAGGGAGACCTCGCCACAACCTGAACCTCGCCACAACCTGAGGGAGACCTCGCCACAACTTGCGTCCTTCGGTCGGCCGCGTGTGGCGAGGTCGGGAGACCTCGCCACAACCTGTGTGTTCGTCCCGTCCGAATCACGGTCTCGCGACCGTGGTCAAACGTCGCGGCGTTCCCCGATGGGAACATGGCCGCCTCGGTCATTTGTCGAATCCGGCTCTCCGGCACGTTGACCGTGTTTCTCCGAAATGGATAAGATAGCCTGGCCAAACACATTTCCCGTCCGTGCCAGGAGGTCGGTTCCATGCTCCACGTCGCATTGCTCTGTGCGAGTCTGCTGGCCGCCCAGGCCGTCGATCCGGCCTCCACGACCAGCGATCTCAAGATGTATGAGGCGTTGAAGGCCAAGGCGGGTAAGGACGCCTCGGCCCAGGTCAAGGTGGCGCTCTGGTGCGAGGCGCACGGCATGGACGCTGAGCGGGTCAAGCACCTGGCCCAGGCGGTCCTCTCCGACCCCAGGAATGTGACGGCGCGCGGGCTGCTGGGCCTGATCGCCTCAGGCGGCCGGTGGGAGACCGCGGAGCGAGCCCGCGAGCGGATCAAGGCGGATGAAACCCTATCGGCGAACCTGGCCGAATACGAGCGGCGGCGGTCCCGGCTGACGGCCGACGAGATCCACAGCCGACGGGCGTTGGAAAGCCTGGAGGAGAAAGGCGGCCATGAGGCCGCCTACGCATTCCGGCTCAAGAGCGATCGAAGACTGGCACAGGCCCATGTCGAACTGGGGCTCTGGTGCCAGACACAGGGGCTGAAGCCCGAGGCGACCGCCCACTTCTCGATGGCAGTCCAGCTCGATCCCTCCCGCGAGTCGCGATGGAAGCTCCTGGGCTATGTCAGGCGGAACGGGCGATGGCAGAGCCCCGAGCAGGCTGACGCCGACGATCGGGAGGCTCGCGAGCAAAAGCAGGCCGATCGCTACTGGGAGCCCCTGCTGAAGAAATGGACCGCCTGGCTGGGCGAGAAGCGGCATCGCGAGGAGGCCGAGGGCCTGCTGGCGACCGTGACCGACCCACGCGCGGTGCCGTCGATCCTGAGACTCTTCCCCGTCGACCGCTCCGAGCCCAATCAACTCCGACGGGTCCGGCTGCTGGCCCAGATCGATGATCCGAAGTCGTCGCTCGCCATCGCCGACCAGGCGGTCCGGACCCGCTCCGTCCCGGTGCGCCGGGAGGCGATCGAGATCCTCAGGACGCGCCCGTCGCGCGACTACGCCGGGAAACTCGTCGAGATGATCCATGGGCTCGTCCGATATCAGGTCCAGCCCGTGACGGGGCCGGATTCGCGAGGGGCGATCGCGATCGAGGCCCCACGATTCCGCATGTTGCGGACCTACGACGTGCCCCCCGCGTTCGAACTGGCGCCGACGTTCCGCGGCTATGCCGGCTACAACGACAACGGCCGGCCCTTCGTCGCGCGAGGCGTGGATCTGGAGGAGATCCAGCGGTATAGCGGGAATCCCGACGTGGTCACGGCCAAGGTCCGGGAGATCGAGGTCCGCACGGCCAATATGCTGGTGCAGGCCGCGCAGGCGGCGCTCTTCCAGATGGCGCTCGACATCCGCGACATCGAGAACGCCAACAACCAGGCGCATGAATATAACGCGAGCATCATACCGGTCCTCGAATCGGCCGCCGGCGCGCCGTCAGGCCTGGGCGACGACGAGGATGCGTGGCGCGGCTGGTGGTTCGACCGGCTCGGCTACAACTATCAGTCATCGCCCAAGCCGACGATCACCCAGGAAGTCGTGACGCAATACGAGCCTTACACCATGTACACCTGCTTCGCCGCCGGCACGTCGATCCACACCCTGGACGGCGCCCGCACGATCGAGTCGATCCAGGTCGGCGACCAGGTCCTCAGCCAGGATGATTCGACCGGGGCCTTGAGCTTCCAGCCCGTGGTGTTCGTCCATCGCAACCCGCCCGGCAAGACCTTGCGGATCAAGCTCTCGGACGGCCAGTCCATCGTGTCCAGCGTCTTTCACCGGTTCTGGCGCGCCCACCTCGGCTGGGCCATGGCCCGCGAGCTCAAGCCGGGCGAAACCCTCCGCACCCTGAGCGGCACCGTCCGCATCGAGAGCATCGGCTCGGACGCTTTCCAGCCGCTCTATAACCTCGACGTCGCCGGTGCCAAGACCTTCTTCGCCGGTCCGACGGACCTCCTCGTCCACGACAACACGCTGCCCGATCACCGGCTCAAGCCGTTCGACGCCCTGCCCGTCGTGGACGTGTCCCCTCGTCCGGAATGAGGCAAGAGTCGTTTTGCATCCTCGGTCGGCGCGAGCCGTTCGACTTCAGGATGACGCTCTCTCTGGGAAGACGTGCCGATCTTGCGCAACTTGCCGAGGGGGCGTTTCGATGCTGATGCTGCTGAGTCCGCTGCTGGCGGTGATGGTGTTCGCCCAGGCCCAACCCGCCAGGACCACCACCGGCGAGGTCGTCGACGACCAGGGGAAGGCCGTGGCCGATGCCCAGGTCGTCCTTTATGCCCCTCCGCTCGTATCGGGCAAGGAGGATACGGCCGAGGCCCAGACCCGGACCGATGCTAAAGGCCAGTTTGACCTGAAAATCCCGCCGTTCAGGCGGATCGGCGTGAACGGCGTCAATTTCCTGGCCTACCGGCCCGGGCTCGCCATCTCGGCGAAAGAGTATTTCCGGCGTCCGCACCGATTGGTCCTGGAGAAGCCAGAGCCGCGGCCAGTCAGGGTCGAGGGCCCCGAAGGTCGGCCCATCGCCGGGGTGCGGATTGCCCCGCTCATCGTCTACGTCTTCAACAAGAGCAGCGCAGTTATTCCCGAGACGCTGGCCGCTCCCCTGGCCGTCGTGACCGGGTCGGACGGCCGGGCGACGCTCAACTACCTGGCCGCCCGCGATCAGCTCGTCGCCGTACGGGTCTCGGCCGACTCGATCGGCACCCAGGACTTCTTGCTGGTGGATCGACCTGGTCGGGGCTCCGTCGAGCCGGTGATCGCGATCAAGCTCAGGAAGACCAGCCGGCTCGCCGGCCGGATCGTGGATGGAGCGGGCGAGCCCGTCGCCGATCAGGTCGTCGAGGTCTGGTCGCGAGGCGGAGGGAACTCGCTCCGGCCCAATTCCGTCGAGTTGCGGGGAGGCCCGCTGCGGACCTCGGCCGACGGCCGATTCCAGACGCCGGATAACCTCCTGGTCGGTTCGACGTATCGGATCGTCGTCCGCGCGTCGGGAAAAGTGCCCATCCTCTCCGACTGGATCACGATCGACGAATCGTCGAGGACCTTGCTCCCCATGAAGCTGCTGTCGTTGCGGACGGTCGATGGCCGGGTCGTCGATCGCCAGGGGAAGCCGGTCGCGAATGCCGAGGTCTTCCAGACGGGCGACGGACCCGAGGAAACGGCGACCAGGACGGACGTCGACGGCCGCTTCTCGCTCGGCGGCTTCCGGCAAGGCCCCGTGTTCCTGTTCGTTCGCGGCGATGGCTTTCGGTTCCAGGGCCGTTTGATCCGAGAGTCCGAGAGCGAGGCCACGGTCGATCTGACGCGGACCACCGAGCGTCCGTCGCGAGAGATGAAGATGCTCCCCGAACCGATCCCGCTGGAGGAATCGCGGGCGATGGCGCGGCGGCTGGTCGAGCCGTTGTGGAAGGTGGCCGTCGAGAAGGGGGACGATGCGGCCAAGTCCAGGGTGTTGGAAGCCCTTGTGAATGCCGATCCCGCTGAGGTTCTCGATCGGCTCGAGTCGGCGAAGTTCGTTCAGAAGGAGCGGGCGTTCCAGATTCAAAGCAAGATCGTCGCGGCGCTCGCCGGCACCGACCCGGAAGAAGCCGCCGCCGTCGCCGAGTCGATCGCCGACCCCGCCTGGCGTACCACGGCCCTGATCGAACTGATCGACGCGCTCCCGGAGGGGTCGCAGCCCCGCAAGCTCGCGTTGCTCGATCGCGCCGCGATCCAGGCCAGGACCATACGCGACTCGGCCGAACGTCTCGACCGGATCGGTGGCGTGGCCGAGCGATTATACGAGCTGGGCGAGGTCGAGAGGGCCCGGGCGCTCTTCGCCGAGGGGCTCCGCATCGCGAACCAACTCGCCGACAAGACCGACTCTCACAGAGGTAACTTCGCCGCCGCGCTGGCCCTGGTCGACTTGCCGACAGCCCTGGCCATCGCCAAGGAATTCGAAGTCAAGCGCACCGCGGGCGGGATCCGCGCCGGCATCGCCCTTCGCGTGATGGAAAGGGATCCAGCCGAAGCCGAGCGGCTCTGGAAAGACCTGAGGGGTGGTCGGCTGGGTCTCCTGGAGACGCTCTGCTGGAAGATGGCCCGGGTCGATCCGGGACGTGCGCGCCGGATCATCACGGGGTTCCCCTGGCTCACCCAGCGGCCCGAGATGCTCTTCTTCCTGGCCCTGGGAGCGCAGGCGCGAGACCCGTCCGCCTCGCGCCAGGCGTTCGAGGAAGGACTGCGTGCCATCGATCGGCTGATGCAGGAACAACCGGAAAGATTCCAGTTTTTCGCCTACATCCTGCTACCGGTCGTCGAACGGATCGATCCGGCATTGTTGCCCGAGATCTTCTGGCGCGTCGTGGCGGCGCGGCCATCGTTCGGGAACCCGCGGACGAGCAGCCCGAATTCCCCGAACTACTCGATCCAGCACCTCTTCTGGTATGACCGCGAGGTGGCCGCGGCGCTCTTCGAGCCGACTCGGGAGCGGATGGAACACATCGAGGACCGCGAACTGGCGACCTGGGATACGGAGTTTCGCGCCTGGTCCCTGTTCGATCCCCGGGCGGCCGTCGCCCGGCTCGAGAAGGTGCCGGTCGTGAGTGAGACGGGTGCCCGTGCGAATTCGGCCAGGACTGGCGTCGCCCGCTCGCTAGGCGAACCTTACGAGCTGCGATGGCGAAGGTACTGGGCCGAGTGGCAGCTCGTCCTCGGCGGGTCCAGGCAGCGTCTCAGAAGCCCGTAAGGAAGCGATGGTCACGAGGATGCCGCGTTCTCCAGCACCTTGGCCATCTCGCCGACGAACTGGCCGATCTCGCGGACGACCTCGGTCCGGGGGCGGTTGACGGCCTCGGCGAGGCGTCGCACGATGGCGCTGCCGATGATCAGGCCGTCGGCGACCGGGGCGAGCTGGCGCACCTGGTCCGGGCCGCTGATCCCGAACCCGATGCAGATCGGCAAGGGGGTCTGGGTCCGCAGCCAGCCGACGGTCTCGATCAGCTCCGAGGGCAGGCTTTTGCGTTCGCCGGTGATCCCGGCCACCGAGACGTAGTAGATGAACCCGGTGGTCGACCGGGCGATCTCGACGGCCCGCTCGCGCGGGGTCGTCGGGGTGATGAGCTGGATCAGCTTGAGGTTGCGCCGGGTGGCCTTCTCGAGCAAGGCTCGGGATTCCTCGACGGGCAGGTCGGGGACGATCAGGCCGTCGAACCCGGCGGTCGCCGCGTCGTTGAGGAAGCGCTCGACACCCAGCCGGTGGATGATTGCATAGGAGACCATCGCGACCATGGGCGCGTCGTTGAACCGCGCCGAGCCCTCGGCGCGGAGGGTGCGCAGCGTCTGGAAGATGTGCACGACCTTGACCCCGCGCTCCAGCGCCCGGTGGTAGCTCGCGGAGATCACCGGTCCGTCGGCGATCGGGTCGGAATAGGGAATCCCGACCTCGACGATGTGCGCGCCCCGGCCGACCAGCTCGCTGATCAGCATGCCGGTCGTGGAAAGGTCGGGATCGCCGGCGGTCACGAACGGCATGAGGGCGCGGCGCTTCTCGTTGCGGAGACGGTCGAAGAGGGTGTCGATGCGATTCATGGGAGAGTGTGGGGTGCTCGGCGAGCACCGTTTCGGAATGCGGGTCGATCATCAGGGGTACGGCGCTCGCGGGAGCACCACGCGGATTCCGGTGCTCGCGGAGCACCCTACCCGATCTAAATCGGCTCCCCGCGGAGCCGGGCGACTTCGTAGGCGTCCTTGTCGCCGCGGCCGGAGAGGCAGACGAGCAGGACCTTGCCGGGGCCGAGCTGCCGGGCCTCCTTGAACGCCTGGGCCACCGCGTGGCTCGACTCGAGGGCCGGGAGGATCCCTTCGTAGCGGGCCGTTGCATTGTAGGCGTCGAGGGCCTCGCGATCGGTGATGTTCTCGTAGCGGACGCGGCCGAGGTCCTTCCAGTAGCTATGCTCGGGCCCGACGCCGGGGTAGTCCAGCCCGGCGGAGATCGAGTGGACGTTGGCCGTCTGGCCGTCGTCGTCCTGGAGGACATAGCTGAAACTGCCGTGGAGGATGCCCGGCCGCCCCTGGGTCAGGCTGGCGGCATGCTCGCCGGCCTTGAGCCCCCGGCCGCCGGCCTCGGCTCCGACCAGCTCGACCTCGGTATCCTGGATGAACGGGGCGAACATGCCCGCGGCGTTCGAACCGCCGCCGACGCAGGCCACCACGGCGTCGGGCAGCCGGCCGACCTGGTCCAGGCTCTGCGCCCGCGCTTCCTTGCCGATCACCGACTGGAAGTCGCGCACGATCATCGGGAACGGATGTGGGCCGACCACGCTGCCAATCGTGTAATGCGTCGTCAACGACGAGCCCATCCAGTCGCGCATCGCCTCGTTGGTCGCGTCGCGCAGCGTCCGAGAGCCGGTGGAGACCGGCACCACGGTGGCGCCCAGCGTCTTCATGTTGAAGACGTTCAGCTTCTGGCGGCGGATGTCCTCCTCGCCCATGTAGACGGTGCATTCGAGGCCGAACAGCGCGCACGCCGTGGCCGTGGCCACCCCATGCTGACCCGCGCCGGTCTCGGCGATCACGCGGGTCTTCTTCATCCGCTCGGCCAGCATGACTTGCCCGATCGCGTTGTTAATCTTGTGCGCGCCGGTGTGATTCAAGTCCTCGCGCTTCAGGTAGATCTCGGCTCCTTCGTTCAGCTTTGTCAGCCGACACGCGTGGAACAGCGGCGAAGGGCGTCCGACGTAGTGTTTGAGGTAATCGTTCAGGCGCGCCTGGAATTCCGGGTCGGCCTTGGCCTGCTCGTATGCCTCGGCGAGCTGGTTGAGCGCGTCCATCAAGGTCTCGGGGACGAACCGGCCGCCGAACGAGCCGAATCGGCCCAGCGGGTCGGGGCCCTGGAGGAGCCGGTTCATCGGGATCGTTGCGGGCGCGTGCCCGGTCGGGGTTTCCGTCGCACTCGGCAGGGACGTGGACATCGGCAGGCGGTCCTTCGTCGGGTCGGTTATCGGTCGTTCGGATTCGTCGAGGCGCTCGCTCGCTCGAACACGGCAAGGTGTGCCATTTCTCGATTCTCGCGAGCCAGAAAGGGTTCGGTCAAGGGCAAGCCGCCGGACGCTCCCATCGGCCGCGAACCCTCAGTGTACCCATTTCATCGACGATCGACCGCGGAAAGGGCGTTCAGGATCGTCCCATTCGGGATGGGGCCTCTTCTTCGACGGCCTCTTCGTCGGGATCGCCGGGATAGAAGTCGAAGAACCGCTGGCCGGCGAAATAATCCGCCATGGCCTTGCGCACGGCCCGCAGTTGCTTGACGAACTTCGCATATTGTCGGATCAGTTGCTTGCGCTGTTCCTCGGGCATCTCGAGGATGTCGGCATAAAAGCGGCGGCCCCGCGAGTCGTCGTGAAAACTCCAGAGCCGCTTGATCCGCAGGCCGGAATCCTCGTCCTCGAACTCGAGCATCCGGGCGAATTGCCGCGCCTTCATCTTCTTGGCGTAGGCGATCAGCTCGGCTTCGGTCTCATAGCCGCCGATCCGCTCGATCCAGTCGACGATCTCCTCGGTGGTCAGTCGCGGCCCCTTCTCAGCACAGAGCTCTCTCAGGCTGGCGACGATCTCGGCGGGTCCCATGGCGTATGCCCTCGATCGGTCCGGTCGACGATTTCCCACATCCCCTGTCTATCGAAGCCTCATATTCTTAATCTCGGGGATTTTAGCGGAACTGTCCAGGCGTGTCGATGCACTGCCGTACAAATTGGCCAGATTTTCAGGAATAGGCGGCAGACTCGCCGGTGGCGAGTGGTGGGCAAGGTCGATCGCACTGATCCTTCCTGGTGTGCACACCACGGCCATCGACCACCCGCGCCATTCCCCACGGGCTCCTCCGTGAATATAAAGGATGTAGGCGGAGGTTGACCGGGGCAGCACATCCATCCGTTCCGCAAAGCGATTGAGGTAGGGCCATGCGGCTGCGATCGTTGAGAGTCTGGTTCGTCCTGGGGGCATTCGCGGCGTGCCCGGCCAGCGGATCGGAGCCGAGAGATTCGGAGGCAACGGCCGTCGATCGATCGGCCGCGGAGCGTGGGCGAATTGCGCTGACCTTGACGGGCTTCCTGAAGCCGGAGTGGTCGGAATCGGCCTATCGACGTGCCGGCCGGCTCTGGGACCAGCCCGCGCCGGACCCGGACAAGGATCCGGCCGGCTATGCGGCGGCATTCCAGCACCGGTACGGCTTGCACCCGGCCCCCTATTCTAACGACGGCCTGCCCATGGGTTTGCGGCGTGGGCTCGGACCCGGCGGGACCAAGACGGGCCTGCAAATCGACTGCATGGTCTGTCACGGCGGCTCGATCGGCGGGAAGAGCTACGTCGGCCTGGGCAATACCCAGCTCGATCTGAGGGCGCTGCTCAACGAGATGACGACCGCCGACGGCCGGCGTCCGCCGCCGCCCGCTTTCATCCTGAACTCGTCCCGGGGGACCAATAACGCGGGCCAGGTCGCCGCGGTGCTGATGAGCATCCACAATAGAGACCTGTCGTTCCGCAGCTTCCCCTTGCCCCTGGCCGCCAATCTCCCCGAGATGGACACGCCCGCCTGGTGGCACCTCAAGCGCAAATCGACGATGTACTACGATGGGCGGACCGATGCCCGATCCGTCCGGACCAACATGCAGTTCATGCTGGGCGAGAAGGACTTCGAGGGGTTCAAGGCCCTCGAGCCGGCCTTCCGCGACCTCCAGGCTTACTTGAAGACCCTTGAGCCGCCGAAATATCCGTTCCGGATCGACGCCGCCAAGGCCGAGCGCGGGCGGGTGATCTTCGAGAAATCCTGCTCCCGATGCCATGGCACCTACGGCCCCGACGGGGAGTATCCGAACAAGATCATCCCCCTCGACGTGATCGGCACCGACCCGGCGCGTTCGAAGGGCCTGTCCGACCGGCTGGTCGCCCACTACAATTCCACCTGGCTGGGCGCGGAGCATCCGGTGAATACCAAACGCGTGGGCTACCAGGCCCCGCCCCTCGACGGCATCTGGGCCACCGCCCCCTACCTGCACAACGGGACCGCCCCGACCCTCCACACCCTGCTCCAGTCGTCCACCCGTCCACGTCGGTTCAGCCGTCCCCCGTCGACCGAGTTCGAGCACTACGACACGGCCCACGTCGGCTGGAAGTTCACCGAGGTCTCCGCCGAAGAGCAGGCCTCGACCGCCCGACACTCGGCATTCCAGGCCAAGTTCATCGTCGACACCTCGCGATTCGGCATGGGGAATCAAGGCCACACGTTCGGCGATCGTCTGACCGAAGAGCAGCGAATGGACCTGATCGAATACCTCAAGACGCTGTAAGAGTCTATCCCAGGAACCTCTTTCGTAGGGTGGGCACGGCCCACCGGGATTGCGACTTCGGGCATTGTCCACCGATCGTGGGACTCGGCCGGTGGGTCGTGCCCACCCTACGAAAGAGCGGCTCAGAACGCATCTCGCCCATTCGTTGGCCGCCCCAGCCATCGGCCCCGCTTCTTCCTTGCGATCTTTCCCCTCCCGGCGAAAAAAATCCGGAAGATCATGTAATGTTTTCGGTGGATTGGCGTATCATCGGATAATGAGAGATAGCCTCTCATGGGGATGACGCGAGACGATGGCCGTGCTCGAGCGCATGCGATCCCGGTCACCCCCCCTTCTCAAGTCGGCCCAAGCTCTTTCGACCGCCTCGGGATTCCTCCGTTGACCGTCACGAAAGGGTCCGATGTCATGAGCTACGACGAAACACGATCGATCCCTCACGGCCGCCGGGGTCGGGGCCGTCGCCCGGTCGTTCTCACGATGACCGCGGTCGCCGCCCTGCTGTTGTTGCTCGTGTCGGGAAGGATTAGCCCGGCCCAGGAGGAGAAAGCGCGGGCCGGCCAGGAGGCCAAGCTCGGGCTGGGCGATCTGATCAAGGAGGCCAACCCGTGTGTGGTGCTCATCAATATCGAGAACAAATCAGGGCAGAAGATCGGGTTCGGCAGCGGATTCCTGGTAGATAACAACCAGTTCGTCGTGACCAACCTCCACGTCATCAAGCGGGCCGCCAAGGCGCACGCGGTGTTCGACTTGAAGGAAGGGAACACGGCCGTCGTCAAGTCCCTGCGCGCCTACGACAAGAAGCGGGACCTGGCCATCCTGGAGCTGGACAGGACGCCCGCGGGCGTGAAATCGCTCCCCCTCGGCCCCCGGACCGTCCCGGCGCTGGGAGACACGGTCACGGCCATCGGGCATCCCCAGGGGTTGAACTTCACGGCGACCAACGGGATCGTCGGCGGCATCCGCAGGGCCTCCGACACGGGCCCGATCAAGGCCGAGGACGATCGCGTGATGATCCAGAGCACCGCCTTCATCGGCGGGGGGAGCAGCGGGGGTCCGTTGCTCTCCGACGCGGGCCGCGTCATCGGCATCAACACGAGCGTCCTCCCGGGACAGGGAATCTCCTTCGCCGTCCACGTGAGCCACCTGATCGACCTTTTGCCCAGGGCTCGGGCCGGGGCCGCCCAGCCGCTCCCTGGCAACGAGGGGAGCGAGCTCTTCAGCCCGCTCGCCGACCTGGAGCCTCGAGTCAGGGGGATGTACGAGGAGTACTCGAATGCGGCCAACGAGTACAACAAGCAGCTCCAGGGGGCCCGCAATCAAATCGAGTACGGCCTCATCAGCCGGACCCAGAACCCAGGCCCCAAGTACGCCAAACGCTTCTTCCAGATCGCCAGCCAGGAGCCTCGATCGATCTCGGCCTTCCAGGCCCTGTTCCTGGCTGTCGCGTCCGATGATCCCGCGGCCCCGGGCAGCGTCTTCAAGCCGGCCCTCGACCGGATGCTCCAGGACTATGCGAAGGAACGGTGGTTCCACCACGTCTTCCAGTCCCTCAATGGCCTGGAGCACGAGTCGGTGACGGACCTGCTGCGCGAGACGCTCAAGCGCAATTCGCATCGGGCCGTCCAGGGAGCGGCCTGCTACTACCTGGCCAGCCGACTCCAGCAGAAGCCCAAGTACGACGAGGCGGAAGTCCTGGGCCTGCTCAAGCGTTGCACTGTCGAGTTCAAGGAGGTCCCGCTCGAATTCGATCTCGAAGGCCAGCGCGTGGAATACTCGCTCGCCGACCTCGCCAAGCCCCTGACCTTCGCGATCGAGCACCTCTCCGTCGGCAAGAAGGCGCTCGACATCGTCGGGACCGACGCCGACGGCAAGACCTTCAAACTGAGCGACTACAAGGGCAAGGTGGTCGTCCTCGACTTCTTCGCCGACTGGTGCCCCTACTGCGTCAAGATGTATCCCGAGGAACGCACCCTCGTCCAGAAACTGGAAGGCAAGCCGTTCGCGATCCTGGGCGTCAACTGCGACAGCATCGATACCCTGCGCCAGATCCTCGCCGACAAGAGGATTACCTGGCGATGCTGGTCCGACGGCAAGGAGGGGCCGATCTCCCAGACCTGGCAACTTGAGGGCTATCCGTTGACGTTCGTCCTCGACCATGAAGGCGTGATCCGCCACAAGTTCGAGGGCTTCATCGCGCCGGGCGTCCTCGCGGAATCCGTGGACAAGCTCATGAAAGCGATACCGGCCCAGACGACGAAAACGAAGGCAAACGGCGGAAAATAGCCTGGCACCAGTCCGAGGACGACCTTTTCCCCAGCCATCAATAACCGCGCCGCTCCGGCTTGATGTCATCAACTTCCGGCGGCGTGGTCGCGCGGAGCCGCTTGGCGACCTGGCCGGCCTGGCGGAAGGCACGCAATACGTTACCACCGAGGATCTTGTGAACGTCCGTCTCGGAGTAACCTCGGCGGAGCATCTCGTCGGTCAGCCGCGGATAGGACGAGACGTCGTCCAGGCCCACGGGCCACTGCGAGATCCCGTCGAAGTCGGAGCCGATGCCGACGTGGTCGATCCCGGCGACCTTGACGATATGATCGATGTGGTCGACGACGTCGCGGTATGTCCCCCGGGCGAATTTCGCCTCGTCGGATTTCATCCAGGCTTCCATGGCCTTGGTACGCTCAGCCCGGTCGGGATACTTGGTCCGCATCTCCTGGAGCACGGCCCTCATCTTCTTCCCCGCCTCGGGGACGATGAAGCCCGAGTAGAAGTTGACCATGATCACGCCGCCATTCTTCTTCACCTCCCGCAGGATGTCGTCGGGGACGTTCCGGGGGGACGGGCAGAGGGCGAAGGCGCTGGAATGGCTGGCGATGACCGGTGCTTGCGAAATCCGCAGGGCGTCGGCCATCGTGGCGGGGGAGACGTGCGAGATGTCCACGAGCATCCCCAGCCGGTTCATCGTCTTGACCACTCGCTCCCCGAACGGGCTCAGGCCGTCGTGCTTGGGCGAGTCGTTCGCCGCGTCCGCCCAGTCGAGGGTCGAGTTGTGGGTCAACGTCATGTAGCGCGCACCCAGCATGTAGAAGGCGCGGAGCTGGGCCAGGCTGTCCTCGATGGCCACGCCCCCCTCGATGCCGATCAGCGAGGCGACCTTGCCCGATCGGGCGATCCGCTCGACGTCGTCGGCGGTGTACGCCATCTCGAAGGCGTCGGGATAACGCTCAACCATCCGGCGAACCAGGTCGATCTGCTCGACGACCGTCCGCGCCGGGTTGGGATGCTCGCTGGGGATATACACCGACCAGAACTGGGCCTTCACGCCCCCCTCCCGGAGCCGGGGGATGTCGGTCTGGCCGGAATCCAGCCGGTGCGAGAGGTCGAATTTCTTCAGGTCGAAGTCCCCCTCGGTGCGCAATCGCCAGGGGAGGTCATTATGGCCGTCGAAGAGCATCCCGGCGGCGTGGACCTTCCGCGCCCGCTCGGACACCGGCGGCAGTCGGTCCTCTTTCTCCTTGTCCTGACCTTCGGCTCCCGCGGCGATGGACATCACGAAGACGGCCAGGCTGATGCGGATCCCTCGGGCGTATCGCACCCGTCGGACCTGGACTCCACTCGGTATCATGGCGGCACCTGATCTCGTTGAGAATTCGTTCCCTGGGCGATTCTATTCTGGTCCCCGACATCCCGCGCCACAATGGGGCTTCGCCGCCGATTCCGATGGCGATCGAGGGCCGGAAGTCGTACACTGAATTCCGGTTTGATCGACCCATCGTCCGAGGCCGGGCCGAGGGGAAGGAGCGGCTCTATGCTCGATCGCGAGATCCCGACGGACCGCAAGGCCGTCAGCGCCACCGATTCGGGCGAATACCGGGAGTTGTTGCGATACCCGATGACAACCTCGGGAGACGTGCTCCCATTCGCGCCGAACCTGATCGCCACGATCGTCAGTTTCGGCTTCGTGCTGGTCGTCCCGTGGCTCGTCCTCCTCGTGAGCGACTGGATTCACGACCGCTATGACTTGCTCGACGACGTCGATCCGGAGTTCTTCGCCTTCCTGGCGGGCATCGACATCCTCGTTGCCCTCGGGGTTTCGCTGCTGTTCCTGGTGATCGGGATGATCCTCCAGTTCTGGCAGCATCAGAAGCCGTTCGCCTCCTGGTGGCCATTCGTGCTGGCCTGCCCGGTGGTCTGGGGCCTGCTCTTGCCCGAAGCCTGGGTCCGCGGGGATTCCGTGAAATATTGGATGCTGGTCGGCGTCGCCATCGCCGTGGCCTTCTCCATGCACTGGCAAGCCCTGATGGTCGCGCGGGAGGCGATGGAATAGCGGCGGATCTCCCGGCCGATCCGCGACGAACGAGCGAACGATCGGTTCGGCGTCCAAGCCCTCTGGCCGGACGGCGGGGTGATCGAGTAAACTAGTCAACCTCGATCCGGCAAGGTGTGCCGGATGCCTGGCCAATGGGGATCGCCTCCGGCGCAGCCCCGAGGAATATCCACCCGTATCACGCTTCGAGGTGTCCCGTGCCGTTCCGTCCCCGCAAGAAGAAGTCGCGACAGGCGAAGTTCCACCGCTGTTCCTGGTGCGGGGCCCAAGTGCGCCGCCGCTCCGCCCGATGCAAGCGCTGCTCCGAGCGGCAGAAGCATAAGTGAGCCCGGGCGGTCACGGGCGAGATTCCCGGCGGGGCGATCCTTGGATCGCCCTCACCCGGGTTGGCACCGTGTCCGGATCGATCAATCCGCGGGGCGTGCTCCGGCCGGCATGCCCGTCTCTTGCGAGCGGTTGATGACCCGGATTTCCAAGTCGGATTCGACGCGGATCTGGCAGGAGAGCCGGATGTTGGGGGCGAGGTCCGCCTCGCGGGCCAGTCGCTCCTGCTCGGCCGGACCCATCGGCGTCACGTCGCCGGCGAGGATCTCGACCCGGCACGTGGTGCATCGGGCATTCCCGCCGCATCGATGGAGGATGTCGATCCCGGCATCCTCGATTGCCAGGACCAGTTTCTTCCCCGCCTCGACATCGATGGCCTTCTCTCCCTGGACCGTCACGGTGGGCATGGATTTGAGTCTCTCGGTTTGCGCGCTGGGACCAGGAAGGATGCCGGCCCAAATTGGACCGGGAGGCTCCCGGCTGGGTAAGGACGCCGCCAGGCTCGAGGGGACGCCTCACGTTGAGATGCCTCTTCGGCGAATTGGCGGAGCCGCCACGATTTTCCCAGGGTAAGCACGGGGGAAGGACAGGTCAAGCCAGGCTCCGGACCCGAGCCTCGGACCTGCGGAGCAGGCCGCGGCCGGGAATTGCGATGTGGTCGGTCCGCGCGATGACTTCGCGCCGAACCGGGTGGTCGGCGCTCCGGCTCATCGCGGCGTTGCCATCCCACGACCCCTTTGACACGCTCATCGCGGGCCGCGGAACTTGCCGGAGAGCGTCTTGCCGCCGACCTCCACGGTCACTTCGCCACCAGTCTGGTTCAGCTCGAAGGGACCGGGGCTCGAAACGAAGCGGGAACCACCGAGCGGATCGGCCGAATCCGGCGCCGCCTTGAGCTTGACCACTTGATCTCCCTTCGGGGTCCCGATCTTGACTTCGACCGACGTCGGCGTCTCCGACGAGGGGGTCTTCTGGTCGGGTTGGAGCAGGTACGTCACGAGGGTCGTCTGGATCGCGTTCCCTTTTTTCACACGGTCTCCATTGACGAGTTCCAGATAAGCCTGATTGTCCGTGAGGGGGATCAAGACCCCGCCGTGGTTCTCGCTGGTCGTGGGGACTGGGGAATCCACGACCACGTCCTGACCGCAGCCGATCAGGGCCCCAGTGGCGATGAGTGCCATCGCAGAGAAAATCGTGCGCATCGACGTTTCGCCGGAAAAAGGAAGGGGACCGATCGGAATGGATCGGCCCCCGAGGGATGAGGGATTTTGGAACGACTCGACGACTCTACCCATGACCAGGACAGGTGTCATTTCCCGATCGCAGCGGTGGGCGATTGACCGGAAGGGCCGGTCCTCAATACGAGTCGGAACTGATCACCTCACCGCCGTTGCGGGTGGAGAGGGCTTGATAGACCCCGAATCGATAGGGGCTCGTCGCATTGGCCCCCCAGATGATGGTGCTGGCGTTGTAGGTCGTGCCGTCAGGGATCGCATCCCCGTAGGAATCCGCGGCGCCGGTCATGAACGTCCAGGAATTGATCGTGTTCTTGATGAAGCGGACCGAGCCGTCGCAGAAGGCGAAATTCAGGCCGCCCGGGTGGTAGCTCGTCGCGTCGGTCGCATAGTAATAGGAATACGAGGGTGACCCGTTGAGCGACAGGCCGGGCGTGTTCACCGTGGGGAGGTTCGGCGGATAGGTCGTCGTGAACATGGTATCGAAATAGAGGCCGCTGCTCCAGACCGTGTCGCAATTCTGATACGTCTTGTCGTAGATCGCGAAGTATCCGTGGGCCTTCTCCCCGAAGACGAACGTATTGCTGGTCCCGTCGGTGATGCTCGCCAGCGTGACCGCCTGATCGATGATGACGGCGCCATTCTGTTGCGACTGGACCTGCGTCCCGCCCTTGGCGCCGATGTAGTAGTTCGACCAGAACGTCCCCTGGCTCGACGAGTACGAGGAGTAATAGGCAAGCTGGGTCCCGGTGGACGAGAGCCCGTCCCAGTTGGAGGTCGGGAATCCGTTGGACGAGGCGATGAGCTGGGGGGTGTTGTTGGTGTCGCTGGGGCAGACGAGGGCCGGCATCTGGACGCCGGCGACCGTCCGGTTCTCGACGTTGGCGTAAGTCATATTGAAATTGACCGCGTTGTACATCGGCGACTGCTCCGTGAAGGGGAGCAGCCGGACGAAGCTGCTGAAGTTGTCGCGGTAATAGGGCTGGGTCTTGGTATAGTCGAGCGAGGAGCAGGCCGCGGGCGGCAAGGCGCCGTTGGCCGACTCGTAGTTCATGGCCGCCAGGGCGAGTTGCTTGAGGTTGTTGGTACACTGGGCGCGGCGGGCGGCCTCGCGCGCCGCCTGGACGGCGGGCAAGAGCAGGGCGATCAGGACCGCGATGATCGCGATCACGACCAGTAACTCGATGAGCGTGAATCCGGTGCGGCGTCTCGCTGTCTGAAGAACCATCGATGGACTCCTGGGGTCGTTCGCAAGGACAACCGATCTCGGAAGGGCCGGGATCAACGGACCTTCACATCCTCGATCGGACTGGTCTCGAATTGCTCTACACCGGCGATCATCGGCCGGAAGCCTGATTCTACGCGCCGACCGTGAAGGATCTGTTAAAATTCGATGAGATCTCATGGATGAATGGCCGGAGGCTACCGAAGTGTTGGGTCCCGGACGACCCGCCGCGGGTGATCGTCGCGGCGGAACACCAGGGTCTTGCAAACCGTGATGAGCTGTGCCATATTCCACGATCCACCCCCTAAGAGATTGTCCGAGAAGCGAGTACGGTGGATGAAACCCGCCGAAGAAACGATTCGATCCGGGCAGGATTGACCCGCCCCGGAAGAGTCGGACTCCGAGATCGGACGGTCTCTCAGCCCTGAACGAGGTGCGCGGCGAGAGGTTACTGCGGCAACGTTATTCGGATCGCCCCCGGGACGATCGGGCCGGGATCGCAAGGCGTGCCCCTCGCCTTCCGGACACCGGCCGAGACGTCCGTGGGATGATCGATCACGACCGATAGGACGAGAGACGATAACCATGAGCTGGCAGGTGGGTCTTTATGTGGCGGCCGTCCTGATTCCGCTGGCGGCGTTCACGGTCGAGGCGATCTTCATCCGGCAGTTGAAGCGGCTTAACGCCTACATCGCCACCGGCGCGATCTTCCTCTCGTTTATCCTCAGCTTCGTCGGCTTCGTGAATTACTTCGGGTTCACGGCACCCTGGGGCGAGTCGGAATCCCACGTCGAATCGCACGAGCCCGGTGCCAACCTCCCCGGCGAGTCGGGGCCCGAGGCCCGTCACCCGGCGGAACGGTTCGCCTACAGCACCCCATGGGTCAGCCTGGGAGGACTCCCCGCCTCGAATGGAGCCCCCGCACGGCCGGCGCTGGTCGTCCCTCTGGGCGTTTCCGTCGACAACCTCGGCGCGATCATGTTCCTGATGGTCACGTTCATCGCGACCCTCATCCACATCTATTCGATCGGATACATGCACGACGACCCGCGGTTCCCGCAGTTCTTCACCTATCTCTCGCTGTTCTGCTTCTCGATGCTCGGCCTGGTCGCCGCCTCGAACGCGTTCATGATCTTCTTCTTCTGGGAGCTGGTCGGGGTCTGCTCGTACTTGCTGATCGGCTTCTGGTACGAGGAGAAGGTCAACGGCGACGCGGCCAACAAGGCGTTCATCGTCAACCGCGTGGGCGACGTCGGGATGCTCCTGGGCCTGGGTCTGCTCTGGTCCAGCCTGGGAACCCTCGACTTCAAGGAGATCAACGAGGGGCTTCGCGGCAGCACCGGCGAATTGCATGCCACGGGGACCGCCAAAGGGGATTTCGTCCAGCTTTTCGACCGGGGCACCGGCCAGGTCAAGACCGACGCGGTCACCGGCGAGCCCCTCCAGATCCCCTACTGGATGCTGACCATCGCCGGCCTGGGGATCTTCGCCGGTTGCGTGGGCAAGAGCGCCCAGTTCCCGCTCCACGTCTGGCTGCCGGATGCCATGGCTGGTCCGACGCCGGTCTCGGCCCTGATCCACGCGGCGACCATGGTCGCCGCCGGAGTCTACCTCGTCGGTCGGTTCTTCCCGCTGTTCACCGGCGATGTACTCCTTTACATCGCCTATACCGGCGGTGTCACCCTGTTCATCGCCGCGACCATCGCGATGGTCCAGACCGATTACAAGAAAGTCCTCGCCTATTCCACGGTGAGCCAGCTCGGTTTCATGATTCTGGGGCTCGGCGTCGGCGGCTGGGTGGCCGGACTATTCCACCTGATCACGCACGCCTGCTTCAAGGCGCTCTTGTTCCTCTGCGCCGGCAGCGTCTATCACAGCGTCCACACCTATGAGATGCCGGCACTGGGCGGGCTGTACAAGAAGATGCCGTGGACGGCGAATTGCATGCTGGTCGGGACGCTGGCGATCTCGGGGGTACCGCTCTTCAGCGGGTTCTATTCGAAGGACGCGATCCTCGCCGCCGCGATGGCGCGGGTCCAGGAGGACCCCAAGCATTTCATGCTGTTCCTCTTGCCCGCGGTGGGTGCGGTCCTCACGGCTTTTTACATGTTCCGCATGTGGTTCCTGGTCTTCGCCGGCGAGGCACGCGGGTTCCCCTCCAGGGCCGATGAGGTTTACGCCCATGCGACCGACGAGGAGCACGCGCTCGACACCGGCCATGACCATGAGGACGCCCACGGTCATGACGATGCCCATGACCACGGCGACATCGCGCACGGCCATGCGAGCGACTCCGTGGGGGCGCAGAAGCCGGCGCCCCACCACCATCACGACCTCAACCCGGTCGACCACGCCCATGAGAGCGACTGGATCATGGTCGGGCCGCTTGTCGCCCTGGCGGTCCTCAGTGTCATCGTCGGCTGGGGGGCTTACTATATCATCCCCAACCCGCTCACCTTCCTGGGCCTGGGCGGAGAACCACTGCTGGTGCAGATGCTCGACTACGGCGAGCCGTACCGGGCACTCGATCCGGCCCATCTGCATCACCTCCACTATTACGCGCTGGTCTCTTCGTTCCTGATCGCCGCGGTCGGAATCGGGTTGGCCCTGCTCTATTACGCCCCGGCCGGCTTCCCTTACTTCCTGCCGACCCGGCTGGATGCGGTCCGGACGGCCGAGCGGTTCGGCGGGGTCTACAAGTTCCTCGTCCACAAGTGGTATTTCGACGAGCTCTACTGGGCCGTCCTGGTCCGGCCTTGCCTGGCCTTCGCCCGGATCTGCCGCGAGATCGACCGAATCCTGGTCGACGGCCTGGTCAACGGCTCCGCGGCCGCGACGGCGTTCCTGAGCCGGCTCGAGGGAATCTTCGACATGATCGCCGTCGACCGCCTGGTCAACCTGACGGCCAATGCCGTCTATGTCGCCGGCGACTGGAGCCGATCGATCCAGACCGGCCGGCTCCGCAATTACCTGATGCTGCTGACCGTGGGCGTGATTGTGGGGTCCACCGTCGTGCTGATCTGGATTCAACGGTAACGAGGCTGCACGAGACAATTGGTCTGATGATGTAGGGCGGGCACGGCCCGCCGGTTATCCCCGAAAATTGGTGGGCGGCGCCCACCCGCGAGATGCCAACGGAAGACCGAGGACTAAGAACCCATGAGCGACACCGTCCTGCTGAGCTCCCTCTGGCTGCTCCCCGTGATCGGCCTGTTGGTCGTGCTGGCCGTCCCCAAGCGGAACGAGGGGGCGATCAAGTGGATCTCGCTGGGCTTCATGCTGGCGACGTTCCTCGTGACGCTCGTGATGCTGGGCAACTACATCTCCGTCGATGAACAGGGGAACCACGGCAAGGCGTGGCGGTCGCTGGCGGAGCGGGCCAATCACAACACCCTGAAGGAATCGGATGATTCGGTCACCGGCGAGGAGTCCGCCGAGGGCCAGAACGACCTGGTCGTGCGCCTCCCGTGGATCCCGTCGTTCCACATCCAGTATTATGTGGGCGTGGACGGGATCAGCCTCAGCCTGGTCGTCCTCACCGGGCTAGTCAGCGTGTTGTCGTGCCTGGCGTCCTGGAACATCAACAAGCAGCCTAAGGGTTACTTCGCCCTGTACATGCTGCTGGTCGCCAGCATGATGGGCGTGTTCATCTCGCTGGATATGTTCCTGTTCTACGTCTTCTTCGAGGTGATGCTGCTGCCGATGTATTTCCTGATCGCCATCTGGGGCGGCCCGAGGCGCGAGTACGCGGCGATCAAGTTCCTGCTGTACACGCTGTTCGGGTCGGTCTTCATCCTGGTGGCAATCCTGATCCTCTACTTCTATTCTCCCGGTGACGCGGCGGTCGCCGGATTCACGGCGCACACCTTCGACGTGGTCAAGCTCACCGAGATCGCCAGCAAGACGAGCTATTACGGCTACAATATCCAGTGGTATGTGTTCATCCTCTTCTTCATCGGCTTCATCGTCAAGCTGCCGTCCTTCCCGTTCCACACCTGGCTGCCGGACGCGCACGTCGAGGCGCCTACACCGATCAGCATGATCCTAGCGGGCATCCTGCTCAAGATCGGAGGCTACGGCCTGATCCGGCTCGCCTGGCCGCTGGCCCCCGCGGGCGCCTACTCCTGGGGGTACTTCGTGGCGGCGCTGGGCGTCTTCAGCATCCTGTATGGTGCGCTGGTCGCGATGGCCCAGACCGACTTCAAGAAGCTGGTCGCTTACAGCTCGGTCAGCCACATGGGCTACGTGACGCTGGGGCTGGCCGTCATGAATCTGCAAGCGGACCCGCGGTTCTACGCCTACGGGGTCAACGGCGCGATGTTCATGATGCTGGCCCACGGCATCACATCGGCCGGCATGTTCTTCCTGGTCGGCGTGATCTACGACCGGGCCCATACCCGCGACCTCAACAAGCTGGGCGGCCTGAACAACATCATGCCGCTCTATGGTGCCATCTCCTACGTCATCTTCTTCGGCTCGATGGGGCTGCCGGGCCTCTGCGGCTTCGTGGCCGAGGTCTTCGTCGTGCTGGCGGCGTTCAATTACTCTCCGGTGCTCGCCGTCCTGGCCGCCTCGGCGGTGATCCTGACCGCCGGCTACATCCTCTGGACCGTCCAGCGCGTCTTCCTGGGCCGGAGCGAGGCCTGGAAGGGCTTGCCCGACCTCGACCTGCGCGAGATCGTCATCGCCGTGCCGCTGGTCGTCCTGACCATCGCCATGGGCATCTTCCCCCAACCCCTCGTCCTCGGCTGGATGGGACACTCGGTCGACCAGATGGCCCAGGAAGTCATCACGGCGCGCGAGGTCAACGTCCCGCGCGAGAAGGCGGCCCCGGTCGCCCCGGCCAAGGCGCGAGCCGATGCCGGCAGCCCGGCCCCCTCGCCGGGAAACCTCCTCGCCAAGGCCCCATTCTGATCATTAGTCGAGCTTGTCATTGGTCATTAGTCATTGGTCATTAGTGAATGGGTCTTTAGCATCATTCCAGCGACGAATGATGTCATGGTGTCATTGGCCTCCAGGAGTCGGCCTGTCCTGCATCCAACCAATGACCAATGACCAATGACCAATGACCAATGACCAATGACCAATGACCAATGACCAATGACCAATGACCAAATAACTGAGCTTGCAGCAATTCCGCGGGCCGTGTACCTTGCGGACCACGTCGGATGATCCCTGTAGGGGGAGTAGCCTTCTCGTCCCGGTCGGCGGACGGGGCGTGACCTTTCGCGGATGATAGCTGGGACGCGATGCGACCCTCGGACGGCAAAGGAAGGGCTCGGATTCATCCTCGATCGCCGCTGCGTGGGCTGTCGAGCGATCCTTGAGAGCCGCGAGAAGAGCCCAGGACGGGGTGGCTAACGCACTCAGGAAGGAGTCGAACTGCCATGCGAGTCAGGTCATGGATGGCCGCTCTCGCCTTGATCATGGGGACCTCGATCCTGATCGGCCGGGGACTGTCGGCCCAGGGTTTGAGCTCGGCCCAGCAGAAAGGTCAAGATGCCGAGCCGAAGAAATCGGGAGAGACCCGGTCGGAGGCCGATGCGTCGAAGCCGCCCGACTCGCGTCTTCCCGTCGTCAAACTCAACTTGCTCATCGCCGGTCTGGGTCAGCAAGGATGTGACATCGAGGTCAAGCCGGCCAACGCGGGCTGTAAGTTCCGGCTCCCGTCGCCCCAGCATATCTCATCTGAAGGCAAGGCGGCGTTCGAATTGAAGGACGTCGAAATCCGCAGCGCCGATCGTACGTTCACCATGGCGATCACGGTCCATGAGCCCGGTCAGGCCGCCAAGACCGTCTATCGCGGCTTCCGGATGGCCAATCGAGCCCCGGCCTCCCAGTCATCGGCGACTGCCTCGATCCCCACTTTCACCTGCTATCTCAGCTCACGCGTGGCTTCCGGGGCGAGCGATGCCCGCACTCGGAAATAAGCCCGACTCACGTATCCGACCCGAATCGGGAAAAGATCGCCGTCCGCGAAGGAAAGCGACCGTTCCGCCGTCGCTTTCCTCGTCCTTATTTTCCCCGTCATCGTCGCAAGTCGATCGTCTCACGCGGGTTCGATCAAGGGGCAACACGACATGGAATGGGTCGACATGCCCCATAGGAATCCGCGATATCACATCCACGGCACCCCTCTCGATGGACGGCGGATTCGACGTGCTCGGGCGATCTGAAGCGACCAGGAGCGATGAATTCAGGTCAGTGCCTATGACGCTTGTCTCCTAGCCCCGGATCTTCTACATGTCGTTTTCATGGAAGTGGCTTGACATGGTCGTGCCGGGGATTCAGAATACTCCTCAAATCTCGTCCCTCAGTAGTGTGAAATAGCTCTCCTCCCAACAACGCGATAACTTATTTTAGCTTTTAGATACGGCGACGTGGATGCCGAATGGCCTCCCTGCGCTGATGCCACGACGCGAATCCGGGTTTGGTTTGCCACTATCCAGATCGACGAGGTTGTGTTTCTGGACATTCGGCCGGTGATAGACGTTGATGTTCCTTGTGCGCGATGATTGTCAGCGATGTCCAGGACAGGAGATTGGCCGCCCGGTATCCCCGTCCTGAATCCCGAGGAGTTGCAACATAGATGAAGAAGATCAGACCCGCCCTGAATACGATGCTTGGCACTGGCCTGATACTGGGATTGCTCGGCGCGCCGGGCTGCTCGGAGCCCGCGGGCGAGCCGCCGTCCTCGAAGAAGGAATCGGAGTCCCGGAGGGACGCCATCCAGAAGCCCACCCAGTCGGGCGTCCCCAACAAGAAGGCCGGCACCCCGGGCAAAGGTCGCTGAGCGTCGCGAGCCTCCAGTCTCCCCACGGTGGTCGCCTCCTCGGAGTCGAGCGGGCGAGTCGTCCGTCAATATACGGCCCATTCCTCCATGGGCTGTGCTGTCGCCATCGACCTCTTTTGATGATCGGCATCATCTCTCACATGTTCAGATCATCGATTGATTGGAATTTCGAGCATCTTCTGGACCGCAATCGTCCTTTCTAGGGAGTCTTCTACATGAATGGTTCAACGGGTCGTCGTCGATCCTCCCGAGGTTTCACCCTGATCGAGTTGCTCGTCGTGATCGCGATCATCGCCGTGCTGATCGCGCTGTTGTTGCCCGCCGTGCAGGCGGCCCGCGAGGCGGCCCGCCGTGCCCAATGCACGAACAACCTGAAGCAACTGGGCCTGGCCAACGCCAACTACGAGTCGGCCAACGGCGTCTTCCCGCTCGGCACGTACATGATGACCCCGATCAATGGGGCGGCGCCTCCGGGCGATCCCTCCTCGACCCCGTGCAGCGGCCGTCATGAGAACAGCATCCTGGTCCGCCTCCTGCCGTTCTACGAGCAGGCCCAGCTCTTCAACGCGTTCAATTCCAGCGTCCACTACGATTCGGCACCCAACTCGACCGTCACCGTGACGGGCCTCTCGGCCATCTGGTGCCCGAGCGATCCCAGCGTCTCGCAACTCTGGGTGGGTGACGATGGTTACGGGATGCGGTTCACCAGCTACAAGGGCAATGCCGGCACCTGGTTCACGCCGGGTCGCTACCAGGATCCGACCTGCATGGGCAGCGCCTTCTCCACCCTGATCGGCCAGGCCAACGGGATCTTCAACTTCTACAGCCGTACCTCGATCGCGTCCATCACCGACGGCACCAGCAATACGATGCTCATGGGCGAGTATGCCTGGGGCAAGACGAGCCCCGGCGATCAGGTCTGCTGGGGATGGTGGACCTCGGGCAACTACGCCGACACGATGTACACGACGCTCTATCCGATGAATCCGTTCAACAAGTCGGGTGACTTCGGCACCGGCTCGGGCATCAATGCCGACCTCTTCTCCTCAGCCGCCTCGAGCTTCCACCCCGGCGGCGCCAACTTCGCCTTCTGCGACGGCTCGGTGAAGTTCCTCAAGGACTCGATCCAGATGGCCCCGATGAACAACACGAGCGGACAAGGGTTGCCGTCGAATGTCGCGGCCGCCGCGGGAAATCTGTATTCGTGGATCGGGCCCATCAGCGTCTATCAGGCGTTGTCGACCCGGAACGGCGGCGAGGTCATCAGCTCCGACCAGTACTGAGCGATCGGCCGCGAATCCTGCCCGCGGCGTCCGGGAGTCGCCTCCTGTGCCCCGGGCGCGCTCGTGCCTAGACTCGTGGGGTGGTCGCCGCCTACCGGTCTCTGGATCGGTGGGCGGCGGCCACCCTGCTGTCTTGGGCCCTTTTCAACCCACCGAGAGAATATGCTTCCATGCGATCGACCCTGAACCGACGGCATTTCCTGGGTACGACGGCCTTCACCAGCCTGAGCCTCGGCTCCCTGGCCATCGGCGCGGCGGAGCCGAAGCCGACGGGCCCGAAGCGGCCCATCGTCATCAGCAGCGGTGGCCTCAAGACGGTCGAGATCGCCATGGAGATGGTCAAGAAAGGGGCCGACCCGCTCGACGCGGCGATCGCGGGCGTGGCCATCGTTGAGGCCGACCCGAACGACCATAGTGTCGGACTCGGGGGCACGCCCAACGAGGACGGCGTGGTCGAACTGGACGCGGCCGTCATGCATGGGCCGACCCACGGCGGCGCCGGCGTCGCCGCACTTCGCAATATCTTGCACCCCGCGGCCGTCGCAAGAACGATCATGAAGAAGACGCGACACGTCCTGATCGTCGGCGACAACGCCCTGAAATTCGCCAAGGAGCAGGGATTCCCCGAGATCGACCTCACGACCGAGGAGACCCGCAAGGCCTGGCTCGCCTGGAAGGAATCGCGGCTCCGCGACAACCGGTTCGCGGTCCCGCTGGCCCAGCTCGACCCGGTGGTGCGCGAGCTGGCCGAGAAGCCCGTCCACGGCACGATCCACTGCTCGGCGCTGGATACCCACGGCGACATGGGCTGCGTCACGACGACGTCGGGGCTTGGGTATAAAGTGCCCGGCCGCGTCGGCGACTCGCCGATCCTCGGTGCGGGCATCTACCTGGACAATACGGTCGGCTCGTGCGGTTCCGTCGGCCTTGGCGAGGTCAACCTGCTCAACTGCGCCTCATACCTCGTCGTCGAGAATCTCCGGCGCGGGATGAAGCCGAAGGACGCGCTGGTGGCGACCTGCAAGCGGGTCGTCGAGACGACCACGCGCGACCCGCGGTTTCGGGACGATCGCGGCCGGCCGAATTTCAACGTCGTCTTCTACTGCCTCACCAAGGACGGCAAGTATGCCGCGGCGCACATCCACGGCCCGGCGAGCCTGGCCGTCCACGACGGCGATAAGGCCCGGATGGTCGATTCGGCCAGCCTGCTCGATTGACCCTTGCACCGACGATGTGGCCATGCGACGAATGTAGGTCAGGCTTTCCACTCTGACATCCCAGACCCGTCAGGCTGGAAAGCCTGACCTACGGGGTTTTCCTTCTCGCCGAGGAGCTTATCTTCAGGGGTTCAAGCCAGTCATGAGGAAATCGATGAGCCGACGTCATTTCATGGGCTCGACGGCCGTCGCCAGCCTGAGCACGCTGGCGATCGGCGCCGCGCCGGCCAAGCCGGTGGGCACGAGACGCCCGATCGCGGTGTCCAGCGCCAACGGGCTGCGAACGGTGGAGAAGGCGATCGAGCTGGTCAAGCAAGGGCACGACCCGCTCGATGCGGCGATTGAAGGTGTCGCCATCGTCGAGGCCGATCCCAAGGACCACTCAGTCGGCCTGGGCGGCCTTCCCAACGAGGACGGCGTGGTCGAGCTCGACGCCGCCGTCATGCACGGGCCGACCCACGGCGGCGGCTCGGTCGCCTCGATCCGCAACATCATGCACCCGGCGGCCGTCGCGCGGATGGTCATGCAGCGCAGCCGGCATTGCCTGATCGTCGGCGAGGGCGCGCTCCGCTTCGCCCGCGCGCACGGCTTCCCCGAGGTCGAGCTGTTGACCGACGACGCGCGACGGATCTGGCTGCACTGGAAAGAGACTCGCGACCCCAACGACGACTGGCTCCCGCCCCCCGACCGGGAAGTCGCCGGCTTCATCCGCGAGGCGCTCGAGCCCCGCGTCACCGGCACGATCCACTGTTCGGTGCTCGATACCCACGGCGATCTCGGCTGCACCACCACGACCTCGGGCCTGTCCTGGAAGATC
>JBKQHM010000036.1:0-6459 GCA_052148775.1 Isosphaeraceae bacterium | reverse complement strand
GAGGCCGCGCAACTCGGCGCCTTCATCCACGGCCTGGCCGGCGACATCGCTCGCGACCAGCATGGCGAGGTCGGGATGATCGCCGGAGACATCGTCGACGCCCTGCCCGACGCCTTCGTCCACGCGATGCCCGATCCAGATCTGATGGGTTGAATGATCTGTTTACCTCGGGCGGAATTGGCGACGAATGCGTCCTTCCGGCCCGGGGCGGGCCCGTGTGGCGATAAAGTCGCGGTCAATGGCCTATCCGGGGAACGGTCTATGGCGTAGAATAATGAATCCACCGGCGACGGGGCCTACCTTCGGTAATACTCGGCCGGGGACGAGCGTCGCGGATCTCGTGGGTACCAGCGGAGGAGCTTGGAGTGTCAACACGCGAAAACCCACCGCCGGCCGCGGGATCCTGGACCTACCGCATGGAGGTCTCTCCCACCGGACAGAACCCCGCCACAGCCATCGCCAACCCCAACGATCCGATCCTCCTCCTCCATCTGCTGGCCAACCTCCAGAATCAGACACTCGAATTGCAACGCCAGCAACTCGAGCTCTCGCGTCAGCAGCTCGAGATCTCCCACGAATTGCTCCAGGTCAATCGCGAGCAACGGGCGCGGCAGGGCGCCGAGTTGGAGCGCTGGCAGGCCGGTCACGAGCACGTCATCGAATCCTGCCGCGAGACCATGGGACGTCTCGAACAGGTCCACGCATCGTTGATGGGCGAGCTGGCCAACTACGTCGAAGAAAACTACGAGAACCTGCTGGAAGGCGACTTCTCGCTCAGTGATTTCGTCGACCGCTTCGGCCCTCGATTGGCGCACCTGAATACAATGCTCGCCGTACTCCGTCCACTCGCTGCGGCGAAGGCCAAGACCGAGTGACCGATCGGTCCGCGCCGTAATGCTCCCTCTGCCTGCCCCGACCGAACTGCCGATCCGCTGTACGACGCTGGCTCCCCACTCATGCGAAGTAACGTCTGACTTGCGAGGTGGAGTACGAAAGAATTGGGTCAACCTCAGCGGAGGATCCGGACGGGAGTAGCCGCCGCGGGTCGGTCGACCCACGGCGGTCACGATTTGCGAGCGAGTTGGCAAGCGGCTGTCTCGCATCGAGGATGGCGTCAAGCGATTCGATCAATAGCGACGATCGCCGTATCCACCGCTGCTGCCACGTCCGCTGCGTCCGCCGCCGGCGCCCCCTCCGCCTCCACCACCGCGCCAACCACCGCCCCCTCCGCCTCCGCCACTGGCGCGAGGTTCGCGGGGTCTGGCCTCATTGACTGTCAGGCGGCGGCCGTCGTGCTCCTGGTCGTGAAGGGCGTCGATCGCTGCCCGTGCCTCGTGATCGGAGCTCATCTCGACGAATCCGAAGCCTTTGCTTCTGCCCGTGTCGCGGTCGGAGATGACCTCCGCGCTCTCCACGCTGCCGTACTGTGAGAACATTTGCTCCAGGTCGGAACTGCTCACCCGGTAGGCGAGGTTTCCGACATACAGTTTCTTACCCACTCTCAATCTCCTCAGACCAGGGGCTCGCGACCCATCGATCACTTTCAGTTACCGGGTCGTTTCCGTGGGGCCGGCCTGGCGGCCCTGTGGATGGGATCCGAAGAGAGGCATACGAACGAATTCCTCGAGGATTCCAGGCATGCACTCAATCGGTTCCCAACCATTTTTCAGTATAATCAAGTCCCGCTATCTCAGCCTAGAGCGGATTATCGTGAAATTGTCATGATATTGGGACGAACTCTCGTGTCGCCGCCCCCCTGCATCGATACGGCGACATGGCGAACTGTAGCCGATCCGTTGCCTCGTCTCTCACACCGTGAATCAAGAGATCCATATGTCCGCGACAGCCAAAGGGTCATCATCCCGATAGGGAGGTCGAGAAACCGATCGCCCGGCCCTCACGTCGTGTAATCGGCGTTGAGTCGCACGTAATCCGCCGTGAGGTCACAGGTCCAGAATCGGGCGGCGGCCGGCCCCGAGTTGAGAGTCAGCCGGAGGTCCACGGCGCGGCCTTTCTTCAGGGATTCGGACAGGCCGGCGGCATCGAACGGCACGGGCGCGCCGCCCTGATACACTGGGACTCCATTGATCCAGAGCGAGAGCTCTTCTTCCTGGAAGGGCACGCCGGCATAACCTGCGGCCGACACGATCCGGCCCCAGTTCGGGTCGGCGCCGTGGATTGCCGTTTTCACCAGGGGGCTCTCGGCAACCGCACGGGCGATCGCCCGGGCATTCTGCGTATCCTGGCAGCCTTCGACGTCGATCGTGATAAAATGGGTCGCACCCTCGCCGTCGTCTGCGATGTCCTTGGCCAGCGCCTCGCAGGCGGATCGCACCATGCCGACGAACAGTTCGATCTCCTCGCCTCGCAGGGTCGGATCGACGGCGGCCGTGCTGGAGAGGATCAGTACGGTGTCGTTGGTGCTGGCATGTCCTTCGACGCTCAAGCAGTTGAAAGACCGATCAACCGCGTCGACGAGGATGTCGCGGAGGTCGTTGGCCCATAGCGGCGCATCGGTCAGGAGGAACGCGAGCATGGTCGCCATGCGCGGGCCGATCATCGCGGCCCCCTTGGCGATGCCGAGGAGGTCGACCTCTCGACCCCCGATGATGCGGCTCTCGGAGACGATCTTGGGCCGGGTGTCGGTGGTCATGATCGAAAGGGCCGCGGTCCGGAAGCTTTCCTCCCCCACGCCGAGCAGGGGCACGGCTTGCTCGAGTCCGATCTCGATTCGATCCATGGGGAGCTGGTGGCCGATGACGCCGGTGGAGGCGACCAGGACCTGGCCGGGCTCGCAGCCCATGAGAGTCGCCGCGTAGGCCGCCGTCCGCTTCGCATTGGCCAGGCCCTCCAGGCCGGTCGCCGCGTTCGCGTTCCCGGAATTGATCACCACCGCGCGGATGTCCTCGGCGGGCAGTCGTTCGCGGCACCATTTCACGGGCGCCGCACAGACCCTGTTGGTCGTGAACGTGCCGGCCGCGGCGCAGGGACCGTCGGCGGCGAGGATCGCCATGTCGAGTCCCCCCGATGGCTTGATCCCGGCCTTCACGCCCGATGCCCGGAATCCGCGCGGGATTCGTAGCGTCTCATCGCCGCTCATGATGATCTCCTGTGATCGTTGATCGATAGGCCGTTAGAGAGCTGACCCATCCCGGAAGCGTCTGATGATCTGTCGGTCGGTTATCCCCGGTTTTTCCGACTGTAGCCGGGGTCTGTGACCCCGGGATCGAAGGCCCGGCCTCGCAGAGGCCGGCTACAGAAGAGGGAGAGGTTCACGACACGCTCCAGCATGAGGTTCTCGGCCGAGGGGAAATCAGCCTCGCTTCCATCCGCCGATCAGCCTCCGCCTTCCCAATCCGCCCGTCATCGAATCGAGTGGCGACGGACGACGGCAAACAGGACAACGGACCAGATGCCCAGGTTCACCACGCCGTATATCCGCCATCCACGAACAAGGTGGCGCCGGTCATGAAGCTCGATGCGTCGGAGGCCAGGAAGACGGCGGCGGGGCCCAGCTCGCTCGGATCGCCCCAGCGGCCGAGCGGGACGTTGGCTTCCATCTGGGCCCTGGCGGCCGGGTCGTTCATGAGGGGCGCATTGATCTCGGTCGCGAATGGGCCAGGGCACAAGGCATTGACATTGATGCCGTCCTTCGCCCACTCCAGCGCCAGGGTCTTGGTCAGGAGCGTCAGCCCTCCCTTGCTGGAGGCATAGGGCGTCCGCCCGGGCATCGAGATCTCGCCGAGCATGCTCGACACGTTGATGACCCTCCCCCACTTCTGATGCTTCATCGGCCCCGCGACGGCGCGGCAGCATAGCCAGGGGCCCTTGAGGTTGGTATCGAGCACGGCATCCCAGTCGGATTCTCCGAGCTGTTCGATCGGGCCGCGGATATTAATGCCGGCATTGTTGACCAGGATATCGATCCGGCCGAAGGAATCGAGGACGCGGGCGACCATCGCCTCGACCTCGGATGCCACCGACACATCGGCCGAGACCCCCAGCGTTTCTCGACCGGCCAGTGCGGCGATCTCCTCGGCCGCCTTGCGGGCACCCTCGGGCTGGCGCGCCGATACGGCGACAGTCGCCCCGGCGGTCGCCAATGCCTCGGCGATCGCCCGACCCAGTCCTCGCGCACCGCCGGTCACCAGTGCGACCTTGCCATCGATCCGGAATCGGTCCAGAACGCCGATCATCTCGACCCCCGCGATATTTCCCCCGAACCCCGACGCACTCCGACCGGACCAGAGTATCCCATCGGAATCGACACGGGAAGGGGCACACCTCGGTGCTATTCCGGATCGGGCGAGCCGGTCGCGACCGGCCGCACATCGACCAGGTTGTCGAAGAAGGTTGCGCCTCCGCCCATGTCGGTCAGGGCCGTGGACGACGTGCTGTTGACGTTACTGCCGCCGGGCACCATCTTGTTCCAGTAGATGCCGGTGGCGACGGCCACGCCGGGCCGGACGCTTCGGGTCAGGGCGACTCGGGCGCGAAACCGGCCGCGGTCGTTGTAGACCTCGACCCATTGGCCGTCATCGAGGCCCCGGCTCCCTGCGTCCTCGGCGGCCAGCTCGACGGTGGGCTCGCCGGCCGCGGCTCGGTGACGCTCGGAGTTGGCGAAGGTCGAATTGAGGAACTGGGGGCGCGGGGGGCTCAGCAACTGGAGCGGGAACCGCCCGGCGAGCTCGGGGCGGGTCATCGGGTCTTCCAGGGGCGGCGTGTACGTCGGCAAGGGGTCGAATCCGTCGGCCTTCATGCGCTCGGAGTAGAGTTCGCACATGCCCGACGGGGTGGGGAACACGCCGTCGGCGAACGGGGCGAATGCCTCGGGGATGTTGAGCCGGACTGGCCCCTCGGCCTTGAGCCGGTCGAGGGTAATGCCTCGGAGGGTCGGGCCGCCGTCGAGCGCCTCGCCGATCAAGGTCTCATCGTCGGGGAATAGGTCGCGCTCGAAACCGAGCCGGCCCGCCAGGCCGCGGAACACATCGTTGTTCGACCGGCACTCGCCGCGCGGCGCGATCGCCGGAGGGTTGTACAGCACGTCGAAATGGCCGTAGGAACCGTGGAGGTCCACGTGCTCGAGCTGCGACGTCGCGGGCAGGACGATATCGGCGTAATCGACCGTGTCGGTGGCGAAGAGCTCGTGCACGACCACGAACAGGTCTTCGCGTCGCAACCCTTCCAGCACCCTCGCTTGATCGGGGGTGACGGCGGCGGGGTTGGCATTATACACGTAAAGGGCCCGAACCGGCGGCCCGGGCAGCTCGCCGGCAAGCGCCTCGGCGAGTTGGTTCATGTTGACGGTCCGGGCCTGAGGCGGGGAGAGCAGTGGGCGAGTGAGCCGGTCCATGGCGAAGTCGTAGGTGCCGCTGGTCGAGAGCATCGCCCCGCCGCCGTGATGGCGCCACGAGCCGACGATCGCCGGCAGGCAGGCGATGGTCCGCACCGCCATGCCGCCGCCGCGATGCCGCTGCATCCCGTAATTGAGCCGGATCAGCGAGGGTTGTTCGCTCGCCAGCAGTCGAGCAAAGCGTGAGATCGTCTCGACGTCGACGCCGGTGATCGCCGCGACCTTGTCCGGGGGATACTCGGTCAGGACGCGATCTCTCAGCAAACTGGCGCCGACCGTCGCCCTGTCGAGATAGTCCTCGTCTTGAAGTCCTTCGCTCCAGATGACGTGCATCATTCCGAGGGCCAGGGCGGCGTCCGTACCGGGCCTCGGCTGGATATGCCAGTCGGAGCGGCGGGCGGTCGGGCTCCGGTAGGGGTCGACGGTGACGATCGTCGCGCCGGCCTTCCGGGCCTCGATCATGAGGCTCCAGAGATGGCTATTCGTGTTCGCCGTGTTCGAGCCCCAGTTCACGATGAACTTGCAGCGCGGGACGGCCATCGGGTCGGCCCCGAGCCGGCCCCGGCCCATCGTGTACTCGTAGCCCAACGCGCCGGCCGTGGCGCAGATGGTCCGGTCCAATCTCGAGGCGCCCAGCCGGTGGAAGAACCGACGGTCCAGGCTGGTCGACTGGAGCTTGCCCATCGTCCCGCAATAGCTGTACGGCAGGATCGACTCGGATCCATCGGCCGAGGCCGCGATCTCGGCGAACCGCCGAGAGACGGCGTCGAGCGCCTCGTCCCAGGTGATCGGCTCGAATCGGCCCTCGCCCTTGCGCCCGACCCGTTTCATCGGGTAGAGCAACCGGTCCGGGCTATAGACCCGCTCCAGGAATCGGGCCATCTTCTGGCAGAGGAACCCGCGCGTGAAGGCGTGATCGGGGTCGCCTCGCAGCTCGACGGCGATACCGTCCCGGACCGTGACCAGCATGCTGCACGTGTCGGGGCAGTCGAGCGGGCAGACGTTCTTCTTGATGCTCGATGCGAAGTGGTCTTCGACAGGCGTCACGATGATCGTTTCCTGTGTTCTTGAGGGCGAGGGATCGGTCGATTCTGGTCGGAATTGCC
>JBKQHM010000035.1:0-7582 GCA_052148775.1 Isosphaeraceae bacterium | reverse complement strand
CTCACGCGACCACCTCGGGGCCGTCGAGGACCGCCGGGGCGACGTCCGGCACGGGCGCCCGCGGCAGACGGACCACGAAGCGGCTGCCCCGGCCCGGCTCGCTATCCACGGTGATCGTTCCGCCGTGCGTCGCAGCGATGCGACGGGCGACGGCCAGGCCAAGCCCGACGCCGGCGCGGCCGAGCCGTCGAGCCGACTCGGCGCGATAAAAGGGCTCGAAGACGCGCACGAGCTCCTCCGCCGGGATGCCGAAGCCGCAGTCCTCGACCGCGAGCGCAACGGCATCGGACTCGCGCCAGACCCGGACGACGATCGGCGTGCCCGGTCCGCTGTACTTGCAAGCGTTTTCGAGCAGGTTATCCAGCAATTGACCGAGCAGTGGCCGGTGCACCCGGGTCCAGAGAGGTTCACCGGCGCCCCCCTCGAAGCGCAGGTCGGCCGCCCGCTCGTGGTCCGACCAGGTTCGGAGGTGGTCGGAGGCCCATGCGGCCAAATCGAGGCATTCCAGCTCGGGCAGCTCGGCCTCGGCGTCGGCCCGGGCGAGGAACAGCAGCGCCTCGACGACCCGCCAGAGCCGGACTGCATCGTCGTGGAGCCGGTCCAGGACGCGCTCGTGCTCCTCGACGGTACGAGGGCGGCGGCGGGCGACCTCGATCGCGGCGATCAGGGCGGCCAGCGGAGTGCGGAGCTGGTGCGACGCCTGGCCGGTGAATTGCTTCTGCCGCTCCAACGCCACGTGCAGGCGGTCGAGAAGCCCGTTGAAACTGCGGGCGAAGTCCTCCAGTTCGTCGCGCGTGCCCGGGCTGGGCAGCCGGCCGTCGTCGAAGGGCATCGTGCGAGCGGATTCCGCCATGAGCGTCAGGGGTGCGAGGGCGCGTCGGCCGAAATGACGGCCGATCCCCGCGGCCAGCGCCCAGAGCACGAGGGAGAGGAGCGGCAGCGTGGCCGCCAGGGATCGGATCTCGGACTCCACCGGCTCGAGCGAGGCCCACGCGGCCAGCACTCGAGAGGGGCGATCGCGGAAGGGCCCGGGGCCTTCGCGATCGTCGCGATCCGGCGGTCTCCCGCGATGTTCCCCGCCGCGGCCTTCGGGCGGCCCGTGCCGGCGATGTCCGCCCCCGATCGGCCGCGCGAGCACCCGCCACCGCAGGCCGTCGGGACCCTTGATCGTCGTCGCGACGTCCACCGCGAGAGGGCCGAGGTCGCGGCCGTCGAGGATCATCGGCCGCCCCGAGCCGGGCGTGCTCTCGATCCTCCGCCCCATCTCGTCGTAGATCGCCCAGGTCACGCGGCCGCTCTCGACCTCGCCGCGTTCCGGGAAATGGTCCAGCGTCGCCTCGAGCTCCTGGTCGAGTTCGAGCCGAAGGCGTAGACCGGCGAGGTAGTACAGGGACGCGGAGAACCCGCCGAGGGCCAGCGCCAGGGCGACGAGGAAAGCGACCGAGACGCGCGTGACCAGGCTCATCGATCCTCCTCGGCAGGCGGATCGGGCAGGCCCCCGAGCAGATATCCCTTGCCCCGAACGGTCTGGATCAGCCTCGGACCCCGCGCCTCCAGGACCCGGCGCAGCGCGTTGATGTGAACGTCCAGCGTGTTGGAGACGAAGTCATAATCCTCGCCCCAGACGTGGCCGTAGATCCGAGCCCGGGAGAGGACCTCGCCAGGATGGCCGAGGAAGAAGGCAAGCAAACCGAACTCCTTGGCCGTGAGGTCCAGCGGATGACCGGCCCGCTCAGCCTTTTGCGCAACCAGGTCCACGCGCACGTCGCGATAGGAGAGCGCCATCACCTCGAGCGGGCGCCCGCGACGTATCAGTGCGCGGGCGCGGGCCAGCAGCTCCTCGAAGGCAAATGGCTTGCACAAATAGTCGTCGGCACCGGCGTCGAGTCCGCGCACCCGGTCGCCGACCGCGTCGCGCGCCGTGAGGAAGAGTACGGGCGTGGTCCCGCTCTCGCGCCGATGGCCTTTCAGGACCGTCAGGCCGTCCTGGCCGGGCAGCCACCAGTCGAGGATGACGAGATCCCATTCGCCGTCCCGCAGCGCCTCCACGGCCGAGTCGCCATCGGCGGCGTGCGAAATGGCGAAGCCTTCGTCGGAAAGGCCCTCAACGATCGATCGCGCGAGGCTCGCGTCGTCCTCGACGAGCAAGACACGCTTTCCCATGATCCCCTGCGAGTTTCGATTGCCGCTCGTTGACGCCATGGCTAGGACTCCGATGCCTTCCATTACAACAGAACTAGTGGCCTGGCGGGAGGCGATCCCGCCACATGAAGCGGATTTCATGCAGGGGCCGACGAGCCGGCCCGGACACGCACGGGCGCCCGGTCCCCATCGGCCCGGGTCGCCGATGATGAAGGGGATTTTAGGGTTTCTCACCACCGGAGCGAGGGGCACGGTCGCTAAGATCTCATAGACGACCGGCCGTACCGCGGTCGCGGTCGGGGCCGAGTTTCCCAGAGATCGAGATACCGAACACGGGTGAAAATCGCATGACCATGAAGCACAGTCGATCCAGCCGCCGCGCGTTCCTCGGAACGCTCGCCCTCGGCGCCTCCGCATTGACGGCCCGGGGTGCCTTTGCAGAGGAGTTGACCCGGACCCCAACCACGAACGAGGGGCCGTTCTACCCGAACAAGCTCCCCCTCGACACCGACAACGACCTGCTGATCGTCAACGACGCGATCAGCCCCGCCGTCGGCGAGGTCACGCACCTCGGCGGCCGCCTGCTCGACGCCAAGGGAGACCCGATCCGCAACGCCGTCATCGAGATCTGGCAGTGTGACAAGGACGGCACCTACCTCAAGCAGCACACGCGGGATGGGGAGGATTTCGACACGAATTTCCAGGGATACGGGCGCTTCCTGACCGGTTCGACCGGCGAGTACTACTTCCGGACGATCAAGCCCGTCCCCTATCGGGGCCGTCCCGCGGCGCATATCCACGCGCGGATCTGGAAGGGGGACAAGAAGCTGCTCACGACCGAGTGCTTCATCAAGGGCTTCCCGAGCAACGAACGGGACGGCCAGTTCCGGCAGATCCGGGCTCGCGACCCGAAGGGCCACGAGACGCTCTGCCTGGACTTCGCCCCGCTCAAGGGCTCGAAGATCGGCGAGCTCGCCGCGAAGTGGGACATCGTCCTGGGATACACCCCCAAAGCCTGAGCAAGGTCGCGGTCCTCGACCTCGGCAAGCTGGAGGTCGTCTCCGAGATCAGGACGGGCGAGGGGCCCGACGGCATGGCCTGGGTCGGCAAGCCGTAGCGCGGGGCGCGAGCGCCATCGAGTCGTCCTCCGGGCCCTCACGCCCGGCGCGTCGAGGGCCGCGTCCTGCACGCCAGTCGATCACCTTGATGAAGAAGATTTTATGGGAATTCGCGGCCGTCCCCGGCCGCTTATCGCCGATGTCCCCTGGGGCGACGGGTCTTCGTCGCCAATTTCAGACCAATCCGAGGCTCTTCGTTGGGAGGAACTACGATGAAGCGCAAGGCAATCGCGATCGCCACGATGATCGGGGCTACCGTCCTGGCCCAGCACGGCTCGGCGCAGCAGCCGGGGCAGCCGGGGCGAACCGGCCCACAGAACCCGCTGCTCCAGGCGTTCGACACCGATCGAGACGGCACGCTCTCGGCGGCCGAGATCGATGCCGCGGCCGCGAAGCTCCGCGAGCGCGACGCCAACGAGGACGGCAAGCTGACGGCCGACGAGCTGCCGCGGGGCGGGGGCGGACGGGGCGGTCCCGGCGGGGGCGGACGGGGCGGTCCCGGCCGTGGGCCAGGGGCGATGGAAGTGGATAGCGAGCTGAGCAAGCCGCCCCTTCCCAAGGACGACGGCGAACGGCGAATCCTCGCCGCGCTCGAGCAGGCCCGCGGGGGCGAGCGGTACGCCAACGTCTCGACGGCCGACGGCCGGCTGCTCCGCCAGCTCGCCGAATCGCTCGGCGCCCGGAGGATCGTCGAGCTGGGCACCTCGACCGGCGAGTCGGGGCTCTGGTTTTCGATGGCCTTGCGCAAGACCGGCGGCAAGCTCTATACCCACGACATCGACCCCGGCAGGATCGCCGTCGCCCGCGAGAACTTCAAGAGGGCGGGCGTCGAGGATATCGTGGTCATCACCGAGGGCGACGCACACCAGACCGCGCCTCGGAACAAGGACCCGATCGACATCCTGTTCATCGACGCCGAGAAGGAAGGGTACGACGCCTACCTCAAGGAACTCCTGCCCTATGTCCGCCCCGGCGGGCTGATCATCGCCCACAACATGAAGCGGCCGGCGCCCAATCCGCGTTACATCGAGGCGATCACGACCAGCCCCGACCTGGACACGTCGTTCGTGCTGATGGATGGCGCCGGGGTCGGGATCACGCTCAAGAAGCGCTGAGGCACGGAGGGCGAAGGTTGGCCCGGGCATGTCCGGGCCTCGGTCGCCCGACCCATATCAACTCGATTCGAAGTGCCCTTTGTGTCCCAAGGCTACTCCTCATCCTGGGCTTGGTCCCCGGCCGAGCGAATCCGCCCGACAACCTCGAGAATCCGCCGGATCGCCTCGTCGATCTCGGCCTCGGTCGTCGTGGCGCCGAGGCTGAAGCGGACGGAGGACCTCAACCGGTCGTCGGGCACGCGCATGGCTATGAGGGTCGGTGAGGGCCGGGTCGAGCCGCTGGCGCAGGCCGAGCCCAGCGAGGCGGCGATGCCGGCCAGGTCGAGCTGCATGAGCAAGGCGTCGCCGTCGAGGCCAGGGAAGCCGACGTTCAAGGTCTGGGGGAGTCGCTGCTCGTCTCGAGTCGGGCCGTTGCGGATGACGCGCTCCGGGCCCAGGGCGGCGATCAGGCCGGTCTCGAGGCGGTCGCGGAGGGCTCTCCAGCGCCCGGCGCGGGCCTCGGATTGCTCGTGCCAGATCTTGAGGGCCGCGGCCAGCCCGACCGCCAAGGGTACCGCGACGGTCCCCGGCCGACGCCCCTGCTGCTGGCCGCCGCCGAAGAGCCGGGAGCCGAGCCGGACCCCGCTCCGGACCAGGAGCAGCCCCGTACCTACCGGCCCGTGGAACTTGTGCGCGCTGGCCGCCAGGGTCGACACCCCCAGCGCGTGGAAATCCAACGGGATCCGGCCCACCGCCTGCACGGCGTCGGTGTGCACCGGGATCCCCCGCGTCGCGGCCAGGGCCGCCAGCTCGCCCACCGGCTGGATCGCGCCGGTCTCGTTGTTCGCCAGCATCAACGTGGCGAATCGCGTATCCTCGCGGAAGGTCGCCGCGATGCGTGTCGCGTCGGCCAGGCCCCGGGCGTCGACCGGCACCGAGTCCAGGGCGAACCCCGCCGCCTCCAGCCGCGCCACCGGCTCGACGATCGCCGGGTGCTCGATCGGGCTGGTCACGACGTGCCCCGGCGCGTTCTCCGCGCCCGCCAGGCCGAAGATCGCCAGGTTGTTCGATTCGGTCCCGCCCGACGTGAAGATCACTTCGGACGGGTCGGCGCCCAGGATCCGCGCCACGGTCTCCTTGGCGTCCTCCCAGGCGCGTCGGGCCGACCGGCCGAAGGCGTGCCGGCTCTCGGCGTTCCCCCCCGCCAGGAAATACGGACGCATCGCCTCCAGGACCCCGGGGTCCATGGGCGTCGTCGCGTTGTGGTCCAGGTAGATCGGATGCATGGTGGCCAGTGGCGAGTGAGACCAAAGATGGGCCGGCCCAGGCCGTTGCGAACGGTTGACCTACGGGCCGCCAGCCACAAGTCACTCAATCACTCCAGGCAACGGAGCGTCAAGACCAGCCCGATCACCAGGAGGGGGATTCCGATCAGGAAGAGAGGGCTGAGCAGGAAGGCCGTGCCCACGACGATGAGGGTGAAGCCCAGCACCAGGCCGGTGAGTCGTCCCAGCAAGGCGATCGTCAGGAAGACCAGGCGAAATGGGAGGGTGATGACGAACCAGGTCATACGGAACAGCCCCATGATCGTCCCGCCCCATGTCCACGAGCGCACCGGGTACTGGCCGCGAAAGTCGTCGGGGAATCGGTCGATGGCCGGCTTCAGGGGGCGCGGCGCAAGGGGGGCGGGATCGGGAGACCCTCGCCCGGCACGCATCCACCATCGACCGGCGAGCATTGATTGGGTTGTGCCGGAATGGACTTGCTTCATTCGAGCTTCAGGGTAAATTGAGTTCGGTTCGCTCCAGTTTCTCTCCGCTCCCGGCGCGATGGACGGAAGAATCGGTCGCAAAGGGTATTCGTCGGCATGCCAAGATCCTTTGGGGCCTGATGGATTATTGCGGTCGATCTCGTTTTGACAAGTCGAAGCTTTTGATGGCATGGGCCCAGGCAAGGAGGCCGCGACCGTGCGTCAAGTCGTTCTCGTCGTCGTTCTGGTGGCCGCCGCGTTCCTCGGGGGCGCTTTTGTCAACGGACCCGGTCTGCGCTGGGCCCAGACGCAAATCCTCGGCTCCCTCGGCCTGAATGAGGGAGGCGAGATCGCCTCAGTCGACCTCAAGAACCCAGCTAGCCCAGATATGACCGGCGATGGCGCCCGGCTGGCGAAGGCCGGGAACGAGCCGGTTCCTGGACCGCTGGCTCCGATCCCATCCCTGGTCCCCGAAGGCGGCAAAGGCAGCCCGGATCCATCCGCGCACCGGCCGATGCGACCGGATGGTGCCGATCAGCCCGGAGCGCCACCGGCATCATCCGTGCTATCGTCGCAATCCACGCTGTCGCCCCAGTCGCCGGCGTCCCCGCTCGCATCCTCGGATGCAGTCCCTCCCAAGGGAACCGGCCGCATGGGACAGCGATTTGCGCGTGAATCTTCCGGGAGGGCGGCACCAGGCCGCCTGGACCCGGACGTGAAGCCGGCGGTCGCGTCATCTTCCCCTGGTCCGGCAACGCCGGATCGGGACCTCGCGCCGCCCCTCATGGACTCCCTGGCGGCCTTGATGCCCGCGGAAGCCCCCCCGCCCCCGGAAGCCCCCGCGCCGTCCCCGGATGCATCCCCGGCGCCGCCGACGCCATCGGAGCCCGCCACGACGCCGCCGACCGGCGGTGATGACTGGTCGGCCCTGGATCGCAAGATGCAGACTCTGGGGGTGAGCCGGTACACCATCGAAGGCCAGCCCGGCGGGCGCGTCGTCTTCTCTTGCCTGATCCCCCTGGCCGGCCGGCAGGCGGTCACCCAGCGGTTCGAGGCCGAAGGAGATGATGGTTTCCAGGCCGCCCAGGCCGCGCTGCGGCGCGTCGCCTTGTGGCGGGCGACTCAGTCGCGATAGTCATTGGTCGAGTTTGTCATTGGTCACTGGTCATTGGTCATTGGTCGAGTTTGTCATTGGTCACTGGTCACTGGTCATTGGTCGAGTTTGTCATTGGTCACTGGTCACTGGTCATTCGAATCACCCCGGTCTGGGAATCCCTCAGGATATTTGGCGGAGCACGACGCGCCTGTTTCCTAAAACCCGGCGACAAGCAACCCGCCGCAAGCCATCTATCCCGGATTATTCATGAATTCTTTAGGTGATCGACGCAACCTCTTTGCCATTGGGCGATTGCCGCCGATCTTACCCAAACAGTGACCCAGTTTAACAGCGGCCGAACCCTAACGCTTGAAACGAGTTA
>JBKQHM010000034.1:0-18248 GCA_052148775.1 Isosphaeraceae bacterium | reverse complement strand
CCGGAATAAACGGCCTGGACATCCGACAAGTGAATTTGCGGAGCGGATTTCATTTTGTTTGTTTGCCGCGGATGGTTTCAAAGAGGGCTTCGACGCGCGCGGAAATGCGCGCCGAGTCCGACGGGGAATAATCGGTCGTGATTAAGCTGGGCTGGGTTGGCGAACGGCCGCCGACATTCAGCCCGGAGTATGACGACTGCGCACGGATCGCCGCCGAGCGGGGTATCCCCCTCCGTGAGGTCTTCGATGCCGTCCAGGCGGCCTATGCTCGATCGGGTGCCGTCGATGCCCAGCCCAAGGACGAGCATCACCACCACTGATCGTTGACAACGGATAGCTGTAACGGCTCAGAACAGGGTCTTGGTGCGGCCCCGGAGCCAAACCGCACGGCTCGAAGATGACCGCACCCGACCGATCCAAGGAAGGATGGAAATCATGGCGCCGGAAGCCTGGCTGATTGTCACCGTCGCCGCGGCATTCTTGCTGCTGGGGATCGCGGCCTCTCCGCTGGCCTGGGTGGCCTTGATGCATCGCCGGTCTCAGGCGGAGCGCCAGACCGATCGGCGATTCATGGAACTGTTCGGGCAGTTGCATACGCTTCATGATCGTCTCGAACGGTGTGAGTCCTCTTATGAGGCGCTGCTTCGCACCGACGCGGATCTCGTCGGGCCGAAGCTGCCTCGCATCCGATCGGGCCGAGCGACGGCGAATGTGGGAAGGTCGTCGGCTGAACGTGTGGATGTGGCCGCTGGAGTCGGTCCGGATGAGCCCAGACTCATCGCGATCCCCAATCTCGCCTCGACTTCGAGCGATCGCGAGGCGACTGCGAGCAGCCTCACCCAGCGATATGCCGCCATCTGGACACTCGCGGATACGGGGGCGTCTCCCGACGTGATCGCCCGTGCGACCGGGCAGCCGATCGGTCAGATCGAGCTCATACTGGGTTTGAGGCGGCAAATCGACGGGGCCCGGCCCAACACGGCGATCAACCATGCAAGACACGAATGACCCACATCCCCTGCACGAGGATCCGAGCTGGGCGGCCTGTCTCCATCGGACCCGCTCGGCCGTGCTCAATGTTCTCATAGGGGTGGGTTTGACGATCGCCGTCGGCGGCTGGCTTCTTCGAGGGCGCGCCGAGCCCGCCCAGCCCCCGAAATCACAACGGGTCCATGACATATTGATGGCTGCACTCCTCTTTCTGGGCGTCGCGAGCTACGTCGTTCGTCGATTGACAAGATCGCTTTCCGCAGCCACGGTTCCCGGCCGTCGGCAATCCGCGTTCTACTGGTCGCACGTGATGAGCGCGACGATCGTCGCCCTGGCGGCCCCGCTGGGGATCGTGTACGGATGGTGGATCGACCCTCGACTCGAAGCCGTGATCCCCTTCTGGGTCGTGCCGCTGGCAATGGGATTCCTGGCGATCCCGCGTCGCCGCGAGCTGGCTGATTTCGATCGATCTTCAACAAATCTTGGGGCCCCTTTATCATGACCGGCACGCAAACCACGCTCCTGTGGATCTACGCCGGTATCATCGCCATATGGCCGATTCGCCTGATTGTCCTGAGGGTGATCCTGAAACGTCAGGAGTTCCTGACGTCGCGATCCCCTCGCTACTCTCGTCCGGATCCTCCTTCCGTCCTGGCGATCATCCCGGCGAAGGACGAAGAGGCCAACCTCGCCAATTGCCTGGAGACGGTCTCGCGTCAGACGTATCCGAGGCTCGAAATCCTCGTCGTCGACGATCGGAGCACCGATCGAACGGGCGAGATCGCGCGGCAATTCGCGGCGGAAGATCCTCGCATCCAGGTGCTCACCATCGACAATCTCCCGGCCGGATGGACCGGCAAGACCCACGCCTTGCACTGCGCGGCCACCGGACCGGAAGGCGAATGGCTCTGGTTCCTCGACGCCGACACCTTGCACGCCCCCGATGCCCTCTCCATCCTCATGGAATACGGACGAGTTCAGGAGGCCGACATGGTCAGCCTTCTCCCCGAGCTGCGCTGCGAGACGTTCTGGGAACAGGTCGTGCAGCCACTCGCCGGCATTACATTGATGCAGTCGTTCCCGCTCCATGTCGTCCATGCCGATCGTTCTCGGCTGGCCTTCGCCAACGGCCAGTTTATCCTGATCCGGCGTACGGCCTACGAGGCGGCGGGTGGGCACGAAGCGGTCCGGGATCGATTCGTCGAGGACATCGGCCTGGCGGGTCGCGTCAAGGCGCGTGGATTCCGCATCCGCGTCGCCCTCGTCCAGGGGATCGTCACTTGCCGGATGTACTCGTCGTTCGGCCAGCTCCTCCGGGGCTGGAGCCGCATCCTGTATGATGCCCTCGACCGACGTGTATCTCGCCTGTTGCTCAGGCTGATGGATGTCCTTGTCTTTTGCCAGTCGGGACACGTCGCATTCCTGGCCGGCTTGATCATGCTGGCGTCGGGCGGTCCTCGGGCGTTCGCGGCCAGCCTTCTGGCCATGAGCGTCATCCACCACGTCTGGATGTACTTCGTCTTCCGCCTGGTCTATAACACATCCGTGCCGAACTCGCGTTATGTCGTATGGTTCCCTCTGGGCAACCTGATCATCGACCGGATCCTCCTTCGCTCGATCCGGATGTGCCTGACGGGTCGGGTCAACTGGCGAGGGACCGATTATGGGGCCGCGCTCCAGCCCATCCCGAAAGGCGAACCGAGCCGCGCACGGCGCGCCTGAATCGAACGATGACACCGAGAGACGACGATGAGTGCCATTGCGACGACAGCCCGGGATGAAGTCTTGATCGCACGGAATCCGGCGACCGGGCTGGAGCTGGGTCGCGTGCCGGCGACTCCGCCGGAGCATGTTGGGGATCTGGTCAAACGTGCGCGATGCGCACAGGCATCGTGGGCTTCGGCCGGATGGCGGGCGCGCCGAGCTGTGCTCAAATCGTGGTGGAAGATCCTCAGTCGGGACGCCGATCGATGGGCGGACTTGGTCCGGTCTGAAATTGGCAAGCCCCGCATCGAGGCGATGGGAGGAGAGGTCCTTTCGTCGCTCGATGCGATCCGATGGACCGTCCGGCGCGGCGGAGCGACGCTGGCCGATCGTCAGATCGGGCCGGCCTGGCAACGCTGGCTCACGATGTCCGGATGCCGCTGTCGATGGGTGCCACTGGGCGTGATCGGGATGCTGGGCACGTGGAACTACCCACTGTTCCTCAACGCACCCCCGATCGCCCAGGCACTGGCGGCCGGCAATGCCGTCGTTTGGAAGGCATCGGAACTGGCACCGCTCTGCGGGGCGCTGCTCGAAGAGGGATTGAAAGAGGCCGGATTTCCCGAGGGCTTGGTCGCGATCATCCAGGGAGGGCCGGATGTCGGCCGGGCGCTGGTGGATTCCGACCTGGACAAGGGGATGTTCACCGGCGGCGTGGAGAACGGTCGACGCGTGCTGGCTACCCTGGCAGGACGGGGAATCCCCGCCGTGGCCGAGCTCTCGGGTTTCGACCCAGCGATCGTCCTGGCCGACGCGCCAATGGAGAGCACCGTCAAGGCCCTGACCTGGGCGGCCTTCGTCGGATGCGGCCAGACCTGCGTCGCGGTCAAACGCATCTTCGTCGTCGGGGACCCCACACCGTGGGCTGACGCCCTCGCGACATCCGCCCGCGCCCTGCGAGTGGGCGACCCGGAATCGCCGGGAGTCGACGTCGGTCCGATGATCTCGGCCAATGCACGCGAGCGGTTTCATGCGATGGTCCGCGCCTCGACCGATGCCGGAGGATCCGTGCTCGCCGGAGGCGAACCGATCGCCGGTCCCGGGAGTTTCTACCCCCCCACTGTCATCCTCGCCGCCTCTCCCGACTCCGAGGATGCACTCGCCGGAGTCTTCGGACCGGTCGTCGTCATCCGGGGAGTGCCCGATCCCCGGTCGGCCGTCGAGGCCGCGAATCGAAGCCCGTTCGCGCTCGCCGCGAGCGTCTGGGGCCGCGACCGTCGACGGGCTCGCGAGCTGGCCAGCATGATCCATGCCGGGATGGTCACGATCAATGACGCGGTCACGCCTACCGCCCATGCCTCGGCTCCTTTCGGCGGCTCGAAGTCCAGCGGATTCGGTCGGACCAAGGGTCCCATCGGCCTGCTGGAGTTCACACAGCCCCAGGTCGTCTTCGAACGCTCGGTCGGCGGCTTCCGTCCTCAACTCTTCCCGTACTCGTCGTCAGCCGCCATGCTCGACCGGTTCTTCGGCGTCTACCGCTTTCTCTTCCATCCGCGAGCTGACCGTTGATGAAACTCGCCCAGGGACTGCGAATTCGGTCGTCAGGATGGGCGGATTTGCCTACAATCGAGAAAGCCTTGACTTCCACTCGAGCTGTTCGAATCTCGTCTTCGCACCGACAGATAGGAGCAACTGACGCGTGGAACCATCGGGATTGAGCATCCGGACCAAACTCCTGACCGGCCTGATCCTGGCCGCATCCGCCGGAGCGATCTTCGGCTCGTATGTGGTACTCAGGAAGCCGACCTCGAACTCGGGGATCTCCAACATGGTGAAGCACCCGGAAGGACAGAAACCGTCGGATGACCCCAGGGACGCCGAGTATCGAAAGATGCTGTCGCCCGAGCAATATCACGTGACTCGCGAGAAAGGGACCGAGCGGGCATTCACGGGACGCTACTGGAATCACCACGGGACCGGGATCTACAAGTGTGTCTGTTGCGGCACGCCCTTGTTCGACTCCAAGACGAAGTTCGATTCGGGCACGGGATGGCCGAGCTTCTACCAACCGATCGACAAACAGAACGTCGAGTCGTCCGAGGACTCCAGCTTGTATATGACGCGGACCGAGGTGGATTGCAAGCATTGTGGCGCACATCTTGGCCATGTCTTCGATGACGGTCCCAAGCCGACGGGTCTGCGTTATTGCATCAATTCCGCTTCATTGGACTTTCAGGAGGCCGCTCCGAAGCCGAAAGCCGCCGATTGAAGAGCCAGTCGGCCCCGTCTCGTCGACGTATCCACCTGAACCTACGCGATCGGTCCGGAACTCCGGCTTGCCCACCCTTGTCGTTCGTCCTGTGCGCAAGTATGATTTCGGTAGAAACTGTTAGACCAGACAGGGCGGAACATACCGTGACACTCACGCCGGCCGCACAGAAGTTTGTCCTGCATTGGGGAGAGATGGGGCAGGCTTGGGGCATCAATCGAACCATGGCCCAGGTGCATGCCCTGCTCTTCGTCGCCCCCACGCCCCTGGACGCGGAAGAGATCAGCAAGCTCCTTGATGTCAGTCGATCGAACGTCTCGACGAGCCTCCGGGAGTTGATCACCTGGGGCGTCGTCCGCCGCGTCCACATCATCGGCGACCGTCGCGATCGCTTCGAGGCGCTCAAGGATGTGCTGGAGACTTTCCGGGTGATCATGGCCGAGCGCAAGCGTCGGGAGATGGATCCGACGATCGCGCTGCTGGAGCACTGTGTCCACGAGGCCAAGCTCGGCGGTTCCTCCGAAGACTACACACGCGAACAGCTCGAGAAGATGCTCGATTTCACCAAGATGGCCACAACCTGGTTCAGTCATATCGATCATCTATCGACCCCCGCTTTGCTGCGACTGTTCCAGGGCGGAGCGATGCTGGCGAAGTTGTTCGGCCGATCGAACCCCGAGAAAAGCCGAGCCATCGAGCAGGAAAAGGCTGGGGCCGGTTCGATCACCTGATCCTCTCGCCAGCGAGCGATCGCTCATCAGGAACGCTTCCGAGGGTGTCGTACCGACGAGGCGTATCGGGTCAACGGCGGAGGTGCTCGCTCAGAACGGGACGGTCGGTCCGTTCGCAGCCGGCTGGACGGGTTTCGGTTTGGTGGGAGTCGCCGGCTCCGATTTCGGCTCGGATCTCGCGACGTTGGTCTCAATCGGTCCCGGCGTGGGAATCGGTGCCGGCTTCCGGATCATGGCTTTATCGCGGTTCTGTTCCCTGGCGGCGAGCTCATCCCGCTTCTCGTTGAGGGCCTCGATGTAGACCTTGATCGAATCGTCGTCGAGATATCGGTCGATCATGGCCTGGAGATCCGTGATCTGGGCCTGGGCGGTCTTGGTCAAGATGGCCGTGTTGCCCTCGGCCTGCTGGCGGACGGCGTTATCCTTGAGCTGAGTGAGTTTCTTGGAGTATTCGTCGCGCGGCGTCAGACGACCGAACTCCTTGAGCGCTTCCTCCAGCCCATTCCAATCTTCCCCTTTGAGACGGGCTTCCATCCGGGCTTCGAGCCGGGCGCGCAAGGCGACGAGGTCGACCACATCATCGCGAAGCGAGTCGATCTGGGCTTCGAGCATGGCAGTCTGGGGGAGCGGTTTGAACGGGATGACGCGCTCTTCCGAACTCTCGCCGGGCATGATCGGCAACTCGCACACGGGTTCGACGTTCCCCGCGAGGAGTCGGAGGATGACCAGGCCGTCCGCGAATCCGGGCTGGAGCACGATCCGACCAGATCGGTCGGTCATCCCCAGTTCTCTCGGTTGGCCGTCGGGCACCAGTCGTGCCGTGAGAGTATATCCGGCGGCCGGCTGCTTATCGGGCCGCGTCACGAACCGGAGTCGCAAGGGACTCTTACCCGGCTTGATACCAACGGCCGCCAACGTATTGGCCTGGGCGACCCGCTGCGTGAGCGGGTCCCTGAAGGCGCTCGTGATCCGGCAGCGCGCGATCGGACCCTCCACCGATTCGACCGTGAGGTACGTCAGTACGATCGTCCGGACAATGACCTGATTCGTCTTGGTCGAGACAAGGCGCAGGGGCTGGAATACCGTGCCCTTGTCCACGACCCGGCCGATGGGACTCGAGGGCTCGATCATGGCGCCCCGGACCGTGAGCAGGGCATCGCCCCCCTGCTGGCCGTTGATCACGGCTGTCGGGCTGAAAAGCTCCAGCGCGAATTCGAGCAAGCCGCGTGGTGCGTCGCCGGGCGTCTCGATCTTGCGGCGCTGGAGCGGGCCCAACCTCCTGGTGGCGACGTCGTACTCGCGGCCCGTGAGCATCAGCCCCGTGCCGGAATCGGCCCGATCGACGTGGACGATCCAGACCTTGTCGAACGCCCCGACGGATGCGAACGCCGAAGGGTCCGGGTCGTCGAGGTCGAGATCGAGGAGCGCGCTGGAAGATGGCGCGATCGACATCGACCAGGGGGTCCCTACGAATCGCCGGACCAGGACCTGCCAGTCGCGCAACCAGTCGGCGCGCCGGGCGTCATCGATCCGCGACGACGGATGACAGCCGAAGTGAAGTACGATCCGATAGGGCTGACGCTCCATCGGCTCCGGCGGGCGGGCATCCGTCGGAGCAGGAGCCGCGCCACTCGCGGGTGTCTCCGCAGAGGCCGGGGCGAGCACGGAGGGCGCTTTCGGTTCCGCGGAGGCCGGCGGAGCAGGCGCCGTGGAGGCTGGCGGGACGGGCGCCGCGGGCTCCTGGGCGGCCGAATTGCCCGGCATGATCAGGCAGACGACACTCGCGATGACTCCGGCCAGCCATCGAACTACCACTGGCCTCCTCCCCTCGATCGCGTCCGCGAGAGGATCGCGCAGCCTCGAGGTGGCAGGCTTGCCAATGACCAATGACCATTGACCAATCACCAGACAAGTCATTTTGATGTGGCCTTTTCGCGAGGGTCCCAGGGGTCGCGCGATATCCATGGGCTGATCTCCCACTTTTCGATCCCTTGATAGAGCTGGTCGGCGGTCTCGCCCGGTCCTTTCAGGCGGTCGCGCCAGGCATAATGGTCGGCCAGTTGCCAGAGCGGGATCACCGGCAACTCATCCCGCGATTCGCGATCGATCTGGTTCGCCAGCCCCTTCGCCGTGGCCCAGTCGGAGGCGCGCTCGAGCTCCAAGAGGAGTTGGAGGATGCGTGGGCTGGTCGACGAGGCGAGCGTGTCGGCCGCGGGCGGGGCGTCATAGCCAGGGCAGAGCATCGGACCGGCCTCGAACATCGGGTCCTCGCAACGGATCACGCGATAGGCCAGGTCGAAGCGACGTCCCGACCGGAGCTCGTTTTCCAGCCGGGATTCGGGGAGCTCGACCGTGGAAATTTCAAGTCCCGCGATCCGGAACGACTCAGCCAACTTCTGGACGACGACGCGCACCTCGGAGATCGCCGGGTATTCGAGGGTTAACTTGATCGGACCGCCGCCGCGCTCCTTGCGCGCCGCGCCTATCAGCATCTTGGCCAGGAGGAGGTCGAACCCCAGCGGCTTGACCGCGGAGGCGTCCGCGAAGCTTCCCTTGGGGAACGGACCATCGGACGGAGCGTCGAGGTCGGACGGCGGGTGCTTGAGCACGGTCTCCTCCAGCAGAGTCTTGCGGTCCACTGAATAAGAGATGCCTCGGCGAAGGGAACGGCTCCGCAAGGCCGGATTGCGCCCGTCCATCGCGAGGAGATGGATCACCGGACGGGTGTACTGCCCGACCCGGATTTCCGGGGCCTTGCGGAGCGCGACGAGCTGATCGGGCGGGACATGATCGATCATGGTCACATCCCCCCGGCGCAAGGCCGTCACCGCGGCCTGCCCCGAATTCAGACGTCTCTCGCGAAGCCGACGGATCCGCGGGACGACGGCCTCGGACCCTGCTGTTGTGGCCGCCTGAGGATCGTCGTGCCGCAGCAGCTCCGTCCGATCGTCGGTCGCCAGGGTGCAACGATACAGCCCGTTACTGACCAGGATGCGCTCCTGGCTCAGCGCCGCAACCCGTCCATCGATCCCGGCGTGCGCCGGGCCGACGGGCATCAGCAGCCAGTTCGTCCCCTTGAGCGGGGCATGGTTGAGCGTGACCTCAACCTGGGCATCGTCCCGAACCTTGACGCGGTCGAGCAGGTCGGCCCATCTGGCCTCGAAGTTGGGCGAGTGAGGGTCGCTCCGTTCGATGAGGGAATGGGCCACGTCGACCGCGGAGGCCGGACGAGAGCCATCCGACCACAGGACGCTGGGACGAAGCCGGATCATCATGTGCCGGCCGATGTCCGTGAACTCGACCGCCGCGGCGAGCTGGAACGGGCTCTTACCCTTGCGGGATTCCTCATCATCCGCGGCGAGGATCGGCCGGTAGAGCAAGCGGACCAGGCGGGCATCGGCCCGCGTGTGCATCCAGGGTCCCAGGGGAGCCGCAACATCGCTTACGCCGACGTCGAGCGTCGGATACTCCGCGAACGCGCGGACATACCGGTCCTCTGCGCCTTCGAGGGTCGGCCAGATGCGCAGGGCCTCGACCAAACCGTCGAGCTGTGCGGGCCCGGTCGCGACCGCTGCCGCCTTCATTTGTTCGTTCGCCCGGTCGATGAACAGTCCGCGCAGCTTCTGGACGGTCGCGTGCTCCGAGGTCACCTCTTCCAGCTCATGTAAAACGCGACGGCCCCTCGCGTAGAGGCCCAGCTTGATCGTACGTTCGATGCGCTTACCATAGGCCCCGGCGATCTGGTCGAGGAGCCCGGGGTAGTCCCGTTTGCGGCCCAGGAGCTCGCGGAGCAACCGCAGTCCGCGCTCGCTGTCGCCGTCGAGCAGCGCCTTGCTCCCTTCCGCGAAGAGCACCTGATTCACGTGTTCGTCGAGCCTCGACCAGGCCGGGTTGCGCGTCCGGGCGCGCAAACAGCACTCGAAGGCCCTGTCATAATCGTGGACGCGTAGCAGCCGATCGGACTCGGCAAGCAGCAGGTCCTCGAAATACTCGACCTTCTGGATCGATGACCTCTTGACCTTGAAATCGCGGGTCTCGATGCGACCGCCCTGGGCCAGGTGGATCTTCAACTGGTCGCGGGGATCGACGTCGGCTTCCTCGGCCTCTTCCTCATCCTTCGACTTGGGCTGGGCCTTGCTCGCGCCGATCTCGATGGGCATGGCCTTCTTGTTTCTCGCCGACCCCTGCAAGCGGCGTTCGCGCTCTTGTTTGGTATAATAGACCGCCAACGGCCGGGGGCTGACCGGCTCGACGATCAGGACGGTCCCGTCGATCAGTGTGATCCGATCGAAGGGGACCGAGCGGAGGAGATCGGATGCATCGAGCGGTTGCGCCGGCGCCGAAACGGGCTCCTGGCCGCGGCCGATCCGTGCCATGGAGGAGGTCACCGTCACCATGACGAGTGAGGAAACCAGCATAAGAGTCATTGATGATCGGCGTGTACGGCGCACGGCAAGAGCTCCTACGGTTTATCGGCGCCGAGGGTTTCGATCGCCAGGGGCCGGATCGTACCCGGTGCGACGGAGATGATGGCCTCTCGGCTGGTCGCGAGCAGGCCGCCGGACGGCAGAATCCCGAGCGGCCGACGGCTGATCGGCGCCCCATCGGAAAGAGCGCGGAGGTGGAGATCGCCGTCTCCGGTCAGGAATGCGAGCGAACGCCCGATGACCTGGGGCGTCCCGACGACCTCGGCGCCGAGCTTGATCGACCAGATCCGTCGTCCATCGCGGCCGAACTCCATGACACCTCCGCCGCGATCCATCGCCAGGCCGAGGTCACCCAGGCCGACGGGGCGGCCGGCGATCGGGGCCTCGAGTTGCCAGGCCCCGACAGGGCTCAGGTCGCGGACGGCGAGCGACCGGATTCGGCGGTCGGCCGTCGCGATCAGGACCGCGGTGCCGAAACATGCCGGATCGCTGATTATTCGGCTATCCAGCGGGGCAGGCTCGACCTCGACGGTCAGGCGCGGGACCGGGCTGGCCTTGAGTCCGAGCCGTCGGACGCGGCCCACCTCGTCGGCCACCACGACCGTGTCGCGGTCCACCACCGCCGGGACGCGCCAGGCCCCCTGCCGATCACGATCGAACTGGGGGACGTACGGCTCGGCCCGCGACCGGCCCGTGGCGGGGTCGATGAGGTAGATACGTCCGTCCGCCCCGGGGATCAGCACCGCGCCGGCCCAGACGATGGGTTCCGTCCCGATCTGGGCCGGAAGCGAAACCTCTCGCCACCCACCCCGGGCGTCACCATCCTGCACCCAGAGGGTACTGCCATAGGGCTTGGGAATGAGCACCGTGAGAGGTGGTTTGCCCTGGCGCTGGACGCGAAGGCTCAGGCCCGCCGGCAGGGTCAGTTCCCCAAGCCGCGGCACCGGCATCTCGACGAAACCGCCGCGCGACAACTGATCGGGCGAGATCGTCACGTCCTGGCCATCCCGGCCATAAGTCGACAGGCCGGGCGAATTAGCCATGGGTGACAGCGGCGCCGGCCAGGGGGCGCCGACCACCGTCTTCCAGACGACCGTGCTCGCCTCGGGCTCGATTCCCCAAAGTGCCACGCCGCCGGTCTCGCGATTCTGGAACGTGGCCACGACCAGTTTCGGCGTGGGCTGGATCGGCGCCAGCGCCGGGCCGGGGACCGTCAGCCCCGTCGGCTGGATCGCGCCGTGTTCGAGGTCGAGCAAGAATTTGCCCGGATGGCCTGAGGCCACCCAGAGCTCGCGCTCCGAGCGCGCGATCGCGAAGGCCGGTCCGGAGGCCGAGGAGTCGGGGGTGAGTCGCGCGACCGAGCGGAACGGCGACTTGCTGGCGTAATCGCCGACGGCGAACGCCTCGAAGCCGGCCTTGTCGCCAGTGGCCCAGACGATCTGTCCCGAATTGGCCGGTGTCTGCCACGTCCAGCCCGCGACCTTCAGTTCCTGGACCCAACGGACCTTGCCCCCATCGTCGTCCAGCACCATGATCTGCCAGGTGCTGTCCCGCAACGAATCGTTCTCGGGGATCACCAGGAATCGCCCGATTCGGGCCGGCGCGGCGGGGATCGAACCTTCCAGATGACCGAGGTACTCCACCGACGAGCAGGCCAACGGATCGCGCGTCAGGATGAAGAGGCAATCTTGCCGGCCCAGGACGTAGAGATGCCGCCCCGATTCGTCGTGGACGGGCTGGCAGGCCAGCGGGCGTCCCAGGTTGACGGTCCCCTGGAGCTCACCGGAATCCAGCGCGATCAGCAGGAGTTTTCCGGAGGGAAGCACCTGGACGAGCTGATTCCCCAGGACGAGGGGAGGGTCGGTCACGCGCTCGCGAAGCTCCAGCCGCCAGGCGAGGGCACCGCTCCGGGAATCCAGGCGGACCAGCTCGTTGGATCGGGCGTCGAAGACGATCGCGGCCGCTTCGCCAGTGACAGGCTGGGGCACGAACGGCGAGGCGAGCCCGACCGGCACCTGCCACAACGGGGCGCCTGCGGTCGCATCGAGGCCGTATGCGAACCCGTCAGCAAGGGCGAAGACGATCGACTCGTTCGCCAAATTCGCGGCGGCGGGCTCGCGACGCGTGCGAAACACGACGCTTGTCGCCGGCCCGAGCGGATCCGTCGGGGCCGTTCGAGAGGCGGCGCGGTGTGTCAGGTCGATCGTCACGGCCTTGCGGATCAGCTCGTTGGCAGAGGTCATCCGGACGATCAGGTCTTTATCGTGCGCGAGGTCGGCGTATTGATCGACCAGGTCGTCGCGAGCCTGATAGACCCGCGAGGCCGAATGATCCAGGAGGGCCTGGTCCATCGTGACCAGGGTCCGTGCTCGGACCTGAGACTTACGCACGGCCTCGCGCGCCTCGGCCAGCTTACCCGGAAGCCGAGATCGAACGAGGAAGGAATGCGCGGGCTCGCCGGCGATCTGGGCATGCAATTGCACGGAATCCTCGGCCTCGCTCAGCGCCTGGGCGTCGGCGTTGTGTCGCGCGCGGTCGGCGAGGCCCTCGCCGATCCGGATCACTAATTCGGCCATGTCGACCCTCTGATCGCGGAACTCGGCTTCCTGGCCGACCTCCTGGAACATCTGATGGGCGGCTTCGAGGGCCGAGGTCCAGGTCGATCCGTTGGGCGAGACGTATTGCCGGACGTTGGCGATTGCCCGGAAGACCCTCGCCTTGGCGACGCGCGGGTCTTCGGGATACGACGCGATGAAGCCGTCGAGGTCCCGGATCGACGTGCGATAATCGCCGTCGTCGAACGCCTCGATGCCCTGATTGAAGGTCCGATTGGCGATGGTCGCCGCGATGATGGTCTTCAGCCAGAATCCCATGCCGACCAGGACCACGAACGCGGCGATCAGGCCCAGGACGAGCGGCGAGCTGGCGATCTGCTCACGGCCCGGCACGGCGGCCCTCTCGGGAATCCATCGACGGGCGATCCGCCGCAGCCACCCGTCCTTCTTACGTGCTTGCGCAGCCACTCGCGACCTCGATGAGGAGATCTCGATGGAGGCCGGCTCAACCAGGCCCTCGAGTTCTTCGATCAGCTCGAAGGCCGGCTCCTCCCGCTTGGAACGCCCCGACCGCGATCGCCGAGTCCCCGTCGACTGGGTCTCCTCCTGGATGGTCTGGGCGGGTGAGGTCGCCGGGAAGGTCGGAGGCGGCATCACGCGGGTCTTGCCGTCCAGGGATCTTGACTGCGTCCGGGAGAGGACCTCCGTCGCGTCGTCGATCCGGAGCAGGAAGATCCGGCAAGGGCCGACCGAGATCTCGTCACCCTGGCCGATGCTGCCAGAGACCATCCGACGGCCGTTGAGGATCACGAAACCGGCGTCGGGCGAGGACTCGACCTTCACCCGGCCGGACTTCAGGCGCAGCCGACCGTGGACCGGCTTGATTTCGGGACCTTCGAGGATGATCTCGCAGGACGCACTCGTCCCGAACAGGATCATCTGGTTCGGCTCCAGCTCGACGAACTGGACGCGGCCCTGACCGTCGTGAACCTCGAGAGTAGCCATGCAGGAATTGCTCGATTCGGTTACCTGAGGGCTTCCTGGGCGATGACCTTGAAATCGTACCCGTTGTCGGTCGGGACCACCTGGAACCGCGTGACGCGGATCTCGGCGGGCTGCCTCCCGCGATATCGCACCTCGAGCTGACGAAGCCGGTCCTCCACGTTCGCCGGATAGAACTGGAGGACGACCTTATCACCGACGTCGATCCCGGCCCGCTTCAACAGCGCGATGTCGGACTCCTTCCGGCCTCCCCCCTGCCAGAGGAAGTAGAGGCGTCCGTCGCTCCGTCCGGTGCCGTAGCGCTCGGTCGGCTCCGGGCTGGAGAAATTGGAGACGTACTGGAGCTGATTCGGGGGCACGACGACCGCGAACTCCACGTGCAGGGCATCGAGTTGCCGGGCATACTCGTCGATGCTGTCGCCCGTCTTGAAGATGATGCTCCATCGCTGCTCGGGTGCGAACCCGCCATCGCCCGGCCCCATGCCGATCCCCGGCCCGCCCGACCCGAGCTTGGAGGCGCGCTTGCCGCTGGCGACCGTCGAGCCGCTGGGCATCACGGCGCCGAGGTCGACCTCGGCCATGTTCTCCCCGACCTGGGCGACCGCATCGAGCATGGCTCCCGGGGCCTGCTGGACGGAAGGCTCCTCGAAATCACCGGGCACCTCCTCGTTGTTCGAGGCGAATGCCGCGGGCGCGGCACCGGCGATGTCGACCTTCTCGGTCGAACCGGCCGTCCCGTCGGGGCTGCCCCCGCCGCCCCCGGATACCTCGATGATCTGGAGCGGCGACGTCACACGCGATGCATACGCCTGGTTGGTCACATAGACCAGCGCCAGCCAGCCGACGACGAGGATCGCGCCCAGGACGACCGCCATGAGGAACGACGTCACCTGGTCGTATCGCGATTCGCCGAGTACCCGCGGTTCGAGTTCCGCCGGCGGCTCGGCCGCGCCGGTCGCGTGGGCCTTCGGGCTGAGTGTGGTCATGGCGAATGGCTCCCAGACGATGGGCCGTCGGCCGGCGCCGCGGCCGCTCCGAAGGACGCCGGGCGTTGCGGTGGGGCCGGGGGTTGATCGTCCTCGTCGAGGTCCAGCGGCCGGACGGCGTTGTACCAATTTCGCCAACGTTCGGCCGCAGCGATCCGCTCCTCGGGGGTCGACGGGCTGGGCGGGCCGAGTCCTTCGATCTTGCGGCTGAGGACCTGGAGGCCGAGCCTCGCGGAGCCGATGACCTCTTCGTCCGCATCCCGGAGCGCGTCGATCAGGGCGGGGACGACGTCCATGTCGCCGGTATGGGCGAGGGACCAGGCGGCGACCCTTCGCACTCCAGGGTCCCGGTCGTTCAGCATCTTCCGGAATCGCGCCTTGAACGGCCGGAGCACGTCCGGTCCTTCCCGGTAATAGCGATCGACCATGCCGGCAACGGCGGCGTCGGCCTGCTGGGCGCGCGGGTCTTCCAGCACGGCGAGCATCCCCTCGATCGCCCCGTTCATGGGACGGCTCACCACGCGTCCGCCAGCGACGGTCATGGACGAGAGATCGCTGGGCAGTCCACGCCCGCCAAGGAGCGTCCCGGCGCCCAGCCGCTGGACCTGGATCCGCTTCAACGACTTGGCCGTCGACTTGGTCAGGAACAGCATCGCCCAGACGGTATTCATTTCGGCGCCATGCGTCCCTTGCCAGGATCCGTCGCCTTTCTGGTTGGATCGGATGTAGGCCCGGCCTCGCTCGAACCAGTCGAGTTTGCCGATCGTCTGGCGCTCGGCGAGGGCCCCGATCCGCTCGACGCCGTAGAGCATGTAGAACGGAGATGGGCCGGCAATGGGCCGGTCGGGGGCGAAGTTCGCGGCGATCCAGTTCATGCCACGACGGGCCGCCTGATCGATCTGCGCGTTGGTCGTGGAAGGCTTGAAATCCGACTGCGTATCGCTCGTCAGCGCGGTGAGGAGGGGGCTATTGGCCCGGCGTTCCTGCCGGTGGCGCTCGAGTTGACGCTGGCAGATCAGGAGGCTGCCGACTCCGGCGGCGGTCATGGCGAGCGTCTCGGCGTAGTGCGCCTCATCGTCGTGATAGACCCAGGCCCCCGACGCGTGCTGGGTCGAAAGATACCAGGATGCGGCACGATCCCAGACCGACGGCGAGATCGGCACGCCCGCGTTCTCCGCTTCCCAGAGGCCGAGGACGGCGTACTGGGAGATAGAGGTATCGCCGTGATCGCGATTGTTGTAATCCCACGATCCGTTGCCCTTCTGCTGACCGGTCAGGTAGCTGGCGATCATGGTGAGATAGCCGCGGTTCCCGACGGCGTCCAGGTTCGCCAGGGCCATCGCGGCCGCGGCCGCCTCGTAAACGCCGGTGCCGTTCTGGCGCTCGGGCACGAAGCTGCTACTGGTGAATCGGCTGCGGAACCGGACCACGCAGCCCATCAGGGCGGGGTCGCCGGTGGGGACTTCCGCCTTCAAGAGGGCCAGCGCGATCATCGCGGACTCGCCGGCCTGCTGGTTGAGGTAATGGCTCTTCAGGTACTGGACGCCCGACACGACGGCCGCTTCTTGCTGTCCGTACGCGCGGGTGCCGCCGATCGCGGCGACGATCGCGCCGATACCGATCCACAACCTCAAGGATTCCCGGCGTCCCAGTCTCATGGTGTCATCCGATTCGCTCTTGGAACAAACCTACGCCATGATCATCCGACCCGATCCTCAGCAGGATTTCATTGATCATTGTAACCAGCCGACCGTCGGTTGCGAACGCCTCGCCATCGGAATGCGAGCGTGGCGGCGATCGGAGTATCTCGCCCGCCGGAGGGCCGAAGATTGTCGCCCCGACGGGTGGTGAATGCTCCCAGGTCCCGGGATCAAGTTGGCAGGATTATTATGAGAGTTCTCGCTGATGGCCACCCTGAACTCTGGGGCGGGGCTGCTCAGGGGACGGGGTGCGTCGTGTCATGTGAGAGGGTCATGGGCCCGCGATTTGAAGGGACATCGCACCACGGGCGTTGCGCTGGTTTGCACTCCTGTGCAACATTTCGACGGGTCGCCCATCCCGATCTCCGGGGACGGTCGGGAGTTGGCGTCGCGGCCACGAACGGTCCGGACGAGGCGGTTCGCGGGCGGCAAGCCCCCTATCGTCGTGGCTCGCGGGCGTTGATGACCCGACTCGCACGATTGGTATCCCGATGGACAGCATATCAAGGTCCCCACCTCGTCGAGAATCCATTTGCTCACTAACCGCTAATGTTAGAATGCCGCCAATTTGCAATTTCATTAATGCACCTATCACGGATTCGGGCTTCAGAACTCCCGATCTCTCGACCAGGAAAGCAGATAGAAAATCCAAAAAAAACTGGAATGTGCGCGCAGCAGAGAGGGGCGCGCGCCGCGGAGGGGGTGTCAGGAGTCACGATCGTTGGGTCTGTTCATCGTCCAAACTCCTCTCGCGAGCCGCATCGAAACCGGTGGTATTGGGCGAGAAGCATCATTATTTCTACAGCGGAAGGAGATTGGCTGGCCCCTCGGTACCCCTTGCCAAGCCAGGCTTTGCGGCGACGGCTCCGGTAACCTCCCTCGGCTCGGACCGCAGTTTGCCATGGCGTAAACCCGGCGTTTCCAGGGGCCCCGCGAAGTTCTTCCGCTGTAGAATTATTTACGCTCCTGAAGCAAGTCAAGTTCGTCCGATCATGGTCGAATCTTCTGGACATCCGAGCACAGCTCCAACTCCAAGCTTTGACCGGGGGATATCCATCGACCGGGAGAGGATGCCCGTTCAATCCAAATTCGAGGCGATGGTGCCTTTGGCCTGAATCTAAGGGGCCTTGTTCTTGCGAGAGTTGCGTTCGACGTGACGTTTCGACCGCCGGGTCTTATGCGAGTCTCGGAATGGGGATTCCAACTTCCGGATTCGAGATTCCAAGCCATGGATTCCCGAGGCCAAGACGCGGACTCGAGACGCCAGGCTGCGGATTCCCGACTCCAGTTTCCGGAGTCCCGATTCCATGTTCGCGACAGCCTCATTCAGATTCCGGGCACCTGCTTCCAGGGATCGGATACGGCATTCCGAATCCCGGTTCGCCGTATCCAACTTGAGATCATCAAGGTACGGCTCGATGCGGGGTCCCGTGGCGGGTAGTCCGGAATCATCGGGGACTTCGCCTGGAGTCGAGGTCTTCCACTTATCGAAACGATTGCGACGATGCTTCATGACCGATCCGATCGCGATGAAGTAATACCGGGTCCTGGGTTTCATTTAATGGCTGCGGTTGTGGGTTGAGTAGGTTTGCTTTGTCGAGAAGGGCTTCGTCGTTGAATGGCTTCGTTTGATCACTTCTCGGAGCTGCACCGCTGCGAGCCTGGCCCAAACCTCGGGGCTCCTGCCCAGTTCGAGAGAGGCATTGAGGATCGACTCGTATTGAGCGTTCCGGCGATCGACGACCTTCGATCTGGCCTCGTCCCGGGGACTGTGCCTATCGGTCTGCGATGCAGTGGCTGGTATCTGGCAAAGTAAGAGAAAGAAAGAGAAAGAAACTCTTCAGCTTGGACCAGTGGGGTTCCCATGCTGGGTGTTGAGGTATC
>JBKQHM010000033.1:0-16322 GCA_052148775.1 Isosphaeraceae bacterium | reverse complement strand
CGATCAGGTGGGCGATGACCTCGGTGTCGGTCTGGCTGGCGAAGACGAACCCCTGGGCCTCGAGGTCGCGGCGGAGCGACGCGTGGTTCTCGATCACCCCGTTGTGGACGACCGCCACGGTGACGGCCCCGGCGCGCCCGCCCAGGTGCGGGTGGGCGTTCCGCGCGGTGGCCGGACCGTGCGTCGCCCATCGCGTGTGACTGATCCCGCAACCGCCCGGGGCCGGCTCGCTCTCGAGCAATTCCTCCAGGGCTCGCACCCGACCAGCCTTCTTCCGCACGATGAGCCGACCCCCGTCGACGGACGCCAGGCCGGCGCTGTCGTATCCGCGGTATTCGAGCCGTCGGAGCCCCGCGACCAGGATCGGCGCGGCCTCATGGCTCCCGGTGTAACCCACGATTCCGCACATGAACAACATCCTCGCATGATCCGTCGAGCGGGTATCGCCGATCGCGGCTCGACTCGCCGCTTCACGCGCCCGGCGCGGGCCCCTGCTGCTTCTTAGGGAAGATCGCGGACACAGGACATCGGAACCCCGGCACCACGTCCTCGCCCGAGAGCTCATCCGTCTCACGCAGCCAGCCTACCGAGCCGTCGCCGCGGTGGATGCGCACGGTCCGGGCCTCCGGGTCGATGATCCAGATGAGCGGTACGCCGGCGCCGAGATACTCGATAACTTTGGCCTCGACCTCGTAGTATGTTTCGTTGGGTGAGACGACCTCAACGGCGAGATCGGGCGGGAGGTATTCGTATCCCTCGGACGTGAGCCCTTCCGGGAGACGTTCCTTGCGGATGAATGAGACGTCCGCCTTCCGGACCTTCTTTGGAGCATTCGGGAAACAGACGTAGCCCAGATCGGCCGGCCAAGCCCAGCCAAGGTCGTGCTCATCGACATAGATGTCGAGCATGCGGTACAAGCGGCCTCCCACCCAACTCGATAAGACGCTCATCTTCCGTTCCACCAGGTGACCGTCGACCAGCTCGTAATTCTTTTCGTCGGGCATCGACAGGAGATCTTCGGGCGTATAAGTCTTCTCGGCGACGACATGCATGGGTCCACCTCGAGTGTCGGGGGCTCGAATCGGATGAGCGTCGCTCATCGAGATGACGGATTATACCCGGGAATCCGGAAATCGGAGAGGGCCAAAGTGACGTTGACAGTCCGTCCTGGCTCGGCGATAGTGTCGCCCGGACAGGACAACCCCAGGCGAGTGGCATGAGGCCAAACCTGGGATTGCGGAAGATTGACTGTCGCCCCGAGCCACGCAACGGAGTACGCCTGCAAGGACGAGGGCCTGGCGTGTCACTGCCCGTCTCGCCTTGCGGGTCGATTCAGACCCACACACCCTCGGCGTTCCAGGCGCGTCTCGAGCCACCATGGATGGAGCCTGCGATGCGAATACTCGTCACCGGCGGAGCCGGTTATGTCGGCTCGACACTGGTCCCGATCCTGCTGGAGCAGGGGCACCGTGTCCGAGTCCTCGATTGCCTCAGGTTCGGGGGCCATGGCCTGCTCCCGTGCTGCTCGAACCGCTTCTTCGAGCTGGTCAAGGGAGACGTCTGCGATCCCGGAACCGTCAAGTCGGCCCTCGACGGGGTCGAGGCGGTGATCCACCTGGCCGCGATCGTCGGCTACCCGGCGTGCAAGAAGGAGCCGCAGGTCGCGCAGGCCATCAACGTCGACGGGACCGCCAACCTGCTCCGTCACCGGACGCCCGACCAGAAGATCCTCTTCGCCTCGACAGGCAGCATCTACGGTTCCATACCCGATTATGTTTGCAACGAAGACACCCCCCGCGCGCCGATCACGCTCTACGGCGAGACCAAGGCCGCGGCCGAGCAGATGGTCCTCGACGCGGGCAACAGCGTGGCCTACCGGTTCGCCACCGCCTTCGGCGTCAGCAACCGGATGCGGCTCGACCTCATGCCGAACGACTTCACCTACCAGGCCGTCAAGAACCGCAACCTGATCGTCTACGAAGGGGGCTTCAAGCGGACCTTCGTCCATGTCCGCGACATGGCGCGCTCGTTCATCTTCGCCCTGGAGCGCTGGGGCGAGGTCAAGGATGACGTCTACAACGTCGGCCACGAGTCCATGAACTTCACCAAGGAAGACGTGGCCCGCAAGATCCTCGAGCATGTGGATTACTACCTCCATTTCGCCGAGGTCGGCAGCGACGCCGATCAGCGCAACTATGAGGTCTCCTACGAGAAGATCCGCAAGAAGGGCTTCGAGACCACGATCGATCTCGACCGGGGCGTCTCCGAGCTCGTCCGCGCGGCCAGGCTGATCGAGTTCCAGAACCCGTTCGCCAACGTCTGATCCGACGCCCGGGCCGATCCCGCCCGTTCCCGGAGGGATCGGCCCTCGGCGCGACCTGTCCCAGCACGGGGAGTGCGAGCGGACTTGGGTCTGACATCGCCGATGATTCTTCAACGAGATCCGAGTCCATGGAGGGACAAGGGATGGTGAGCCGTCGCCAATGGTTCCGCCGAAGCTCGTCCGTAGCGGCCGGTACACAAGGCCCGCCCGAGGGATCGCGAAGCCCATTCGAAAGACCGAGCGGGCGGTTCGGGATCGACCCCGGGACGGGGCAAGTCCCGCCAGCCCCGCACACCGGCGGCCCGACCTCGTCCGAGGGGGCCGGCAAACGAATCCTGTTCATCAATCAGTATTACTGGCCCGATCATGCTTCGACGGCCCAGCACCTGACCGACCTGGCCGAATCGATGGCGGAGCGGGGCTATGAGTGCCACGTGCTGTGCTCGCAGAGCCGATACCAGCCGGGAGAGCCGAAGCCGCCCACCTTCGAGGTCCACGAAGGCGTCCGGATTCATCGGGTACCCGCGACCTCGCTGGGGCGTCGCGGCACGTGGGCCAGGATGACGGACTACCTGAGCTTCTACGCCGGGGCCGCGATCAAGGCGATGCGGCTCCCCCGGTTCGACGCAGTCGTGACCCTCACGACGCCGCCGATCATCGGCCTGATCGGTACCTTCTTGAAATGGATCAAGGGGACGCGGCACGCCTACTGGAGCATGGATCTCCACCCCGATGCGAGCCTGGCGCTGGGGCGGATGTCGCCGGGCCACCCGGTCGTCCGGTTCTTCTCCTGGCTGAGCGGCTTCGTCTACCGGCAGGCGGATCGCGTGGTCGTGCTGGGGCCTTACATGGCCGACCGGATCGCGTTGAAGCAGGTCGAGGCGGGTCGGATCGAGACGATACCGGTCTGGAGCCGTCGCGAGGAGATCTACCCGATCCCCCGCGCGGCGAACGCGATGCGCAAGTCGCTCGGCCTGGATGATGCGTTCGTGGCGATGTACTCGGGCAATCTCGGGCTGGCACACTCGTTCGAGGAGTTCCTGTCGGCGGCCCGCGCGCTCCGCGATCGCCGCGACATCGTCTTCCTGTTCGTCGGAGGCGGACCGCGACTGGCCGAGGTCAAGGCGGCCCAGCAGCACGAGGGCCTGACGAACGTCCGTTTCCTGGATTATGTGCCGAGGTCCCACTTGCACGTCTCGCTCTCGATGGCCGACGTCCACCTGATCTCGATGCGGCCCGAGATGACCGGGATCGTCGCGCCGGGGAAGCTCTACGGCGTCATGGCGGCCGGCCGGGCCGCCGTCTTCGTCGGGCCGGAGCACTGCGAGACGGCCGATACGATCCGGTCCGCCGGTTGCGGGGTCACCCTCACTCCGGGCGATGCCGAGGGGCTGATCGCGGCGATCACACACCTCGCCGACGATCCCAGCCTGGCGCGCAGAATGGGCGAGCGGGGCCGGTTGGCCTTCCTCGCCGGCTATGAGCGGAACCTCTGCTGCAACCTCTGGTGCAACCTGATCGGCGAGGTGGTGGAGCGCTCCGGGGCCCGGGTTCCGGCCCTCGCACCGGCCCGACGACCCGTGCTCGCCGGTCGAGCCGTGGCGCCGATGGCCTCGGCCGACCGTTGAGGCATGCCTCGTGATCCCGCGTTTCTTGATCCCTTCGACCCCCATTCGACGAGGTCCAATCCGGTGAGACTCAGAATCCTCTCGAGTGTTCCGATCCTGGCCGTACTGGCAACTCTGTCCCCTGCCAACGGCGCGGAACCGGCCGCGAGCGTCGCCGAGATCCAGGCCAGGCATGATCGCGCCTTCATCCGCGACCTGACGGAGTATGTCGCGAAGAACCCCAAGGCCAACGACCGAGAACAGGCCTACGCGGCGCTCTTCAACAAGGCGATCGAGCACGACTGGTTCGCCGAGACGGAGGCACTCGGCCAGCAATACCTCAAGACGGACCCGGAAGGGCCGGTCAAGGCGCTGGCCCAGATTATCCTGACGATGGCGCGCGCCCAGGCCGGCCGTTTTGACGACGCCCTGGCGCGGTACCGAGAGCTGATCCAGGGACTCGACCCGAATGACCAGGAGGAGTTCGCGGCCAGCTTCTCGGACTCGTTCGCCGGACAGGCGATCGCCGCGGGCGAGGTCGCCGTGGCCCGACAGGTTTACGCGACGCTCCTCGCGCGATTCAACGAGAGCCCGAACTTGCGACAGAAGGTCCAGTCCGATCTGAAGCGGCTGGACCAGGTCGGCAAGGCCGCAACGGCCTTCGTGGCCGAGGACATCCAGGGAAAGGCCGTGCGACTCGGTGCGTATCGGGGCAAGTACGTCCTGCTGGATTTCTGGGCCACCTGGTGCGGGCCTTGCGTCGCCGAGCTGCCCCGGATGCAGGCCGCCTATCGGGCGTACCACGATGCCGGCTTCGAGATCATCGGCGTCAGCCTGGATGAGTCCAAGGCCGCCGTCGTCGATTTCGTCAAGACGCGGAAGCTCCCCTGGCCGCAGATCCACAACGGCGGTACGGCGACGGACCTCGTCGAGGCGTTCGGAGTCACCTCCATCCCGGCGACATATCTCATCGATCCGGACGGTACCATCATCCGGATCGACCTCCGCGGCAAGGCCCTGGATGAGACCCTGGCCGGGCTGCTCAAACGGACGGCGTCGCGCACCGGCGAGCGCTGATTCACCCGCTGCACAAGATCGGGATTTCCCATCGGGGCGAAGGGTGGATCGAGGCATCGTGAGTTCGCTCACGGACCGGTCCCTCCGCCGCCCCGGCTGTCCACCCGCCCGAGCCCGAACTGGTCGCCGGCGCGGATCGGCTCGTCTCCCTGGAAGTCGACCTCGACCATCTTCTCGCTCTGGACATCCCGGCCCATCTCGTCCTTGAGCACCGCGACGATCTTGCGGGTGCGCGTGTCGATCACGTCGCCGGTCGACGGATAGGCGAGGCGGCCATCGATGCTGAAGGTGATCCAGCCGGGCTGGTCGCGGAGTTCGATGCTCCCGACCTGATTCGGGGGCATGACCGTCGCGTCGAAGATGTGCATCCGGCTGTTGGCCCCGTCGGTCACCCAGAGTTCCTTGTCGTCGGGCGTCAGGCCGATGCCATGGCTCGGGCAGCCATGCCGCTTGGTCGGCCCCTTCTGGAAGCCCTTCACCTCGACGCGGTACAGCTTCTCGCCCGTCTTCAAGTCGCCCACCTCGAAGCCGAGCAGCTCGTTGACGTTCACGAAGCAGAGCGTCTGGGGTCCGTTGATCGTGAACGGCCGGATGCTCGCGGCGAAGGGGCCGACCGCGCGGATGATCCGATACGTTTTCGTATCCGCGACCGTCAAGGATGGCGAATTCAAGCCGGCCAGATAAGCTTCCATGCCGTCCGGGCCGACGACCGTGTTGTGCGAACCCGACCGGGGCGTGATCCGCGCGAGGACCTCGCCATCCTCGGCGCGGACGACATACCAGAGCGGGCCCTCGAACGAGGGGAGGAAGATGAGCTTGCCGTCCGGCGTGATCGACATCCGGTCGCAGCCCTGGTCGTAGGTCTTCTCCCAGAGGAGCTTCTCCGAGACCATGTCGAGGCACATCAACTGCTTGATCGTACTGATGTAGATGCGTTTGGTCCGTGCGCTGGCGCAGATGCCCTTGACGTTGATCGGGACCCCCTTGTCGTCGAGCCCCGCCGTGGGGATACGCCTGATGAAGCGGTGGTCGTGGTCGATGTCGAAGACGATCAGGCCATGGCCGCCGTATTCGAGATAGTTGCGGATGCCCGGCTCGGCCACGTAGAGCCGCCGATGGATATCCCCGGTGGGGCGATCGTCTCCGGCCAATACCCGCCAATGGGTCAGTGAACCCGAAGACACGAAGACAAGAGCCAAGGTCGCGAGGCGCAAGAGCCGATGATGGGCATTCACGATGGTTGACCTCCCCAGGGCGAATCTCTTGATGTTCCCGAGATCGGAACCTAGCTCGAGGGCTCCATGCCGATCCGGCCGTCGAGGATCGGCGCGACCGATGCCGCCTCGTCCTGCGCCTGTTTCCGGTTCGCAGCGGCCAGGTAGACTGCCCTGATGACGCGCTTCCGGGCACCGATCAAGAGGTAGTTGAAGACGAAGGTGAACAGGAGGGCCGGCGTGATCGCGGCGGACTGGATCGCGCGGGCAACTGCTTGGTCGCCGACCCCCGCGACCATCCCGATCCCGGCGACTGGACTGAGCGCGAAGAACGGATACCCCGATTCCTCCGAGGACGACGGTCCCCAGGCCGCCACCTGGATCCAGGCCGCGACCAGCGGGAGTAGCCAGGTCACGAACAGGAAGAGCGAGAAGTAGGTCTTGCCCCTCCCGCCGAACCGGAGCTGGAAATACTGGAAAGCCAGGCCGAAATAGGCGACGACGAGCACGGCGGTCGCCAACGCCAGGGGGTACGAACCCGCCGGGGCTCCTCCTGCGAAGCTCGGCGCGGTCTGCCCGGGGAAGGCCCCTGCGATCGTACCGGCGGCCAGCACGATGCCGGCGATGATCGCCAGGCCGACCCAGTTCACCGAGAGGTCGTCCCACCAGGGCAATCGGCCGCGGCCGAGTTTGTGGGCACGCCACAACCCCTTGTAATATTCGGACTGGTTGGGGGTGACCATCAGCGCGAGCATCAGCGCCGGGGCGGCGAGGAGATAGAGGGCGACGACCTCGAGCACCTCGTAGGACTCCCGCTCCCAGATCCCCCCGAGCACCAGGGCCGCGAAGGTGATCATGGCGGCGATCGCCTCGGGTTTGGAAAGGGGATGGAGCCGGGCCGATCGCATCTTACGGGTGGATGCCAGGAGGATGAAGAACAGGAGGGGAAGTTGGTAGATCAGCACGACCGGGAGCCAGGGCAGGGAGATGCCGTAGAAGTGGAACCGCATTTCGCCTTCGGCCACGTTGACGGAATAGCTGCCGCCGGTCACCAGGCTCATGCCGAAGAACAATATGAGCACGATTATACCGATGACATTCCCGGTGGTGTTCTTGGCCTTCGACATCAGGCCGCTGAGAAGCGCAAGGCCGTGAAAGGTCCAGGTGATCGCAAGGAGCATGATCATGAGCTGGATCGCTGCTCGCGGGCTCGGGACGCCGAACGCCATGCAGACGGCCAGGCACGGCAGGGTCGCAGCGAACAGCAGGTATTCCCGGATCGGTGCGCCGAAGAAGAAGCCGAGCGTCAGCTCGATGGGTGTCATGGGCGAGACGCGGTGGAAATCGAGGATGCCCGAAGCCCGGGCACCGTTGACCGACCCATTGACCTGAGAGGCTCCCATGATGACCAGGATGATGGTCTGGAGGGCCAGCAGCCACCCGGCCGCGCCGCCGCTCACGAACATGTTGAGCTGATAGCCCGCCCAGAGGATGCACATGCAGAGCATCACCACCACGGCCAGGGACGCGAAGAAGGGCTGTGGCCGGAGCCGCGATCGGATGTGCTTGACCAGGATCGGATTGTCGAGCCATGCCGGCAGGTTGTCCCAGTTCATCATGAGAGCTCCTTCGATCCCACCTTGAGGAACAGGTCTTCCAGGTTATCCCGACGTCGGGCAAACCCCGAGATGCGGACGCCGCGGGTCACCAGGGTCGCGAGCAGTTCGCCGGCGGCCTCGGCATCGCCCCGGAACCGGAATTCGTAGGTATTCTTGCCTCGCTGCTCGATCGGTCCCGCCCGATCGTCGGCACCGACGATCTCGCGGAACAGCTCGGGCTCGGATAGCAACTCGACGGCGAGTTGCGAGTCGCCGAGGATCCGCTGATTGACCTCGTCGATCCGGCCGCTGACCACGATCTGGCCCCGCTCCATGATCGTGACCGACGTGCAGAACTCGTTCATCTCGGTGAGGATGTGCGAGGAGATCAGCACCGTCTTCTTCTCGTCGGCCATGCGGCGGAGGATGTTCCTCAGGTCGATGCGGCCTTGCGGGTCGACGCCGCTGGCGGGTTCGTCGAGCAGGAGCACTTGCGGGTCGGGGATCAAAGTCTTGGCGAGCATCAGCCGCTGGCGCATCCCGCGGGACAGCTCGACGACCATGGCTTCGCGCTTCTCGTTCAATCCGACCATCTCGAGGTACTCGGCGACCGCATGGCGTCGCTGAGGTCGCGTCAGCCCGTAGCTGGCGGCGAACAGGTCGAGGAACTCCCAGGCCATCAGGTCCTCATAGACGGGGGGGAAGTCGGGCATGAAGCCGACGATCCGGCAGACGTCCTTGGGGTGCTCCCTTACGTCGACCCCCATGACCTCGATCTCGCCGTAGGTCGGCTCCAGCAGGCCGAGCATGGCGCGCATCGTCGTGGTCTTGCCGGCGCCGTTGGGGCCGATCAGGCCGCACACCTCGCCGGGCCCGACCTCCAGCGAGAGGTCGCGCACGGCGCACGTGGCGTCGTAGTCAACGCGTAGGTCTTTGATTCGGATCATCCTGTGTCCTTCGATATAGCCAGCCTCGGGGCCTTGTCGTCCCTTCGACGGGGTGAAGGGTCAGCGCTTGGCGGCCCGATCGATCTTCGACTTGAGCCTGGCGAATTGGGCCGCGGACTGCACCGCCTCCGCTTGATGAACGACATTCTGGAGTTGATTCGTCAGATCGTGGATTTCCTTCTGGAGCGGGCTGTCGGTTTTCTCGACTTTCGCGAATCGATCGATATCGGCCCGGATCGTATTCTCCAGGAGCATGGCCTGGTCGAGCATATCGAGAACTTGCTTATCGACTTCGGTGGGCTTGTCGGATCTCACGGCACTTTGCAGCTTCTGGAGCCTGGCCTTCTGAAGATCCCGATCCGACTGCTTGCCGAGCTCGATCGAACGCTTCCTCTCGATATCGGCTTGAAGTTCCTTCAGTCGTTGATGTTGAGTGAACTCGACCAGGACCTTCTTCTTACCCTGCGCTAGCTCCAGAACATATTTGGCCTTGAGTTCCCCGAGTTCGGCCGCCTTCAGACGGTCGGTGTAAAGGAACACCAGGTGGAGACTGCCTGCGGACTCATTCGCGAGCCTGGAGATCCTGGCCAGTCGCGTCTTTGCCTCCGCGGTGTCGTTTCGTGCCCTCTCCATCTCGTCCCTCGCCAGTTTGATCTCGCCTTCGGCAACCGCCAGTTCCTGGACGGCGGTCCCCCCTCTGTATCCGATGATTTCGATCTCGGCGATTTCGCGGGCCAGCTTGGCGTCCCCGTAATTCGCCTCGGCCGAATGGGCCGCTATCATCAGATCCATGAGCTGGTCGTTGAGCCGTTCGTTGGCATCGACGGCGGCGAGCGTCGGAGCCGCGATCGCTTCCATCCGGGTGTCCAGACTGTCGAGGGTTCTCTGAATCTCGACGATGAAAGCATTGACCTTGGCCGGATCGGTCGCAGGAGCCTTTCCGCCCTCCTGTGCACGGACGGATTGATATGATACGAGCTCGTACACGGCCCCCAGGACCATCGCGGCGATCAGGATGACAACGGGCAGGCGGGTCCTCGGGGCGGAGGCACGCCGATCACCCGGAATGCACGTGCTTCCCGGGTCGATGGGGATTGACGGGAGAGGTTCGGACATGGTCGTTTCCCTCCGGAATCGTCGAAAACGGAACGCCATGGAATCGGTGGAAAGATTATCTCTGGTAAATTGGCAAATAGCGATATTCCACCGTCAAGGCGAGGACGGCCATCGCCGTGCAGTAGTTTCGGCCGCCGGTGCGGTCGTGGGCGTCGTTGGAGAGCCAGCTCCCGTCCTTGCCCTGATGACCGAGCAAGATCGCGATCAGCTTGGGATAATAGGTGAGGAAGTGCTTGTCACCCATCTGGAACATGGCGAGCGAGCCGTAGTAGACCTCGTAGAAGAAGGACGTGCTGGACCACTGGGGAGGGTGCTTGAGCAGATACTCGGCGCCGGCGATGGCCTCCTTCGTCAGGTGCTCGCCGCAGATCTCCAGGGCGAGGATGCCGGTGCCGGTGCGTGGATTGTTGGGCGAGCCGCCGGGCTGGTAGGCGAAGCCCCCCCCTTGTTTGACGGCGCAGCGTTTGAGGTAGTCGATGGCGCGGTCGATGTTCTCGGAGGGGACCTCGCAGCCGGCGGACTTGGCGGCGCGGAGCGCCATGAGCTGCCAGCCGGTGACGCTGATGTCGCTGTCGTCGCTGGTCGGCTGGTACCGCCAGCCGCCGGCCTGCGTTTTCCCTTTAGGGCGATTCTGCGCCGACAGGATCAGCTTGACCGCGCGCGTCAATGCTCCTCGGGCCTGCGCGGCGATCTCGGGGTCGTCGGTCATGCCGATGACCTCGGCGAGCATCAGCGTGCTGATGCCATGGCAATACATCGGGCCGTTGCTGGAGTTGGATGCGATCACGCCGTTGGGATGCTGGTGGTCGAGGACGTAGCGGATGCCGCGCTCGATCGACTCGCGATACGGGCCGGGCTCGCCGGGGACGTGTCCGGCGGCGAGGAACGCCATCACGGCCAGCGAGGTGACCGAGGTCGCGGGACCGAACCCGCCCGACTCCCAGGCGCCGTCGGGGCGCTGGGTGGATCGGAGGTAATCGAGCGCCCGATGGATCGCGGTGTCGGAAGGGGATGCGGGCTCGCCTGCGCCTGCGCGGGGCGGATGAGTCAGGGTTACAGCGATGATCAGCGCTGCTATCGCGGCGGTTGGGAGCCGCGCGACTTTCAATCGGGGCAGATTCCGACTCGGCCTGCGGGGGAAAGACGTCGAGTTCTGAGTGCCCGAGGCTAGATACTCACACTCGACATGACCACGAGGGCAGTTCATTTCGCAACTCCTGACTCGGGCTTCCGGTCGGCGGCGCCGGCGGCGATTTCGCGGAAATAGAGCTGGATGAGCCGGGCGTACTCTTCGCGATAACGCCCCTGCGACGACTGGAGGATCTCGGTCCGGAGATGGCCCGGGAGCTCGCCCCAGGCTCGGCCGGTCTTGCGACGGATCGCTTCCTTGAGCTCGGTCAGGTCGGTCTCGGCCCTGGTGCCGGGGCGGCTCCGAGGATCGGTCGGGGTGCCCGCGGGAGTCCCAGGTGTCGGCTCGGAGTTAGACTCGCCGTCGGCCCGATCATCGGCGAGTGAGGGGCCGTCGAGCTGTGCGGCCGCGGCCTGGGCGGCGGCCATGAGGTCTCGCGCCGCCTCGCGCATCGCCTCACGGGCGGCCTGGGCGGCTCGGCCGGCCTGGTCGGGTTCGCGGGCCTGGTCGAGCTGCTGGCCTGCGCGGAGCATCGCGGCACGCGCCTCGCCGATCGGAGGATGCCCGTCGGCCAGGGCCTGGTTGGGAGCGACGGCCCGGGCCTGGGCCGCCTGCTGCTCGGCGCCGAGCGCCGCGGCCAGGTCCTCGGCGAGCTGCGCGCCGCGGTCTACCATCTGGGAGGCGCGGCGCTGGTCGTCGCGGGCGTAGGGCGTCTGGCCCTGAGCCAAGTGTTCGGATGCCTGGTCCATGGACTGCGCTGCATAGGTCCGGAGGTGATGGGCCGCTTCGAAGGCCGTATACGGGCCGCGATCGCTCAGCGGCCGGATGCGATCGCGGAGCTCGCTCAGGGCCGCGCCGAGCGCGACGGCCTCGCCGCGGATCGCCTGCTGCGGCTCGACGTGGCGGCCCAGCACCGCCTGCACTCGCTCGCGAATCTGTCGCTCGCGACGGACCAGGTCCTTCGCGGTCGCGACCTGCGTCGGGTTCAAGGGAAGCTCGGGATCTGCCATCACAGGCGGCTCGGTCCTGGAGGGCTTCTGGGCCGGGTCGGCCTTGACCGGCCGGGAGGCCAGTTGATCGAGGGCCTCGGCGGCCCGCCTGCGGGCTTCGGTCAGAGCTGCGTTGGTCGGTCGGCCCGCTCCATTGCGATCGTCGTCGATCCGGGCCGCTCGCTCGGCCAGCTCCGAGGCGTGCTCGATCCGGCCGGCGGCCTCGGCCTTGTTGTCCATCGGCAGGCGTGCCAGCTCGGCGGCGATGGCTTTCTGACGGATCTCGGACTGAGCCGGGTCGGCCTGCATTTCCGGCTGGTTCAGGGTACGCTCGGCACGCGCGAGGGCCTCGGCCTGTGCCTGGGGCGTTTGACGATCCGCGAGGCGGTCGGCCAGATTCGTCGCGGCTACGGCGGCCGCGCGGACCGCGGCGACGGGGTCGGCCTTGCCGTCCGCGCGCGTCAGGGCTCGTGCGGCATGCTCGGCCAGCCGGACGGCTTCCGTCTTGGCCAGGGTCGCGTCGGGGGCATTGAGGTTCCGCAGGGCGTTGGCAAGCCGGCGCTGATCCTCGCCCGCGGCCTCATTCCCCTTCGGATCGTCGAGCCCCTGGAGGATCCGGTGCTGGTCGTCGGCCAGCTCGTCGGCGAGGTCGTCGGCGGGAACGCGGCCGTTGAACTTGTGCTCGAGACGGTCCATGGCGGCGCGAGCCCGGACCTCGACGAGGGGCAGGGCGGCCCGCGCGGCTTCTCGCTTCGACGGGTCGTGGAGGTCCTTCAAGACATCGGCCAGTGCCGACGCGCGGCGGACGGCGCGGTCGCGCTGGGGCTCGACGCGCGGCTCGGGCTCCATCTCCTCGAGCGCGGCCACGGCCTTCGCCTGCCGGTCGGCGGCGTCGTTCAGTCGTCTGGCCAGCTCCTCGGCGGCCTTGGCGGCGGTGGCCGGCCTGTCCGGTCGCGGCTCGGTTTCGCGGAGGTGCTGGGCGATCTGGTTGGACAGCTCATTCATCGTCCGCCGCGCCTCGTCGAACTTCTGGCGAGTCGGCTCTTGCCGTCGCCAGTGATCCGGCAGATCGTTGGCCAGCCGTTCGAGGGCCTGCCTCGCACCGTTCTTGCCCTCCTCGATCACCTGCGGCGTCAGGGTGCCGAGCGCTTCGACGGCACGCGTCGTCTTGTTCACGGCCTCTCGCGCGGCCTCGTGTGGGAATTTGCTCCGCCCCTCCTTGCCTGCCGGCGGCTGGATCGTCCTGGCCAGCCGGCCGATCGTCTCCTCGCGCCGGGCGAGGGACTTCATCCGGTCGTTCAGCGCCGCCTTTTCCTCGGGGCTGAGCTTATCCTTGTTCCGGACATCGCGAAGGGCCTCGTCGATCTCGTTGTTGAGGGCGTACTGGCGGTGGACCAGCCGGCCGGCGAGGGCCTTGGAGTCGGCCGGAACGTCCTCGATGTCGCGGGTCAGGCGCCTCAGCTCGTTCTCCGCTCCTTCGAGATTCTGGCGAGCCTGGTCGATGTCGCCGCGCTCGATCGGATCGGCGGCCTGGCGGATCGCCTCGCTGTTGAGCCGCGACCGGCCGTTCTCGGCGAGCGTTGGGTCGACTTCCAGGGCCAGTCGACGGGCGTCGTCCTCGAGGGCACGCTGGGCGTCGGCGAGGGCCTTGAGCTCGGCGGCATTGCGGGATGGGTCGGCCGCCCGACGAGCTTCCTCGTGCTGTCGATCGGAGAGCGCGCGGGCTTCTCGCGCGAGCCGCTCGGCCTCCTTCGCCTCGGCCTGGAGGAGCGTGCCACGCAGGTCGGGAGCTTCATGGATCAGGGTATCGACCTCGTTGCGAACGGCGTTCTGCCGGGCCTGGAGCCGGTCGAGCTGGGCGCGGTCGACGACGTTTTCGGCCTCGTCGGCGATCTGTTGTTGGCGAGCGGCCAGTGCCTGGAGCTGCCCGCCACGCGCGTCATCCCGGCTCAGTTCGTTCAGCTTGCGCTGGAGCTCCTCCAGGCGGTCGCCGACGGCTCCAAGCCGGTTCGCCGCTTGCTTGAGATCGGCGAGGCGATGCTCCGGATTGTCATCTTGTCGGGCACGGTCGAGCATCGCCCGGCCGCTTTCGGCCTCGAGATCGGCGATCTGACGGGCGGGCCGGGCGAGCGCGCGGAGCCTCGGATCCTGGTCGAGATCGCGGGCAAAGCGTTTGAGCTGATCGATGATCGCGCGTGCGTCCGCCTCGCGGTGCTCGACGGCCTGTTGCCGGGTCCTGTCCCAAGGGGCCTTACCGTCCCGGGCGGCCTCGGCCGATTGGCGCAGCCGTTCGGACTCCTGCCGATTGGCGGCGACGGACTTCTTCAAGGCGTCGAGCCTGGCTTGCACAGTCGAGCGGCGAAGCCGGCCCAACTGGGTCATTAGCGGCTCGGCGCCGGCGACGATCGCGATTTCCTCCGGAGACGTCCAGACGACGTTGGGACCGCGGGGGGCGGGCCGGTTGTCGGCGACCCGGAGCCGGTAGGTCAGGCCATCGCCCGGCTTGAGACCCAGCGGACGAAAACCCATCGATGCGGCGCCTCGGGCCGATCGCGAGCCGATCCCCTCCGACTTGACCGCGACAAGGCCGATCTCCGACCCGGCCTCGGCCGATCCGCCGCGACGGATGGCATAGTGCAGCTCGATCGAAGCGACCGCGATGTCGTCGCGTGCCGCGACGGCGATGGTCAGGATGTCGTCCGGACTCGCTTCCTTCACACCTTCCAGACCCCGATGCGCGACCGTCGGCGGGGCGTCGGGCCGGACGATCACCTGACGCGAGGGTTCGGGGAGATTGACGATCTCGTACTCATCGCGAAGGGCCAGGGTATAGGGGCCGGACACCTCGGCCGCGAGAGTCGCCGAGCCGCTCCGGCCTCCGGCTGTGAGGATCGCCGCGATCGGGACGGGCTTCGTTCCCTCCGGCTTCGGCCATCCGACTTCGATCGATCGGACGGGCCGGCTGGGGGTGATGTCGAGTGTGATGCGACTGTCCTCAAGGGCGTCGATACGGGCTGGGTCTCGGGCGATTGTAGTGGGGAGCTTCGTATAGGACGGCGGCTCGACCCGGGCCGCGATCGACGCGACGGACGGCGGCTCAAGGGTCGTGATCCGGTGACGTTGGCTCGTGGCCTCTCCGCTGACGACCCGATATTCGATCGATCGGCCGAGCCTCGGCAGGGTGAACGCGAACCGACCGACGGACGAATCCGTCGGAGTCGTCGAGTCGGCATCGGTGACCGGTGGCATGGCGATACGCTGAGGGCTGGCATCGCCTTCGGGGATCCATTCCAGCCAGGCCGCATCGGGCGTCGGGCCGATGCCGAGGAGAGGACGGACGCTCGCGGAGACCGTCAGGTCGGAACCGACCGCGAGGACCTTGTCACCCGGGGTGACGGTCACGACGAATCGGCCGATGCGGTCGATGTCGGCCCAGGGCATCACGAAGCGTCGAGCGAGGGCACCGTACGAGTCGGGCCAGAGGAAAGCGGGGGTCACGAGGGATCCCAGGACGAGGATTCCGCCGGCCAACCTCCGTGCCGCGCGAGACCAGGAAACGGCACGAGCCGGCTTTACCGTCCGGGATTCGGCGATCGCCTCGCTGGCCAGGGCGGCGATCAATGACGGCGAACCATGGGGTGCGCGACCGCTTCCCAGCAGCGCGACCGCACCCGTCAGCCGCTCGCCGAGCTCGGGATGTCCGCGCTCGGCGACCGACGCCAGGTCGAAGGCGCCCAACCGACGGACGAGTGGCCGGAGGGCCGTGAGGATGAGGGCCAGTCCGCCAATTGCCAGCCAGACCCCCCAGATCGCCCAGCGTGCGAGCTGCGGAAGGACCCAGGCGAGATCGGCCGCCATGCCCATCGCGGCGCACAGGGCCATCACCAGGATCGTGGTCCCCAGTCCCCGCAGGCAGGACGCCAATCGGAGTCGCAAGCCGAGCCGGCCGAGCACTCGCCGGATCGGTCGCGGTAGGCTCGCGCTCGCCCTCGCGGGACCGACCGGGATCGTGGCTTCGTTCATCGCGATCATCTCCCCCGACCAGCATGGCCGGTGCGCCATCGAATCGAAAACGACAGGAACCGACGCAGCTAGCGTACGCTCGATCGCGAGTCTCTCGCAATGAAATCCGTGGCGGGGCCGGTCAGGGGACGGGGTGCGTTGTGCGATGTGCGAGGGTCGTGGGCCCGCGATCTGAGGGGAAATCGCACCGCGGGCATTGCGCTGGTTTGCACTCCTGTGCAACATTTCGCCGGGTCGCCCTTCCCGATCTCCGGGGACGACAGGGAGTTGGCGTCGCGGCCATGAACGGTCCGGACGAG
>JBKQHM010000032.1:0-28179 GCA_052148775.1 Isosphaeraceae bacterium | reverse complement strand
TCGCACGCCCAGGTCTGCTGGTTGCAGAGGTAGTTGTTCGCGCCCGGTGAGCCGGCGATCGGCGGATTATCGGACGGGCAAAGAAACGCCGCGACCTGCGTCGCGCACGCCGTCATATTCTCTCGGTTGGGATTCTGATACGCCGGCATGAACGGCACGGCGCCGGCCATGCCGGGCGTCTCGGGCGGCAGGTTGAAGTTGATGCTGTTGAACAGGTTCCCCTGCTCGATGAACATCAGCAGCGAGCTGTGGGCCGACCAGCGTGCATAGCCCGCGGCATTGGGGACCGACGCGCCGTAGGTCAACCCCTTGCCCGAGGGATACAGCTTGAAGGCACTCTCATAATTGGCGACGGCCAGGCCGATCTGCTTGAGGTTATTGGAACATTGCCCCCGCCGGGCGGCTTCGCGGGCCGACTGCACGGCCGGGAGCAGCAGCGCGATCAGGACGGCGATGATGGCGATGACGACGAGCAGCTCGATCAAGGTAAAACCGCTTCGAAGCTTCTTCATGATTCCCCCCTTTTGCAAGAGACGGATGTGTCAGATAAGGACTCGGGAGGGCGCATGGCCCGGCCGAAGGGATCGGAGATTAAACGCGAACGACACCCTCGCGCCGCACCGGTTCACGACGAGGGATCGTCGTGCGGCGGCAAGGTCGGAGACACGTCGGTCATGCGGGGCGGACGATCGTCGACGGGACGCGGCGAGTCCCGCCGGGAGCAGCCCGTGGTTCGCCGGGGCTCGCCAGGCAAGCCCACGTCGCTCGATTCACCCTGCAAGTTCGCGATGCGGATGGGATCAGCGAGGGGTAACCTCGCGGGGGGGGCGTTCGATCGGGATGACGGCCCGGGCAGGCCGAGGGCGATCGTGGAAGAAGCCGAATCCATCGGCCGGAGGGGCCGGCGGATGGTTATCGGCCGACAACTCGCCCCAGAGTTCCATCTGGCCTGGAATCGAGTCGGAGGTGCGGATCGGCAGGTCCGGCGAGCGGGAACAGGCGCCCCCCGCACACGGAGATCGATGCTCGCCCCGATCGGGGAGTGCGGGATCGCGATCAAGCCCTTGATCGCTCGAGTCGAAAATGGCCAGCTCGTTGAACGAATCGGAAAGGCCGGCGCGATGGACCCAGGGAGAATTGCAGCCGGCGCGGGCTTCCGTGGGCGACATCGCGACCGCCGCCGCGAGCATCAGCCATGCCGCGGCTCCCAAGCCTGCCCATCGACGTCGCCACGTGCGCATCATTATGATCGATCGTCTCGATGATCCGGGACCGAGATCGTCTGGCCCGCCACCTACTACAGAACCGAGACCTACCCTGGAGCGCTTCACATTGGGGTTGCACATACCCGATACCAACCCGAAGCGTCAGCGAGGCGAATGCCGTCGAATCCTCACTGACGCTTCGGGTTAGTATGATTGACCTTCGTGTCGACCTGTGTGCAAACCCTGCGTGAAGGCTCTAGGATCAGAATTGGCTTGTCCACTTAATCTTCCAAATCTAGCCCGAGCCGGTCAAAATCGCAAGCGGACTGGTGGAAAATGTCCGCGACGGGGGCGATTGCAATGAGGGGAACGACCGTGTGGGCCACCTGGCCACCTGGCCGACCGGACTCGCAGCCTTCATCCTTGAAGAACCCATCCCCCAGGACTTCCGGCCGACGATCCATCGTCGGGCTCGGAATCCTGACCTCGTGGATCATGGCGATTGCCGGGCTGTCCGGTTGCAACGGCCGGGACGCCTCCCCGACCCCGCCGGCCTACCTGCCGGGATGGGCCGAGGCGAAGCAGTCTCTGGAATCGGCCCTCATCCGGTGGCGCGACGCCCCTTCGCCGCTGCCCGATTCGATCGATACGTCGTCGGTGATCTTCGTGGACAAGCAGCGCGGGCCCGGCCAGCGTCTCAGGTCGTTCGCGATCCTGGGACAGTCGGAGGTCGAGAACGCCCGGCAGTTCACGGTCCGCTTGCAAATCGACCAGGAGGAGTCGCCCCGACTCGTCCGATACAACGTTCTCGGCCGGAACCCGGTCTGGGTCTTCCGATTGGAGGATTACGAGAGGATTTCCCACTGGGAACACCCGATGGATGAGCCCTCGACCGCCCCGTCGGCAGACCTCGGGAAAAAATAGGTCCGGTGGCGGAGGACCCGCCGCGGCACATCCATGTACCCGCGGCAAGATCCATGACCGGCCGACTCGCTCGGCCGGCCATCCGCCACCGGACCCCGGTCTCCAAGGCTGGCTCACGGCTCGGGCGCCGGTCCGATGGCCACGATCGATGGCGGCGCGTCTCCGGGAACCTCGCGTTCGCCGCGATGGCGAATCCGGGCGTAGATGACGCCGTTGAAGACGTTCAAGTCGATCTCCAATCCCGAGGCATCGCCGGGGATCGCCGTCTCCAGGTACAGGTATTCCTCGTCCTCCCACTGATCGAGCCGCGCGGCGGCGGGGGTCGACGGCGGCGTCCGCTTCCCCTGGATCCGCTCGAAACTCGCCAGCAAGAAATTCAGCAAGTAAACCAGCGTTCGCCGATCGGGGTCGTCGACGATCGCCGGCTTCGGAGGAGCCGCCGGGACATGCATCCGTTTCGTCGCGCGTGCCTTGAACATGCTCTGTTCCTGTCTTGCCAACGGGTTTCATCGCCGGTGCGGACGGCCGCCCTGGCCGGCCTACACTCCCCAAGGGCCCCCACAGCCCCGTGGTCCTTTCCCTCCCGGGCCAGAATCATCGGAGATCGTTCGACCGATCGAATCATTCACGACATCATCAATGACAGGATCAATGGGACGAGCTTCGTGCCCAGATCTTGCTTGAGTACGAAACCGTCGGCGCCAGCCGCCTCGGCGGCGAGGCGATATTCCGGTTCGTCGTGGAACGACGTGAGGATCACGCGAGGCGCCCATGGCTCGGCGGCGACGCGACGGGTCAGCTCCAGGCCGTTGAGTCCCGACATCGCCAGGTTCATGACGACGAGGTCGGGCCGGAAGAGGATCGCCAGGGTCATCGCCTCGAGCCCGTCTCGCGTGCGTGCGACGATGTCGATCTCCGGGAACTCGGCCAGGTACCTGGCGAGGATGTCCAGGAGCAGCGAGTGGCTGTCCACGAGGAGAACCCGGCAGCGCTTCATGGGACCTCCTTCCGGGACGGCCACTACTCGCCCCAGGAAACCCGCGCGGTCCCTCGTCGGGATCGGCCCGCAGACCGCGTCGGCGATCCCCCGGGGAAGCGAGTCTCACGGTCGATGAAGGCCCCCCCCGTCCCGACCGTCCAACGTCGGGATTCGCCGGACCGGGCGGCAGGACCATCGTCCGGGAGGTGATGGTCCCGGAGCAGGCGGAGGACCCGGAACCGCTTGACCAGCGCCTGCGCCCGACACGCGATCCCCAGGGCGGCATTGCAGCCGGGCTTCGCCAGGTAGGCCCGAGCCCGTTCGTCGTCGATGGCCAGGGCGTGGAGCTCCAGGAGCATCAATAACAGGTCCGGCGCGAAAGATTCGGAGGATGCCCCCGCCCGGACCTTGGCGTGGCGGGGAACTTCCCGAGGCGTATCGGGCCTCGAGAATCCGTTAACGGACGAATGTGACGATACGCGAGGACACATCTTTGTCCGACGATTGCGTACGTTCCGCGAGTTCGGATTCTTCATCGATGCCTCCTATCCGGTGACCGAGGGAAAAGACTCCGGGTCATCTCGACCGAGGGCGGCCCACAACGACGTGACCCTACATTGCCCCAGGTCCGAATCCTCCACGACTCGATCGCACAGTCGCTGTTCTCGGCTGATTATTATGGCAGGAGCCAGCTCGCCTGTCCGTCCGGAGACGCCTGAGAAGGCATCAGGAAATTTCCGAGGGCGCCCGATGGGTTCGGGGATGGGAGTTCGTCTCCTCGGCCAGGCGATCCTGATGCGCTCGCGGCCGGTCCCTGGGTCGCGGCGTCCTCTCCCCCGGCGCGCGATCAACTCCTTGCACGCCATGATCCGCTCGGCGAAGTTCACAGGCGTGGGAGGACATGATCTTCGGCGGCTGCATGACCGGAAGCGCCTCGAAGAGCCGCCAACAGCCGTCCGATGGAGGCATGCATCATGAGGTTCCCGAAATGGCGAGTGCGGGCCCTGCTAGAGCGCTTAACGATTGGCTGAAGATCGCCGGACGGAGCCGGCTCCTACAAGAGACAGGTCAAGGGTGCCGTTATGGCGGGGGTCAGTCCCCCGACCGTATCCAGCCCAAGCATGAAGCGCTCTCATTGGACCATCGTCGATGGAGAGCACGGGGAGCGTTTCCACGTCGACGGAACAGGCAAGCCGCCAATCTCGGCGTTGAAGCATCGACTCCGTTCGCTCTGATTCGGTCGCTTTCAGTCACGCGATCAGGACGTCAAGCCTCGGGCCGGTACAACCTCTCGAGGGAGGATCGGCGGAACCTGTCCCCCGCCTCACCTCTCGGCTAGAATCATCTCCTGCGCCGAGAAATGACGCCCGCCCGAGACGAACCGCCAGGGATTCCACCATGCGACGACCAACGATCCCGCTCCGACTCGCCCTCATGTTCTCGACCCTTTTCGGATTCCTGCCCGGGGCACGTCTGCGCGCTGACGACGCGACGTCGACGTCCGCCCCGCCGAAGGGCGAGGTGATCCAGTACACCTTCGACCAAAGCAAGATCTTCCCGGGCACGGTCCGGGATTACTGGATCTACGTGCCGAAGCAGTACGACCCCGCCAAACCGGCCTGCCTGTACGTCAACCAGGACGGCAGACAGTTCAACGCGCCGAAGGTCTTCGACGAGCTGATCCACAAGAAGGAGATGCCGGTCGTGATCGGCGTGTTCGTCACGCCCGGGCGGGTGAAGGCCCCGTCCAATGAGGCGATGGACCGGTTCAACCGCAGCTACGAGTACGACGGGCTGGGCGACAACTACGCCCGGTTCCTGCTCGAGGAGCTCTTGCCCGAGGTCGAGACCCGCAAGACGGCCGACGGGCGGCCGATCCGGCTGTCGAAGGACGGCAACGACCGATGCATCGCCGGCTCCAGCAGCGGGGCGATCTGTGCGTTCACGGCGGCGTGGGAGCGCCCGGATTCGTTCCGCCGCGTGTTCAGCTCGATCGGCACCTATGTCGGATTGCGCGGGGGCAACGTGTATCCGACGCTCATCCGCAAGTACGAGCCGAAGCCGATCCGGATCTTCCTCCAGGACGGCAGCTCGGATTTGAACATCTATGGCGGTGATTGGTGGATGGCCAACCAGGAGATGGAGCGCGCCCTGATCTTCGCCGGGTACGAGGTGAACCACGATTGGGGCACCGGCGGTCACAACGGGCAGCACGCCACGAAGATCTTCCCCGACGCCATGCGATGGCTGTGGAAGGACTGCCCGGGCCCGTGAAGGCCGGGGCCGGATCTCTGCAGCTCCGGGACATCCTCGTGCCGGGGGAAGGATGGACGCTCGTCGCCGATGGCTACCGGTTCACCGAGGGACCGGCCGTCAATGCTCAGGGCGAGGTGTTCTTCAACGACATTCCCAACAGCAAAGGGTACAAGATCGGCCTGGATGGCAAGGTCACCCCGTGGCTCGCCGAGACGAAACATGCCAACGGCCAGGCGTTCGGGCCCGATGGCCGGATCTACGCCGTCGGCGAGGACAAGGTCCTCGCGTACGACGCCCGGATCTACGCCGTCGGCGAGGACAAGTTCCTCGCGTACAGCGGCACGCCGACCGTCATCGCCGAGGGGATTCGCGGTAACGACCTGGTCGTCAACCACGAGGGCGGGATCTACGTGACCAACCCGACCTTCGGCGGCGCCGAGCCGAGCAAGGTCTGGTACATCAGCCCCAAGGGTGAGAAGCGGGTCGTCGATTCCGGGTTGCGCTTTCCCAACGGCATCACTCTCTCGCCCGACCAGTCGCTGCTCTATGTCGCCGACTATCGGTCTCACTGGATCTATAGTTACCAGGTGCGGGCGGACGGCTCACTCGCGTACAAGCAAAAATACTATCACCTCCATGCGCCCGACACCGCGGACGAGAGCGGTGCCGACGGGATTCGCGTCGACCGGGATGGACGGCTCTACGTCACGACCACGATGGGCATTCAGGTCTGCGACCAGCCCGGCCGGGTCAACTGCATCATCCCCACGCCCAACGGCCGGATCGCGAACCTCTGCTTCGGCGGCCCGGACTTCGACACGATCTTCGCCACCTGCGGCGATCGCGTTTATAAGAGGAAAGTCAAGGTCAAAGGGGCAAACGCCTACCAGGCCCCGATCAAGCCCCCGACACCCCACCTATGATCCGAAAAAGGAGGACCCATCATGATCACTGCAACATCGTCGCATCGACCCGCTCTGCGGATTGTGGGGCTCACGCTCGCGGCCCTGGCGGTCCTCGCCCTGGCTGCGATCGACGCACGAGGTCAGGACAAGTCCACCAGCGAAGGCTGGATCGCGCTCTTCAACGGCAAGGATCTCGAAGGCTGGACGCCCAAGATCACGGGTTACCCCCTGGGCGAGAACTACGCCGACACATTCCGGGTCGAGAACGGGGTCTTGAAGGTCGCCTACGACAAGTATCCCAAGTTCGAAGGCAAGTTCGGGCATCTCTTCTACAAGACGCCGTTCTCGCACTACCGATTGCGGATCGAGTATCGGTTCGTGGGCAAGCAGTGCCGCGGCGGTCCCGGCTGGGCGTTCCGCAACAGCGGCGTGATGATCCACGGCCAACCTCCCGAGACCATGCGAAAGGACCAGGAGTTCCCGGTCTCGATCGAGGTCCAGTTCCTCGGCGGCAACGGCCGCGACAAGCGGCCGACGGCGAACGTCTGCACGCCCGGCACGAATATCGTGATGGGTGGCAAGCTGATCACCCAGCACTGCACCGACTCGAAGGCGAAGACCTATCACGGCGACCAATGGGTCACGGTGGAAGTGGAGGCCCACGGCAACGGCGTGATCAAGCACATCGTCGAGGGCGAGACCGTCATCGAGTACGAGAAGGCCCAGCTCGACCCCAAGGACGCTGACGGACGTCGACTGATCAAGGACGGGGAGAAAATGCTCAGCGGCGGCAGCATCTCACTCCAGGCCGAGAGCCACCCGATCGAGTTCCGCAAGGTGGAGATCTTGCCGTTGAAGGAATAGCCTATACTGTCTTTGTAGGGTGCTCTGCGAGCATCGGTTCCCGTAGACCCTATGGTTGGCCGATCCTAATCATTCAGGCGAAGCGGGCCAACCATAGGGTCTACACTATCGGCCCGAAGCCATCTCATAACTAACCGAGATCATCTCCGGATCGGCACCGGCCGGAATCGAATACCTGGCCGGCAGGCGGGAAATCGTCTCGACGTGCGTTTGTTCGCGTCCGCCTTCTTTCCAACGATGGACGACGCGGAAGGGCCGAGGCGTCTTCGCAGCCAGGAGGTCGCGGTAATCGGCGTCGACGCGGAAGTTCTGCACCCCGGCGGTGTTATCCCCGGTCATCTCGAAGCGGAGGAGGGCCTTGCGCGTCCCGGCGGGCCACTTCGCGACCTTGACGTGCTCGGTCCGGCCCTGGGTCGGCCCCACGAGCATGGCGACCGGACGCCAGGTCTTGCCGCCGTCGGTGCTGGCCGTGACGCGGATGCGGTCCTTCTCGCTACGAGCCCGGAACTGGGCGCTAAAGCCCAGGCCGACCAGGTCGCCGGGGACCTCGATCGGGACCGTCATCGTCCCCGTGCCGCCCTTCCACCAGCAGGCGTCGTACTGGAGGTTGACGTTGTCGAACAGGAGGCCCATCGTGGTGCTGGTCTCGTTCTTGTTGAACGAGGGATCGGGCGTGATCCGGCAGGCGATCGACCGCGTGGCGATCGTCGGGTCGGCGTCGGCCGCGACCGTGATCGTGTTCTTCCCCTTGCCGAGCCAGGGGAGCGTGCGCGGAGCGTGCTGGAAATCGTTCTCCACCTGGATGGCCGAGAGGCCCGCGCCGCCGGTCAGCTCGAATCGCAGCCAGTAGGCATAGCGACGAAAGATCCTGTCATTGAGGACGACGGTCGCCTCGGTGGGCCGTTCCACCGTCGAGGAATAGATCGGCGCGAATGTCCGGCCGTTATTCGTGGAGATCGAGACGGTCAGCCTATCTCCGGCCGATCGGCCGTCGGCCTTGAGCCGCAGCTTGCCGCCGAGGTAGACATACGGCGAGATCATCGGGACGACCGCCACGCCCGCCCGGCCGGGATTCTTGACCTTGATCGCCGGCTTGCCGCCCGAGGCGAGGTTGTCGTAGACCTCGGCGCCGAGGGCGAGATCCCCCGCGGCGAGGTTGGGCGCGTATCGATGCACACCGTTGGCGGCGAGGCCGCCGCGATAGCCGGGGAAGAAATCCTTGAGGTAGACCAGGTCGTTCTCGGGGGCCCGGGCCTTGAGGCCGTCCCAGTTGGGATCGACATCCATGTTGATGTGCAAGCCGCGGTTGCCGGCCTCGCGGACGAATGACTCGCCCGGCCGGAGCGAGAACAAGGCGCGGTGGCCGACGTGGTAGCCGTACTCGTAGACCTCGCTCTTGCGATCGTATTCGGACATCGTCGCATCCCAGGCATGCGTCCGCGCCGGCAAGTAGCCTTTCTGGTAGTAGAACGGGCAGTGCGCCAGGAGTCGCGGGCCCTCCGACTTCCAGCCCGTCCAGTCGTCCTTGCGCATCAACTGGAAGATCTTCTCGCCGTTCTTCTGATAACCGGGATGCTTGGCGTACCAGTCGGCGATCGACGCACTGATCTCGTCGACCGCGGCGACGCTCCCATCATCGGGCCGGGGGAAATACGCGATCAAAGACGTGTCGAACATGTGCCAGCCGTTGCGATATCGGACCTCGGGGACGCTGTGGGCATTGAGGATCCGCCCGCGCGCCTCGCGCCCGTCCTCGCGGTTCAGGGCCTCGACCAGGGCCGAACAGCAGCAGCACATGCAATAGCCGTAGACGTTGAAGATCTTGACCGGGTCGTGGGCCTCCCAGTCGCCCGCGATGTGTTCGTTCGGCGGCGTGGTCTGATGCCGGTACTTGACGATCGCCGTCCAGAGGGCCTTGCTCCGGTCCTGGTCGCTCATCCCGGGCTTGGCGAACGACTTGACGATGTTCTCGACGGTCGACACGTCGTCGACCTTGTCGGAGAGCACCTTCAACTGATTGACCCGGCCGCCGGTCGCCGGCCGCTCCGAGGATTGCGCATGCGAAGGGATCGCGGTCATCACGACGATCGTCAGCAACAGGATCGTGTGGCGCATGGATACTCCAAGTTTGTGTGCGGCCGGAGGAAACGTCGCCATCGTCTGCAAGTGTGACACGATGACGCGAGACTTTCAACGTCTCCACTCATGATGAATGGCTATCCTGGACTCATCGCAACGGCTTGGCAAGAATGGACGATCGCCGTAAACTCGTTCCAGAAGGAGAGAATCCGCCATGACGATTCATTTATCGGGGGAGCAGGAGCAACTCGTTCGCTCCCTGGTGCAGGGTGGCCAATTCCATTCGGAGGATGAGGTGATCGACGAGGCCCTGCGTCTCCTGCAAGAGCGCGACGACCAGGCCAGGTTAGCCGGCCTGCGCCGCGAGATCGCCATCGGCATCGAGCAAGCTGACCGTGGAGAGCTAGGACTCTTCGACCCACACGCGACCTTGGAACGCATCCGCTCCCGTCAGGCCGCGAGCATGAAGGAATCCTGATGGCGGAAGTCCGGCGTTCACTCCGAGCGGAACAGGACCTGGAGATTATCCTCGAAGATCTCAGCCAGCGGGGGCAGGACATTGCCGAACGCTACGCCACGGCGTTCGATGAGAAGAGCCAGTTGCTGGCCCGATTTCCGGAGATGGGTCGTACCCGCCCGGAGATCGCTACAAATCTCCGCAGCACGCTCGTTCACCCATACGTTCTCTTCTGCCGCCTCGAGGGCGAAGTGGTGCAGATCATCCACATCCTGCATGGAAAGAACGATTTGCGGAGCATCATGAAGGCGGAACCCGAGGGTTAGCGGGTCTCGCCTTCCTGAAGCATGTCTCGACTCACCCTACCGGTCCCCAAGGCTGACGACGCTCACTTGCCCAGGATATCGAGCCAGCCCCGCGACCAGTAATCGCTGAGCGTCAAGGTCAGCATGATCGCCAGCCAGAGGAATCCGGCGACGGTGATGATCTTGGTGAGGCGGCTGCTGTAGATCACGTGCATGAAGAACAGCACGATCAGCACGGCCTTGGCCGCGGCGATGGTCATGGCGACCGGGAAGTGCAGCGGACCCAGCGGGAGATACGCGGCGCCCACGGTCGCGACCAGGAGGAGCAGCAGCGCGATGAAGATCGCGAAGCTGGTCCGGACGGGCATGATGTGCGGATGGCTCATGAGTGTACGTCGATCAAATAGAGCATGGGATACAGGAACACCCAGACGATGTCGATGAAGTGCCAGTATAAACCGGTCACCTCGATCTGCGTGGCGCCGCCGCCGGAGAACCATCGGCGATACGAAAGATAGGCCATCACGCCCACCAGGCCGATGCCGACGATCAGGTGGATGGCGTGCAGGCCCGTCATGAAGAAGTAGAGGACGAAGAACATCTGCATCCGGCCCGGATTCAAGTGCTCGGCCTGGACCTCCGCCACGTTCTCCTCGGGCACCTGGAAATTCCAGCCGGGGATCAGCTTCTCGTGGTAGTCCGCCGTCCACTCGACGGCCTTGACCCCGAGGAAGGCCGTGCCCAGGACCATGGTCAGGCCGAGATAGATGAGCAACTGGCGGTGGGCCCGGAGCTGCGAGGCGCGGACGGCCAGCGCCATCGTCAAGCTGCTGCCCAGGAGGACCACCGTATTGAAGAAGCCCAGCGGGACGTTCAGGTGCTCGCTGGCCAGGGCGATCTCCCGGGGAGAACTCGACCGGTAGACCGCGTAGGCCGTGATCAGCCCGCCGAAGAACATGACCTCGGTCGCCAGGAACAGCCACATGCCGAGCGTGGACGCCTCGGCCTGCTGGGCCAAGTCATCGAACTGGATCTCCAGGATGGCTTCGTCGTCGGATGAGGGGTGCGCCTTGGCGGCCTCACCGCGATGCGGGGACAGCGTTTCCATCGAGGGCCTCGGCTCCTTCGGGAGAGTATTCGTAGGGTCCTGTCGTCACGACGGGCGGCTCGTCGAAGTTGTGCACCGGCGGCGGCGAGCTCGTCTGCCACTCCAGGCCCGTGGCACGCCAGGGATTGGCGCCGGCGTAGGGGGGCCGGCGCAGCGAGATCAGCAAGTAGACCAGCGGCAGCGCGTAGCCGACCGCCAGGATCGATGCCCCGGCCGTCGACATCACGTTCAAGACCTGGTACTCGGGCGGATACTCGTAATAACGCCGGGGCATCCCCAGGTAGCCCAGGACGAACTGCGGGAAGAACGTCAGGTTGAAGCCGATGAACACGGTCAACGCCGAGAGCTTGCCCAGCAACTCCGGGTACATCCGGCCGCTCATCTTGGGCCACCAGAAATGGACGGCCCCCATGTACGCCATCACGGCGCCGCCGACCATGATGTAGTGGAAGTGGGCCACCACGAAATAGGTGTCGTGGACGTGCACGTCCACGGCCAACGTGGCGAGCATCAGGCCCGTCAGCCCGCCCAGAGTGAACAGGCCGATGAACCCGAGCGCGTAGAGCATCGGCGTGGTGAGCCGGATCGACCCCTTGAACATGGTCGCCGTCCAGTTGAAGACCTTGATCGCCGACGGGACGGCCACCAGGAAGCTGAGCAGCGAGAAGATCATCCCCGCGTACATCGACTGGCCCGACACGAACATGTGGTGGCCCCAGACCACGAAGCCGATGACCGCGATGGCGATGCTCGAGAATGCGATCAGCTTGTAGCCGAAGATGGGCCGTCGCGAGAAGCACGGGATGATCTCGCTGACCACCCCCATGCCGGGCAGGACCATGATGTACACGGCCGGGTGCGAGTAGAACCAGAACAGGTGCTGGAACAGGATCGGGTCGCCGCCGAGGGCCGGGTCGAAGATGCCGACGTGCAGCACCCGCTCGACGGCCACCAAGGCCACGGCGATGGCTAGCACCGGCGTCCCCAGCACCATGATCAGGCTGGTCGCATACAGCGACCAGACGAACAGCGGCAGGCGGAACCACGTCATCCCCGGCGCCCGCATGGTGTGGACCGTCACGATGAAGTTCAGGCCCGTCAGGATCGACGAGAAACCCGTGATGAACACCGCCGTCGCCGCCGGCACGACCATCGTGTTCGAGAACATCGTGCTGAACGGCGTGTAGAACGTCCAGCCCGTATCGATCCCGCCGAAGATCAGGATGAACAGCGCGATCGAGCCGCCGATCATGTAGATGTACCAGCTCAGCAAGTTCAAGATCGGGAACGCCAGGTCGCGGGCCCCGATCATGATCGGGACCAGGAAGTTCCCGAACACCGCCGGGATCGACGGGATCAGGAAGAAGAAGATCATCACCACGCCGTGCATGGTGAACAGGCGGTTGTACGCGTCGGGCGAGAACAGGACGTCCCCCTTGGGCGTCATCAGCTCCAGCCGCATCACCGTCGCCGCCGCCCCCCCCACGAAGAAGAAGAACGTGATCGATGCCATGTACAACAGCCCGATCCGCTTGTGATCGGTCGTCAACAGCCAGGACTTCAGCGTGTACGCCTGGAGATAGTCTTCTTTTTCGACGAATTCGAGCGCGGGCGCACTCATCGAGTCGCCTCCTTTGCCCCAATCGATTTAATATATGCGATAATTTTGAAAAGGTCCTGTTCGCTGATCTGGTTCTCGAAGGAGGGCATCACCGGCTCGTACCCCGCGACGACCTCGCTCTTGGGCCGGAGGATCGAGTCGCGGATGTATCGGTCGTCGGCCAGGGTGAACCGGACCTCCTTGCCCTGCTGGATCGGGACCGGCCGCCCGTAGACGCCTTCCAGCCGAGGGGCGTTGACGATCTGGCTACCCCGGTGGCAGCCGGCGCAATGGTACTGGACGAAGAGCTTCTCGCCCTGCTCGGCCATCGACGGGCCGGACCCGCCCTGCGAGAGCCATTGCTGGAATTCGACCGGCTCCATCACATAGACCCAGCCGCCCATCACCGAATGGTTCGTGCCGCAATATTCGGCGCAGAAGAGGTGGTAGCGCCCGACCTGCGTCGGCTCGAACCACATCGAGGTATTGCGACCCGGCAGGACGTCTTGCTTGACCCGGAAGGCCGGGATGTAGAAGCTGTGGATCACGTCTTCCGAGGTCATCGTCAGCTTGATCGGCCGTCCCAGGGGGACGTGCAGCTCGTTGATCTCGGCCCGGCCCTCGGAATGCTGCGCCTTCCACATCCACTGCTTGCCGACGACGTACACCTCCAAGGCGTCGGCCGGCGAATCGTAGATGCGGTAGAAGAGGATGGCGCCCCACGTGAACATCATCAGCCCGATGATCAACGGGACCCCGAACCAGAAGACTTCCAGCGACTTGCTCATGAGCGGCGGGTTGGACCGGTCCACCTTCGACCCGCGTCGGTAGCGGACCGCGAAGCCCACGATCAAGAGGAAGATCAATGTCGTGAAGAACGCGGCGACCGCGAACTCGAAGAACGAGAGCGCGTCCACTTGCCACGCGTGGGACGATGCCTGATCGGGAAATAGCGGGAAATTCCACATGGTCGTCTTTGCCTATCGCCGAAGAGTGGCCGGTGGCTAGTGTTCGGTCATGACAAATGCATGGACATGCTCTAGCCGCCCGCCACTAGTCACTGGCCACTACTCCCTTGCCACTACGAAGCCGGTCGCGGCGGAACATGATGAACAGGAAACTGCCCAGGGCCACGGCGGTGGCGGTCCCCAGGATGCGGCTCAATCGCAGGATCGACAGCGTGTACTTGCCGCTGGCCGCGTCGTAGTCGTAGCAGAGCAGCAGCAGCCGGGCGATCGGCGAGCCGATCTGCCCCTTGCCGGCCCGCTCGAGCTCGTACTGGAGGTCCCTGGGCGAATGATCGATGCCGTAGAAGTAGCGGGCCGTCTGGCCGTCGGGGGTCACGACGACGATCCCGGCGGCGTGGGCATACAGCTTGGTGTCGGGGTTGTAGGTGTATCGGAAGCCGATCGTGCGCGTCAGGACCTCGATCGACGCGGCGTCGCCCGTCAGGAAATGCCAGCCCGACGCGGTCCCGGGCCTCTCGTAACGCTCCAGGTAGCCGGCCTTCTTCTTGGCCGCCAGCTCGGGCGTTTCCGACGGGTTGATGCTGAAGGCCACCACGTCGAAATCCTTGCCGGCATCGATCGCGAGCGGCTTCAGCGTGCGGGTCAGCCCGTTCAGGACCTGGTTGCAGAGCATCGGGCATTGATAGTAGACCGGCACCAGGATCACCGGCCGACGCCCGAAGAGCTCGCCGAGCGCCAGGTCGCGGCCCGAGTCGTCCCGGAAGTGGAGGTCCATCGGCAGTCGGACGCCCAGCTTCTGGTCGAAGCCCACCTGGGTCACCACGCTGTCCGCGGGGGACCTCAGTTGCTCTTGCGCCCGCGCGGGGGAGGACCCGGGCGCCAGGATGATCAGGGCCGTTGACAGGATGACGGACGGTCGTGTCTTCATGGCTTCCCGCCCTGCTTCGTTTCGGGTCCCGCGTCGTCTCGCTTGGTCCCGGATGGGATGGATGTATTCGGGGGAGCCCCCAGGACGGGCGCCGGCGCGGCGACCTTCGGCAGGCCCTTGCTGGCCAGGATGTCCATCGCCCGCTCGACCGGGATGTGCGCGATCCCACCCTTCCGATCGACCCACCCATAACCGTTGATTCGACTGCGTTCCTCTTCCTTCATCTCGACCAGCTCGGCGTTGGGATTCTGCTGGAGCCGAGGGGTCGGGAACTGCTCGATGCCGATCGGCTTCCGGCCGGGGTCGTCGGCCGCGACCGGCTTCTGGATTGCGCTCAGCCCCTTCATCGCCAGGCCGAGCACGGCCTCGACGATGCCGACGGTAACGAACAGGGCGATCGTGAAGATGATGACGCCCCGCAGTCCGATCCGATTCTCTTCGTGACCGGTGCCCGCCCCGGGCACTGGTCCTCCTTGCGGCAATGCGTCTTCCACGTCGGTCACCCTCCGGCTTCTTGATCTCGCGTCGTCCCGGATCGCGGGCGGGACGCCCTCACCACAGAGCAGGCGAGACGCCTGCAATAAACACGATGGCCCTCAATTATTCTCCGGCGTGTGCGATCGCCTCGTTCAAGCTCGGGTCGTTGAGCGGGATCAACGGGCTGGCCTTCAACTGGCCGATGAACACCGCCGCACAGACGCCCCCGACCCCGAGCATCGCCACCAGGCTCATCGGCAGCTCGGCCCAGGGGAATCGCGGGCTGGCCGGGTCGGACGAGGCCGGGACGACCAGCCAGACCAGGTCGAGCCAGTGCATCCCCAGGACCAGGAAGGCCGCCCGGATCAAGAGCCGCGACTGACGCTTGTTCTCGCGGAACAGCAGCACGAAGAACGGCAGGAAGAAGTGGAAGAGGGCCAGGGCCAGCGCCACCCACTGCCAGCCGCCGCGGGTCCGGCGCAGGTACCAGGGGATCTCTTCCGGCAGGTTGCCGCTCCAGATGATCAGGTACTGGGCGAACGACATATACGCCCAGAGCATGGTGAAGGCCAGCATCAGGTTGCCCAGGTCGTGCAGGCGATCCTGGGTCGCCGCCTCGTCCATCGGCTTCCTGGCGGAGAGCAGGACCACGACGGCGATCATCATGGCTAATGTAGACAGGGCCTCGCCGACGCACACCAGGGCCCCGTAGATCGTCGAGAACCAGTGGGGTTCGAGCGACATCATCCAGTCGATCGCCGCGAACGACCCGGCGAGGAACAGCAAGGCCAGCCCCGGCCCGCTGATCCGCTGGAGCCACAGGGTTGGCCCGTAATCGCCGCGACGATCCTGGGCGGCGGAGAGTCGATTGAGCAGGAGCGCGAAGCCGACCCAGATCGCGAAATACACGGCCGTCCGGATCAGGAAGAAGCTGGGGTTGAGGTACAGGACCTTGACCTTGGACGCCGGATCCTCGGCGAACTCGGGCCTGGCCCAGGGGTAGAGCTGCGAGATCCCCAGGGCCAGCGGCAGGAAGAGCACGGCCAGGGGGAGGAGCGTCATGCCCCCGGCCTCCATGGGCCGGCGCACGACCAGACCCCACGAGCCGCCGACCAGGTGGTGGAGCATCGTCAGGCCCAGGCAACCCAGGGCAACCCCCACCCAGAAGACATAGGCGACCAGGTAGGAGGGGAGGAACAGATCCGGCTTGATCGCGCAGGCGCCCAGGCTGACGGCCAGGCCGACCCCGGCCACGACCCAGGCCCGCGACTGGATGGCGCCCAGCCGGGTTTGCAGCGCCTCATCGGCGACGCGATTCGTCAGGACGCTCATGGCTGGACCCTCCCCGGAGAATTCTGGCCCTCGGCGGGGAGCTGGCGACGGTCTTCTTCCGGCAGGCTGGCGGCCTCGGCGTGCTGGCTCAACTGGAGGACCCGGATGTAGGCGGCGATCGCCCATCGATCGCGCGGCGGGATCCGCGAGGCGTAGGAATACATGGTCCCGTAGCCGCGCGTCATCACGTCGAAGAAGTGGCCGATCGGCTTGTTCCGCAGCTCCTCGCTGTAATACGGCGGCGGGGGATTGAACCCGCGGCGAACGATCATGCCGCGGCCGTCGCCCGACTCGCCGTGGCAGGGCGTACAGTAGATCTGGTACCGCTGCCGTCCGCGTTCGAGGACGCCGCGGTCGACCGGAAATGGGACCGTCTCGGCGAGCCGGCCCTGGGACCAGCCCGTGTAGAACAGTTCCTCCGCGACCCCGGCGGGCGGCGCGCCGCGCGCATCCTCGCGGGGGACGGTGCCGGCGACCAGCGGCCGGGACGACGACCCGTCCTCGAAGAACGTGCTGGGCTCGAGCGGCTCGTACCGGGGCTGATCGTACATCTCGCTGCGGCAGCCGGACAGGACGAGCAGCGCGAGGCCCCAGGACGCGGCGAGTGCCCTCGCCCGCGGCCTACGGCCCGGCCCATGGTTCGTGTGTCTTCGCCTCATCCCGGTGTCATCCTACCTTCGGACGGTCCGTACCCATGAAAATTAGAAGGGGACCACATTGATGGATTTCGGTTGGAACTTCTCGAGGAACCGACGCGACTCCACCTCGTCGAACAGCGGGTCGCGCGCCTGGAGGCACAGGAAGAACCGGTTGCGCGACGCCATCACGAAATTCGGCGCGTTGAACACCGGATGGTGCGGGCGCGGCAGGCCGTTGAGCCCGAGCATCCCGAATACCGCCGATAGCGCCGCGAACAGGATCGTCATCTCGAACGTGATCGGGATGAACGCCGGCCAACTGTTGAGCGGGCGCCCGCCGATGTCGATCGGGTAGCTCAGGACGGCCGAGTACCATTGCATGAAGAACCCGGTCAATCCCCCCGTCACGCCGCCGATCAGGACGCACGCGGCGATCCGGTTCTTCTTGAATCCCAGCGCCTCGGCCAGCCCGTCGACCGGGAAGGGCGAGTACGCCTCCATCATCCGGTAGCCGTGGTCGTAGGCGGCCTGGGTCGCCTCGATCACCGCCTCCGGCCGATCGAACTCCGCTATCAGCCCGTATGGGCCGATCGGGTCGTGTGCCTCTTTCATGGCCCGGTCCCCCCGTGGCCCGGTTGCACCGCATGCCCGTGCCCGTGCCCATTCCCGTTCCCAAGCTCTTCCTGCTCGTGGACCAACTCGCGCATCTCGGTGATCGAGATCACCGGCAGGAACCGGATGAACAGGAAGAGCAAAGATATGAATAGACCGATCGTGCCGTAGTAGGTCGCGTAGTCCCAGAACGTGCCGTGGTACATGCTCCAGGACGACGGGATGAAGTCGCGGTGCAGGCTCGTGACCACGATCACGTACCGCTCCAGCCACATCCCAATGTTGATGAAGATCGAGAGGATCCACAGGAATTTCACGTTGGTCCGGAATTGCGGGACCCACAGGAACTGGGGGACGATCACATTGCAAAAGATCATCATCCAGTACGTATGGGCATAAGGTCCGAACGGACGGTTCCGCAACTGGGCGAACATCTCGTAGGGGTTCTGGCTGTACCAGGCCATGAAGGCTTCCATCATGTAGCCGTAGGACACGATCATGCCGGTGGCCAGCAGGACCTTTGCCATGTTGTCCATGTGCTTGAGCGTGATGAAGTCCTGGAGCCCGAAGGCGGCGCGGAGCGGGACGGCCAGGGTCACCACCATCGCGAACCCGGAGAAGATCGCACCGGCGACGAAGAACGGCGGGAAGATCGTGGAGTGCCAGCCGGGCAGGATCGCGACGGTGAAGTCCAGGGCCACGACCGAGTGGACGGAGACGACCAGCGGGGTCGCCAGCCCGGCCAGGAGCAGGTAGGCCTTGCGATAGCGATGCCAGTGCCGCGCCGAGCCCCGCCATCCCATGGCCAGGAAGCCGTAGATGTATCGAGCCCAGCGGTTCTTGGCCCGGTCCCTCAGGGTGGCCAGGTCGGGGATCAGCCCGACGTACCAGAACAGCAGCGACACGGTGCCGTAAGTCGAGACCGCAAAGACGTCCCAGATGAGCGGGCTGCGCCACTGCGGCCAGAGGTTCATGGTGTTGGGATAAGGCAGCAGCCAGTAGAAGACCCAGGGCCGGCCCAGGTGGAGGAGCGGGAACAGCCCGGCGCAGGCCACGGCGAACAGGGTCATCGCCTCGGCGAACCGATTGATCGAGGTCCGCCAGTCCTGCTTCAGCAGCAGGAGGATGGCCGAGATCAGCGTCCCGGCGTGGCCGATGCCGATCCACCACACGAAGTTGACGATCGCGAATCCCCACATCACCGGAACGTCGATCCCCCAGACGCCGACCCCGCGGAACAACAGCCACGAGATCGACAGCATCAGGAGCATCGTCAGCATGAAGCCGATGCCCAGGCCGAGGAACCATCGCCAGTTATAGGGGCGGACCAGCACCAGCGCGCTGATCTTGTCGGTCACCGTGCCGAAGGTATGCCCCGGCGCGAGGACCGGCATCGCCTGCGGGCCGGCGGCGCCGTAGGACTCGGGATCGCCGGGTGTCTCAGGATCGCTGGGAGCCATCGCGGGAGATCGCCTCAATCTCGGGGTTGGGGTTGCGGAGCCGGGCCAGATACGTCGTGCGCGGCCGGGTGTTCAGGTCGGCCAGCAGCCCATAATTGCGCGGGCTGGCCTTGGCCTTGGACACCGCGCTCTCCTTGTCATTGATGTTGCCGAACACGATCGCACGCGTCGGGCAGGCCGACTGGCAGGCCGTCACGACCTCGTCGCCGCCGACCGGGCGATTCTCGATATCCGCGGTGATCCGCGCCCGGCTGATGCGCTGGACGCAATACGTGCATTTCTCCATCACCCCGCGCGGCCGCACGGTCACTTCGGGGTTCCGCATCAGCTTCAGGCTGGGGGTCTCTTCGTCGGAATACTGGAAGAAGTTGAACCGCCGGACCTTGTACGGGCAGTTGTTCGAGCAGTATCGCGTGCCGACGCATCGGTTGTACGTCATCTCGTTGAGCCCCTCGGCGCTGTGGGTCGTCGCGCCGACCGGGCAGACGATCTCGCAGGGGGCCTTCTCGCAATGCACGCACGCCACCGGCTGGAAGTCGACCGGCGGATTGTTCTCGTCGGTCCCCTCGAAGTAGCGGTCGATGCGGATCCAGTGCATCTCGCGCGAGGCCAGCACCTCATCCCGGCCGACGACCGGGATGTTGTTTTCGCTCTGGCAGGCCGCGACGCAGGCCCCGCAGCCGATGCAGGCGTTGAGGTTGACCACCATGCCCCAGGCGTTCCCCTCGCCGGCCTCGTGCTCCATCTGGGGCTCGGGCTCGTCGATGAGGCTCGGCCCGCGCTCGCGGTCTTGCTCGTGGACCTGGGCGAAATCGGGGTCCTTGCGGTAGGTCTCCAGGTTGCCGACCCGCATCAGGTCGCGACCGTCCATCCGATGATGGTGCTGGGTGGCCGCCAGGCGATAGGGCCGGGACGACTTGACGACCTCGAGGCCCGATCCGAACCAGGGCGCGTCGCCGTTGCGGAGCGGATACACGTCGACGCCGACCTGGTCGCCGACCCGGCCGGCATGCCGGCGCCCGTAGCCCATCGTGACGGCGACCGAATCCTCGGCCTGGCCCGGCAGGATGTAGGCCGGCATCTCCAGCCGTTTCCCGCCATACCGCAGCTCGACGGTCCCGCTCCCTTGCTCGGTCTCCTCGATCCCGAGCTTCCTCGCCAGGGCCGGGCTGATGAGTGCGGCATTGTCCCAGGTCAGGCGCGTGATCGGCCTGGGCAATTCCTGGAGCCAGGCGTTGTTGGCGAACCGGCCGTCCCACACAGCCGGGTCGGGCCGGAAGACCAGTTCCAGGCCCTGCGGGGGGGCCGGGGCCTTCGAAGCGAGGGAAACCTCTTTCAGGGGGGCGACGGCCTTGGGCTTCCGTGCCGTGCCGGCAATCAGGCCCTTGCGCAGCGCCTGACGCCAGGTCGATTCGAAGTCGCCCGGGAGGCCCTGACGGAGCCAGTAGTCGCGGACCATCTCCAGCCCGGTCCGGCCGGGCTCGCCCAGGAGCAGCGCCATCACCTCGATCGCCGACTTGCCGCCGTAGAGCGGTGCGATCAGCGGCTGCTGGATCGTCGCGGTGCCGTCGAAGGCCCGCAGGTCGCCCCATGCCTCCAGTAGGTGGGCCTCCGGGATGTGCCATTGGCAGAGCCTCGCCGTCTCGTCGTCGTACAGGCCCAGGTGGATCTGGAGCCGGACCCGCTTGGAAAGCAGCAGGTTGGCGAACTCCAGGTTCGCCGGGGCGTCGTACGCCGGGTTGCCGCCGAGGATGATCAGAGTGTCGACCTTCCCGGCGACGATGCCCTCCGACAGCTCGTGGATCGAGCCGGCGTGGCCGGCAGGCCCGGCGTCCGCACGCTCGAGGAACTCGACGGCCTGGCCCACGGCGCCCAGGGCGTGATTGATCAGGTTGGCCAGCGCGTGGACCTCCGGCGGCTGGGCGTCCCCGGCGATGACCAGGCCCCTGGCGCCGGCGGCCTTGAGGTCGCGGGCCATCGCGTCGATCCATCGGGCGTGCGGCTTGACCGCATCCGCGAGCGATTGCTCGACCGTCGACGGCCCGACGCCGAGCGCCCCGGCGATGGCCCTCGCGATCGAGGCGATGTCGCGCGACGCCACGGGCAGCCGGTGGTCGGACGAGGCCCCGGTGATCGTCGGGGTGCTCTCGACCACATACAGCCGGTTCATCGTCGCCGATGCCGGCGTCGTATCCGGCTCCGCATGGCCGGTGATGTACGACCGGGGATCCTTCTCCGTCTCGCGGCGGGCGGCGAACGCCCGCGCGTCCTTGAGCCGGCCCGGGCCCCACGCGAGGAAGTCGGCGTCGAGGGCGACGATCACGTCGGCCTTGTCGAGGCGGTAGGACGGCTCCAGCTCCTCGCCGAAAGCCAGTCGGGCGCCGGCCCGGATGTTCTCGCGCGAGATCGGCTCGTAGCAGTGCCACTTCGCCTCGGGGAACTGCTCCAGCAGGCGGCGGAACTGGTCGGCCAGCGTGGGCGAGGCGATCGCCGGCGTGAGGATGTGCAACCCCGCGCCCTTCGACTGCCGCGCCGACTCGCGGACCCCGAGCAGGAGCGACTCGGCGTGCTCCCAGGTCTCGACGCGGCCGTCGTGCGTCACCACCTGCGATCGATCCGGGTCGTAGAACGACAGGATCGCGGCCTGGCCGAAGGCGTCGGTCGCGCCCAGGCTGGCGGGGTGGTCGGGGTTCCCCTCGATCTTGGTCGGACGCCCCATGTTGCTCTCCACCAGCACGCCGCAGGCGAGCCCATCCATCGGGATGGCCGTGGTGAAGAACAGCGGCTTGCCCGGCACGATCAGCTCGGGCGCCTCCACATAGGGCACGATGTTCTCGGCCGGCTGGACGGCGCATCCGCTCAGGCCCCCCAAGGCCATCGACGCCGCCATCAGCCGGAGGAACTCCCGGCGGCTCGAGGGATCGGCGCCGAGCGCCGTCAGCTCCGCGAGCTGACGATACGAGTCGACTTCGCCGGCCTGGACATGCGCCCCGGGGCCGCCGGCGGCATCGGACAATTCGTCCAGGCTCCGCCAAAAGATCGGGCTACTCGACAGGATCGGCAGCTCGACCCGTCCGGGGGCGGCGTCAGGCATCGTCGGATCTGGGTCGGGTCGTTGGATCATCGATGGCACACCGAACAGTTGATCAACCGATCCACGGGAATATGGTTACGCTTCACCAGCTCACGCCCGAGCTTGAGCTGCTCCTGCTCCGTGGGGGCATACGCCATGTTGAAGATGTCCTTCTGCTCGCGCAGGTGCAACTCCGGATTGCGATGGCAATTCAGGCACCATTCCATCGTCATGGGCTCGGCCTTCCACATGATGGGCATCTGGTCGACCCGGCCGTGACAGCTCACGCAACCCACACCCTTGTTCACATGGACGCTGTGATTGAAGTAGACGAAATCGGGGATGTTATGCACCCGCGCCCACTCGATCGGCTCGTTCTTGGCCAGGCTGGAGCGGACGGGCTCCAGCATCTCGGCCCCGGTCCAGATCTGCGAGTGGCACGTCATGCACGTGTGCGTCGGCGGCAATCCGGCGAATGCGGACGTCTCGACCGAGGTGTGGCAGTACCGGCAATCGATCCCCAGGCCCCTCACGTGGTGCTCGTGCGAGAACGGGACGGGTTGCGACCGGATCACGCCGACTTTCGTCTGGTACGGAGACCACAGGACCAGGTAGGTGACGGCCACGGGGCCCAGGAGCAGCACGAACGACCCGAAGATCGTCAGCCGCGACAGGGTGTTGGCACTGGGGTGGAAGATCTGCACGATCACTCTCTCCGCTCGGTACGCCGTGGTAGCGTCTCGGCATCCTTCATCGAGGCCAAATCGCGCCGGCCCTTATCCAAGCAATAATCGGACCACTTTCAAGCATGGCAGCATCGAAATCCGGCAATTGCATCAGGATCCACTCAAGCCACTTCCAGGCTCGGAACAGGGCGTCAACGAGGAATATGCTAGCCTCCCCCGAGTGTTAGTCAAGGACGGCGTCGCGGTGCTCGCCGACCCGCCGCGCGGCGAATCGGGCGGCCGAGGCCCTCATACGCAAGTCGTAGGCTCCGCCGCTGTGAGCCTGTAAGTCGTTGAGCAATTGGCGTCTGGGTCCAGGCCGGCCGACGGCCGACGCGGATCGTCGAGGGGGCCGCGCCGCCGACCGATCGGATCCGCGACGCGACGGATTTTGCGATCGCTACAGCATACCTTTCCCACGCGCGAGAACGCGAGACGGGCGCCATTCTTACCCGCGAGAATGGAGCAGACGATATGAGCAATTCCATGATCAGATCTCAATTTTCTCAAGGCGACTTTCACCTCCGAGCAACCCCCCCTGCAAAGCGAGGCCTCGTTCCCAGGGCCGGGAACGCGGGACGGGCCCCGTTCTCGCGGCCGGGAATGCCGAGGCCCCGGCCCCTGGGCCGTCGACGACCTCGCCGTCGCCGGGGTGGAGGACCTGCCCCGACATGGACGAAGAATCGTCGGAGGCGAGGAGGACGAAGGGGCCCGCGATTTCTAATCCCGAGGGGGTGGCTGCCCGGCCATAGGGATCTCGATGGCCGACGTCGTCGCCGCGAAGTCGCGAGGACCATCCGCGATCGATGAGCCGGCGTTCGCCGCGATGACGGCACTGCACGCCGCCGGCTACGCCTCGCCGTCGGGCCCGCAACCGGCTGGCGAGGCGCGGCCCCAGGGCATAAGATCGGCGGGTCGAGCCCCGGCCGGGGCTCCCCGGCCGCCTCGTCCTCGGACCGTCAAACCGGAGGGGTTCCTCGATGTCCCGTTGCTATCGCTACCTCCTCGCGCTCGCGGGCCTGACGATCGCGATCGGCCCGGACTCCATGGCCTCGGAAGTCACCCGGCCGAACGTCGTGGTCATCGTCGCCGACGACCTGGGCTGGGCCGACCTCGGCTGCTACGGCAGCACCTTCCACGAGACGCCCAACCTCAATCGGCTCGCCCGCACCGGGATGCGGTTCACCGACGCCTACGCCGCCTGCCCGGTCTGCTCGCCGTCGCGGGCCGCCATCATGACCGGGAAGGACCCGGCCCGCCTGCAACTCACCGACTGGCTGCCCGGGCGGCCCGATCGGCCCTCGCAGCGGCTCCTGCGACCGGCGTTCCTGCCGCAGCTCCCGCTGGAGGAAATCACGATCGCCGAGGCGCTGAAGCCCTCGGGTTACGCCACGGCCAGCATCGGCAAGTGGCACCTGGGCGGGCCGGCATTCTGGCCCGAGCACCAGGGCTTCGACGTCAACGTCGGCGGGACCGAGACCGGCTCGCCCCCCGGCGGTTACTTCGGCTTCAAGACGCCGACGATGACAGCCCGATCGGCCGACGAATACTTGACGGATCGACTCACCGACGAGGCCGTGGCCTTCATCGTGCGGAACCGCGATCGCCCCTTCTTCGCCTACTTGCCCCACTATGCGGTCCACATCCCGCTCCAGGCCAAGCCGGGCCCATCGACCCGGTTCAAGGCCAAGCCCGTGAACGCATCGCCGCAATCCAACCCGACCTATGCGGCCATGCTCGAGAGCCTGGATGAAGGCGTGGGACGGATCCTCAAGACGTTGGACGTGCTCGAGATCGCCGACCGGACGGCGATCGTGTTCACCTCGGATAACGGCGGCCTCTCGGTCAAGGAGGGCCCGAACACGCCGGCCACGTCGAACGCCCCACTGCGGGCGGGCAAGGGCTATCTTTATGAGGGCGGCATCCGCGTGCCGCTGATCGTCCGATGGCCGGGCGTGACGGTGCCCGGCTCGGTCTGCGGGGTGCCGGTCAGTGGGCAGGACATCTACCCGACCGTGCTCGAGATGGCCGGGGTGAAGCGCGATGCGGGTCGGATCATCGACGGCGAGAGCCTGGTCCCCCTGCTCAAACGGGATGCGAGCCGGAAACGGGACACGCTCTTCTGGCACTACCCGCACTACAGCAATCAAGGCGGAAAGCCGGGCGCCGCGGTCCGGCAGGGCCATCTCAAACTGATCGAGCACTATGAGGACGGACGCCTGGAGCTGTTTGACCTGGGCCGGGACCCCGGCGAGCAACACGACATCGCCGCCGAGCAGCCCGGTGAAGCGGCCCGCCTCCGCAAACGGCTGGACGACTGGCGCGTGTCGGTCGCCGCTCGGATGCCGAGGCCGAACCCGGCGTTCGCGCCCCCGAAGCCATGAACGATCGACCCGGGCTGACGCGAGCCGAGGCGCCCCGTCCTGAAGATGGGGCTATCCCGGCAAGGGAGATCCGCCGGTCATGATCAGGCTGGCCCCGGTGGAGGGGTGGGAGAGCCCACCGGGGCCAGCGCCGCCAGACTGACGGCTCGGCTCCTCGCCGAGCATCGCATCAATCACTACAGTTCCTCTCATCGCCTCACTCGTACAGAAGCGAGTTTGAGGACTGACGATCTTCGCTTTCGATGCAATGCCCAATAAGAATCCCGATCCGCCGCTTATTTTGACAAGAACGGCCGCTGCCATACACGAGGGGGTTGCCTGAAGAAGAGGGGTCAAGACCGCGTGGGACGGATCGCAGGGGGGTGGCTGGATGCCGACTCCAGGGATCCGACCATCGCCTCGAGGGAAAAAGCGGGTGGGACGCCTGTACCAGCAACATGCTACACTCGGTAGCGATTTCTCGGCGAGCCTCTCGCAAGATCAACAGGATCCGTGGAGATCTGTCATGAGCCCCGGCGCCACGAGGTGGCCATCATCCCAGCGGCTTCTGGCCGGATATGCCCTCGCTTTCGGCCTCCTTGCGATCAACGCCGTCGTCACATTCTGGAACCTCCGGACCATCGCCGAGAATTCGAGGGATGTCGCCCAGACTCACGAGGTCATCGTCGGGCTGGAAGGGGTGCTCTCGAACCTGCGCGATGCCGAGACCGGACAACGTGGATATCTCCTGACGGGCGACGAGCGATACCTCGATCCGTACAACAAGGCGGTCGCGTCGGTCGACCGGTCGGTCGCCCGCTTGAAGGAGGTCACGGCCAGTAATGGAATCCGGCAGAACCACCTCATCGGGATCGAACAGGCCGTCGCCGCCAAGTTCTCCGAGCTCGAGGAGACGATTCGATTACGCCGGGAGGAGGGGTTCGAAGCCGCCCTGGCGGTCGTCAAGACCGATCGAGGGATGGCCCTCATGCGCGACCTGCGCGATCGGATCGGCAAGATGACGGCCCACGAGGATGCAATGCGCGCATCGCGCCAGGCCGGCTTGCGGGCGGCGATCACCCGGACCACCTTCACGTTTGTTTTCGTCTCGGCCCTCGCCCTGACGCTGCTCTTCGCGGTCCATCACCTGAACCATCGGAGCCGCAACGAGCTGAGGACCAGTGCACGATGGTTCTCGACGACGCTGGCGAGCATCGGCGACGCGGTCATCGCCACCGACGAGGCCGGCGACGTGAGTTTCATGAACCCGACGGCCGAGCGGCTCACGGGCTGGACCCTGGCCGAGGCGCAGGGCAAGCCGCTCGACGCGATCTTCCGGATCACGAACGAGCAGACGAGCGCGCCCGTCGAGTGCCCGGTGGAGAAGGTGCTCCGCGAGGGCCTGGTCGTGGGCCTGGCGAACGACACGGTGCTCACGGCCAGGGACGGCTCGGTGCGGCCCATCGACGACAGTGCCGCGCCCATCAGGGACGACGACACGGGCGTGATCCGGGGCGTGGTCCTCGTGTTCCACGACGTCTCCTCGAGCCGGGCGGCCGAGCAGGAGCGGGAGCGGCTCTACCAGGAGCTGCGCGAGACCGACAAGCGCAAGGACGAATTCCTCGCCATGCTCGCCCACGAGTTGAGGAATCCGCTGGCGGCCATCGGCAACGCCGTGTCGCTCTCGACCCTCTCCGGGCTCCAGGAGCATATCGACTGGAGCATGCAGGTCATCAGCCGGCAGATCCGGCACCTGACGCGACTGATCGACGACCTCCTCGACGTCTCCCGGATCACCCGCGGCAAGATCGAGCTGCGCCGGCGCGTCCTCGAGGCGACTCCGATCCTCGAGAGCGCCGTCGAGACCGTGCGGCCCCTCATCGAGGAGCGCAAGCATATCCTCGAGATGGACATCGACCGGGGCGGCCTCTGGGTCGACGCCGACCCGACGCGGCTGGAGCAGGTGGTCGTCAACCTGCTGAACAATGCGGCGAAATACAGCGAGAACGGGGGCCGGATCTGGCTCATCGCGGCGCGCGAGGGCGATGAGATCGCCATCACGCTGCGAGACCGGGGGATGGGCATCGCCCCGGGGAAGGTGTCCGAGATGTTCGAGCTGTTCGCCCAGGGCAACCGATCGCTGGCCCGCTCCGAAGGCGGGCTTGGGATCGGCCTGACGGTCGTCAGGAAGCTGGTGGCGCTGCACGGCGGCAGCGTCACGGCCAGGAGCGAGGGCCCGGGCAAGGGATGCGAATTCACGGTCCGCCTCCCGGCGGCGAGGCCCCCCGCCGGGACGGCGCCCGCACCGCGGAGCCCGGTCGGGCCGCCCGCGCGGCGATCGTCGCGAATCCTCGTGGTCGACGACAACGTGGACACCGCCAAGGGGATGGCCCGACTGCTCAAGCTCCTGGGCCATGAGGTCTGGACGGCCCACAAAGGCAACGAGGCCATCAAGCTCGCCGGGGAATGCGCCCCCGAATTCGTCCTCCTCGACATCGGCCTCCCGGAGATGGACGGCTACGAGGTGGCGCGGCGGCTGCGCCAGGAGGAGATCTGCCGTCATGCGGTGATCGTGGCCGTATCGGGGTACGGGCAGGAAGAGGACGTCGCCCGCGGCCGGATCGTCGGTTTCGACCATCACCTCGTCAAGCCGATCGACCACGACGCCCTGCTGGTGATCCTCGCCAGGGCGTAGGACGGGGCCGATCCGGATCGCGTCGAGGTCATATCCGGCCAGGCCGGACCGACGAGGCCACGGCTTGCTCCCGACTTCGAAGCTTGACTTGGTACCGAATCAGGACTAGGATTCAGGTCATCATGGTGCGACGGAAAGCGTTCAAACTGATCTTCGATCAAGAGGTCAAAGAGCATCTCCGTGCGATCGAGCCCAAGTACCACAAGCTCATTCACGAGAAGATCCA
>JBKQHM010000031.1:0-4668 GCA_052148775.1 Isosphaeraceae bacterium | reverse complement strand
CAGTTGAAGACCTTGATCGCCGACGGAAGCGCGATCATCATCGTCGAGAGCATGAACGTCGCGCCGAGTGCCGGATTCATGCCGGACTGGAACATGTGGTGGCCCCAGACGATGAAGCCGAGCCCGGCGATCCCGGCGATGGCGAAGACCATCGGCTTGTAGCCGAACAGGGGCTTTCGGGAGAAGGTCGAGATGATGTCCGAGACCATCCCCATCGCCGGCAGGATCATGACGTAGACCGCCGGGTGCGAGTAGAACCAGAACAGGTGCTGGAACAGGATCGGGCCGCCGCCGCCGACCACCGGCGGTGCGTTGGCCACCGTCCAGCCGGCGGGCTGGAAGAAGTTCGTGCCCGCGACGCGGTCGAGGGTCTGCATGATCAGCGCCGAGGTCAGCACCGGCAGGGCGAAGGCCTGGAGGAGTGCCGTGATGAACATCCCCCAGACGGTCATCGGCATCCGGAACATCCTCATCCCGGGGGCCCGCAGCATGATGATCGTCGTGATGTAGTTGATCGACCCCAGCAGCGACGAGATGCCGGCGAAGAGGAGGGCCATCAACCAGAAGGTCTGGCCGTTGAGCGAGCCGGGAGTAGCCCATTTTGTCACCGACAAAGGAGGGTAGCTGGTCCATCCCGCCTCAGCCGATCCGCCTTCCACGAAGAACGAGTAAGTGATCAGGACGAACGCCGGCCACATGAACCAGTACGAGAACATGTTCAGCTTCGGGAACGCCATGTCGCGTGCCCCGATCATCAGCGGGATCAGGAAGTTGCCGAAGGCGCCGGTCAGGAGCGGGATGATCACGAAGAAGATCATGATCGTCGCGTGCATCGTGAACAGCTTGTTGTAGAACTCCGGCGGCATCTGATAGCCGAGCGACGCATCCGACCAGAGCAACCGGCTGAGGATCGGCATCGGCTTCCAGGGCCAGGCGAGCTGCCACCGCACGGCCATCGCCAGCAGGCCGCCAAGGACGAAGAAGATCAGCCCGGAGAACAGGAACTGGATGCCGATGATCTTGTGGTCGGTCGAGAAGACGTACTTCGTGAGGAAGAATCGCGGGGCCGGATGGATGTGGTCGTCATGGCCGTGGCCGTGATCGTGCCCATCGCCAGGCCCATGACCGTGCCCGTCGCCATGTCCCGCGTTCGGATCGCCGGCGGATGGCCCATGAGAAGCAACTTCAGCACTCATCCCTATCACCTCCCCTGAGAATCGGTGGCCATCGTGAGCTGACTGCGATTCTGCTCGGCCAGTTTTTCGTCAACCCACTCCTGGAAATCCGATTCCGTCTCATGAACCGTCACCCTGCCGCGCATCTTGTAATGGCCCCACCCGCACAGCTCGGCGCAGACCAGCTCGAACTCCCCGGAGGCGTCGGAATCGAACCAGACGGGGATCGTCAGGCCGGGCACGGCATCCTGCTTGAGCCGGAGCTGCGGCAGGAAGAAGGAATGGAGCACGTCCGAGGATTTTAGATAGATCAGCGCCTGCTTGTTCTTGACAAAATGGAGGTCGTTGACGAGGACCAGGTCGTCGCGGCTGTTGAGCTTGCCGTCCGGGCCCGGGTAGCGCATCACCCACTGGAACTGCCGCGCGGTGATCTCCGCCAGCGGGGGGACCTTGGGTGCCATGCTGCGGAACTTGATCTCCGCCCAGGTCCCCATCTGGTACAGGGCGATGAAGACCAGGATCGCCGCGGGGATGATGGTCCAGATGACTTCGAGACGCTGGCTGCCGTGGAAATAATCCGCCTTGCGGACCGGACGGCCCTGAGCGTCCTTCTCATCCACGAACTTGTACGCGACGTAGACCAGGACGATCTGCGTGCCGATGAACACTACGCCCGTGATGATCAGGATGATCAGAAAGAGGCTGTCGATCTCCCGGCCGAAGGTCGAGACCGCGTGGTGAGGAGCGCCCGGGGTATTGTTGGGGAGCCACCAGTCCGGGGAGAACGGCGCATAGACGAAGGCCGCCACGGTGGCCACGGCCGCCAGCGCGAACAGAATACTCCAATAACGCACGGGCAAGACTCCTAGATCGTGGTCATTGGTCATTGGTCATTGGTCATTGGGGAAGGTACCACGCAGGCACTCTTTTCTACCGAATTCCAACCACTGACCGACAACGATGGTTCAGGCTTCATACGGCTAGTCACTTACTGCCGACTCATTGTCAAATCCGAATCGATCTCTCACCGACGACACCCGCAGCCGCGAGGGGCCACACACCGACTGATAGACCAATGACCAACGACCGATGACCACCCTACCGAGCGGCGGCCATGGCGGGACTGGGAGTCGTCGGCGGCTGGGGGGCATCCTTGAGGAGGTCGGGTTCATAGGGCAAGGCCATGACGAAGTTCACCACATCCCACATCTTCTTCTCATCGAACGGAGAGGGATAGTGGGCCGGCATCTGGGCGCCGTTGATCCCCTTGGCGATCCGCCAATAGATGTCGATCGGCCGGCGGCCGCCCTTGTAGATGCCGCGATTGAGATTGGCCGGGCGGAGCGGGTTGCCCCACGAGTCGGGCTTCAGATTCCAGAGGGCCTTGGTCTTGGCGTCGAGGGCATCGATCCGCGCCTGGCGCTCGCTGGGGTTCCCGCCGAAGACGACGTCGTTGAACACGTCCTGCTTCACGAAGCTCTCGCCGTCCCCACGCGCCAGCCGGCCGTGACAATCCTTGCAGTCCGAGCCGAGGAACAGGTCACGCCCGCGGAGGATGCTTTCACGGGTCGGCTCGGTGCGGGCGATCGGAGGATTGACGACCTCGTTCTGGGCCCGGGTCCACTGGCTGAACACCAGCTTGATGGAATTCGGGATCTCCTCGTTCAATTCTTCCGGCTTATTCTCGTCGAGCTGGCTGGCGGCACCGATGAGCTCGTTCTCGGTCTGCCCCCGCATGGTCAAGAACATGACGTAATCGATCACTTCCTCGATCTGGGTCGCGGTCAGCAAGGATTCGAATGCCGGCATCGACGTCCCGTGGAGGCCGTAGGTGATCGTCCGGCGGAGGTCGCTCCGGGCCGGGAGAAGACCGCTGGGGGTCGAGGTGAACTTGAAGATCCCCGCGCGATAGTCGCGGGGCACCGGATAGAGGAAAGCGGACGTCGGGCCATCACCGGCGCCCGACACCCCGTGGCAGTGCAGGCAATTGCGACGGTAGAGGGCATAGCCGCCCTCCTGCGTCTTGACGTCGCTCCAGCTTTCGCCCTGGTAGATCCGCTTGATCTTCGCGTCATCCCCCTCGCCCACCGTCAGATAATTGCCGAGGTAGATACCGCCGTTCGGCAGCGGGGCACCCTTGGGAACGCGGATGCGGTCAGGCGATGGACCATAGAGGTCGGCGAGGGCCTTGCGTACCGCGTCCTGGAGTTTCGGCTTGCCGAAGAGATTCGTCTTGTTGCCGAGGTCCTTCGTCAATGCCTCGCTCTCAACATAATGGAGATCGCCGGCATTCAGCGCATCCGAACAGCCGGACGTCGAGATTGCGAGGCCCGTGCAAGCGACGATCAATGCGATACGACACCGCGATTCCACGCGTCGATCCTCCCAACAGCGTATAACGATCAGGCGACACGGCGAACGATTGCCCCTCGAATCATGCGGGGGAAAAGGCCCGATCGAGCCAAGCCGCAATTCTCTGCAGGAATTCGGCGACTCGGTCGAGCACGCCAACGACCCATCTATCTCGCCGCAAAGGCGGGGGACGACGGCGCTGAAAGCGTCGCCATTCTGTAAGGGAACCCCACGTCCGTCAAGGGATTAGGGGGTCCTGATTTAATGGTTATGGTAGCCTTCCGAATGCGGGGGTACAAGGCACCGATCGATTTCGTATTTTTCGGCCGCGACAAAAACGATAACAATTATGAAATCCTCGTGCCCTCAGGGGAAATGCGTCCGAACGTTCGATCCGGCTTGAGGAAAGACGGTGGCCTCCATGATTCCTCGAGTGTTCCCGAAGGCTTCGGCCCGACCGGCACGAGCACGACGGCGCATCCGGTCGGAGGTGCCCCCCTTGCCGGAGGAGTGGTTGCAGGAGCAGAGGCCGTCTTCGTACTGGACGGCGACTCGCCGCCCGTTTCCTTCGCTGCTATTCGTGGCACCGCTGGCCATCGCTTACGAATCGGCCGTCTTCTGGCGTTCCGGTCTGGGTGATCCGGGCGGTGGGTTCCGGACCGGCGCCGATGCCTGGATGTGCCATGCGCTTTCCTCCGTCGGGCTCTCGCACCCCTGGTTCCTCCCCATGCTGCTCGGCGTGATCCTGCTGGGGTGGCAGGTCTCGAGCTCGCACAAATGGCGATTCTCCCCTTCGATTTTCGGCGGGATGATCGTTGAGAGCGTGACCTGGGCCATCGTGTTGCTGGGCGTGGGTCGCATGATCGATCTCGGTTTCTCCTACCTGGAGCAAGGCCACCTCCCCGTACTGGCGGTCGATCCGGCGACGGCCAATCATCCGGACTTAACGGCCCTGATCGGCTATATCGGCGCGGGGATCTACGAAGAGACCCTCTTCCGCCTGATGCTGATCCCGACCTTTTTCGGCGTCCTCCGGCTGCTCCAGATGCCGCAGATCCTCTCGAGTAGCTGGGCCGTGACGGCATCCGCCCTGCTCTTCGCGCTGGCCCACCACGCGGGAAGTCCCGGCGAGGTATTCACC
>JBKQHM010000030.1:0-41138 GCA_052148775.1 Isosphaeraceae bacterium | reverse complement strand
ACTACCTGAGCGAGACCGAACCGATGGAGAAGTTCTGGCAAGGGAGGGAAGCGGCGGCGACCGGGAGGAAGCGCTACCGCCGGGCGGTCTAGCTGCGAGGAAATCGCAATCCCGGTCGTGCGCCCGGTCAGGGATGCAGGTTCGGGTCTTCGACCGTCAGCCCTTCGGCGGCGGCAGCGGCGTTGAGGGCTCGGTCGGCGGAAATGAACACGAACGCGCCCAGACGGTTGGCGGACCAATCCTTGTGTAGGTCGAGCGCGGTTGCCAACAGCACGGCGTCGTAGGCGCGAAGTCGGTGCGTATTTGCCAGTTTCATGGCGTCGTTCACCAGGGCGGGCGTGATCTCCGAGGGGAGGTATCGCCCGGCCAGATGCTTGCGGAACCGCGAGAGAATCGAGGATGCCCGCGCCGCTGGAAGCGTCACGCCCCGGCGGCGGGCGACGGCTGAAGTCACCTCGACGGCGGTGATGAGCGAAATGTAGATATGCGTGGATGCCCTGCGGCGCGTGATGCCGCGTACCCAGGCCGTGCCGGTTTCCACGACAAAGCGTTTGACCAGGGCGCTGGAATCGACGAAGTAGGCGGTCGCCACCTCAGCGCCGCTCACGGAGGATGGTTTCCGACAGCGGCTCTCCCCTGATGGGAACCGGCGCATCGTCGGGATCGTCGTCGTCGATGTCGAGGGCAGGATCGGGCAGCGAAGCAATGCGGCCCGCCGCGAACAATTGCTGATTGAACTCTTCGGCCGTCAGCGGCTTCTTAGCTTGCTGCGGAACAGCCTTGGTGCGTTTGGCGGCTTTGCCGGGCATCGGAGCCGTAGGCTTCTTCGGCTGGGCGAGCTGTTTGTCGAGCTGCTGGCGAAGCTGCCGCACCTGCTCCGGCGACAGGGAGTTGACGCTGGTCAGGAGATGATGGAAATCGCTATGGGTCATGCATTACGTCCGTTCGGTCGTGGGTAGACGTAAATGACGCTACCGTTGGATGTTATAAAAGATATTATAGGCCATTTCGGTGGATTTGGCAATCCTGGCTTTGGCAAGGCGAAGCATCAGCAAGAAACCCGCCGCCGGGCTTCGTTTCTTGACTTTGATTTCTTTACGGGATTTCTTAACGCGGAAATCCGAGGAAAACCGCCCTCCGCCTCGGCGGGCGACGGCGGTAAAGAAAACGGCCGTTTGGTTTACTGCCAGTGGGGCACCGACCTGCCGAACGATTGGCTGGTGGAAGTGAGCAATGAAGAAGGTTGTATCCGGAGGGCCGCCGCGCGCGATGGCTTCGCCCAAGCCGATGCCGGCCCTCCGGATACAATCCCGTTGAACTGAGCCGTTTCGTGGTGGGCGCTTCCCCTTTGGTATTTCTATCGCCCACCGGGCTCGCTTTTGAAGGGTCTTCGCCGACCCTGAGCCCCTTCGCAAAAGCTTCCCCCGGGTTTTACCCTCCCAACGTTCGTTTCACAATCGCTCTCGATAGCCCGTTTTCGGACGCTTTCGCCAGGTTTTTCCCACTCGGCACGGGGATTCCCCGCCCCGCCTCTCACGACGGTCTTCTGGGGACCCAAAGATGACGGCTTCCTCCTTTCCCGAGTACGAACTGTCGAAGACCGCCCGAGCCCTTGTCCCCTCATGAGCCTCCTGACCGGCCGGCATCGGCGGCAGTTCCTGGATCACGATCATTTGCCCCGCACCACAGACCGGGCACACTCGGGTCGGAGTGATCGACGACGGACTTTCTCGGGTCTCCTTCGTCTCCTCGGACAACTCCGCTTCGGTCGCCGTAGCGGACCCCAACAACCGGCGGCACAAGCTCAGCTTCTCGTGCCGATGGCGGTTGGCCAGGATGCCGTAATGGCGGATTAGCATGAACCCCGTCGGCAGTACGTGCATCAACAGCCGCCGGACAAACTTCAGCGCCGTCAGCGTCATGACCCGCTTGCGATTCCCGTGGGCATAGTCCTTGTAACGGAAACGGACCATACCGTCCTCGAAGTCGAGCAAGCGGGCAATGTTGATCGCCGATTTCCGCGGAGGGGAAATCGACTGACATTTTTCGAGTCGCCGGGCGACGCGGCCGGCATCATCGGTAGTGGAACTCGAGGCGGTAGCCATCCAGCCAGGGGATCGGCGGGCCGTCGCGGTCGAGGGCGGCTTCGCGCAGGATTGGGTTATGGCTGAGGCGGTCGAAGCGGACCCGCAGCTTGCGGTCCGGCGCCACCTCGATTGCTCCGCCGGTCTCCACGAACTTGCGATACAGTTGCTTCGGCTTGGCCTTGTCGAAACCCTTCAATCGGCCGGCCAACCAACGGTAACAGCCGTGGGCGATTACGGTCAACGCCACGTCCAGATCCACATTCAACCGCACCTCGCTGGACAGGCAATCCAGGTGGAAGAAGTTCACGTTCGTGCCCAGGCCGTCCTCGATCCGGTTCCGCCGCGCGTAGTTCATGATCAGGTCGCGCGGCCGTGCCTCGAAGTGATTCGTCAGGAACAACGTCGGCTCCTCTCGCCCCAGGCCGGTTACCGCGATTTGTCGCAGTGCACCCTCGTAGTCGGGCAATCGGACCGGCTGCTCCAGGTACCGGATGCGCTTTTGACGGCGCTTGGGAATGTCGATGACGGCCCCGGTCCAATCGCCCGCCGGCCGCTCGAGGATCTTCTGGACCAGGCGCGGCCCGCGACGGCGGATGGTGACGAAGTGGACGCCCCGTTGGTTCAGGCGTGACAGCTCCGCATAGGTCGTTACCTTCGAGTCGAAGTACAACCATTCTGGGTCATGCCCCGTCAGGTCGTGCCAGAACTCGACGAACCGCAGGATTTCACCGGGCTGCTCGTCGCGCGTCAAGTTGGCGTTGGCATAACAGAGCACCCGGCTCTCGTGCTCCTGGGCGAAGAACGACTGGACGCTGGCGTGGGCCTCGCCCAGGCCGGGGATGTAGTGGTTCTCCAATACGGCCTCGTCTCCGCGGTAGGGGATGGGATGGAAATCCAAAGCGAATGCGTTGGCCCCGGGCATCAGCACCGGCGCCAGTCGCTTCACCCAGCCCGCCAAGAGCCGCCGCTGCTGGTCGGGCTCCGCGCGATAGGAGTAATCGGAGGCGAAGCTCTTCTTGGGCAGGATGTTCAATCCGGCGAAGAGTCCCAGCGCCTCCTCGAAATTGAAGTCATCGATGTGGCTGCGTCGCTCCTTGTCCAAGAGTTTCAGCGTCAGGAGGCTGAGCACTGCGGCGTCAGCGGGGACCATCCGTGACCCCGCATAGCCGGCGGCGCGGACCAGTTCATCGAACCCCAGGCGCGCCAACAGCGGCAGGAAGAGGAACAACCCCGCGGAGCGCGTCTTCAGCCGCAACGGATCGGCGACGGACAAGACCAGTTGCTGGCGGTCGGCCACCGCGGGCGTCTCGTGCCGGGAAGCCTCGGTCACCCGCGACGGCGCCGCGGTGCTCGAGGTAGCCGGGCGTCCGCACTGGGGTTCTCGAAAAAGGGGGAGGCCTCGCCGGAGTCGCGGTGATCTCGTCGAAACTCATAGATCAACTGCCGCAGTGTGCTGGAGCGGTAGCCGAAGTGCTCGGCGACATCCTTCTGCGAGCGGCCGTCGAGGAACACGGCACGGAGGGCCTCGTAGCGGCGATGATACGGATGCGTGGGCCGGGCGAAGAATTCGCGGTAGGGGGTGTCGTCCATCACCAGTGCTCCCTCGGGTTGTCAGTCGGTTTTCTGAGACAAGCCGAGGGGTCAGATTACTCGCCGCTGGCGGTCAATCCCAGGGAATCGCGGCGAAATCGTGGGAGAATCGCCCTGGTCACCACGACCTCACCCATTCTGTACCTGACGTGCGACGGAACCGAAGGCGGGAAACCGACTGACAACGACCGGGGCAATCCCCTACAGATCACGGTCCTGGCCGATCAGAATGTCAGTCAGTTTTCCCCTCCGCGGAAATCGGCGTCCAATACTCGACGACCCCGGCCTCCCGGTATTCTCGCCGCTTTTCCTCATAATCGCGGCGCCAATCCCGTCGTGACCCCGAGACGAACTCGGCAACGATTGCGGGGACGTCCACGGCCGGATCGGGCCGATGGCCGAGTCCCACCCAAATCACCCGATCAGCTCGACGGCGTCCGATCGAGGTGCGTACATACCGCTCGGGGAGTGTCTCATCAAAGGCCGGCCCCTGGGGATGTTCTCGCTGATACTGCCTGAGCATCGCGCCGAGTTCGTCATTAGGCGCGGCTTCGCCCTCGGAGGGAATCGGTGTCACGACGAGAACTCCTCGGATCAGTTCGTAGCGAACTCCGCGATCATATTCGGTGACCGCATCGAATTCCTCGGGCGACATCAGCATCCCCGCCGATTCCGGACTGAGGACCGGAGGGGCGTTCGTGTCGATCGCGTTTGGGCTCATGACGATCCCGTCCGAAAGAGGAGGATTTCCCGTACTACGACCCCGGAATTCATGCGATGCGGTCAGACTCCAGACGTGCCACGAAGTCGGCATGCCCGGGTGATTTCAGGCCCCGCTGGAGGACGGCAAAAGCTGCCAGCAGGTCTCCCCTCACCAGCGCGCCCGGATCGAGCCACAGCCCGGGATACACCGTGCTACGCACGATATCGTCGGGGCCGGGAGATAGTCGTAAGTAAACACCTTCGCGATTCACGAACCAGTCGATCTCACCATCCAGCACGCGCCAGACGATGTATTCCCGGACGCCATGACGTAGATTTTAGGCGGCCAGTGCTTCGGCCAGCCGTTCTTCCGGATGCTCGCTGCCTGCCCCACTCATGAAATCGACCCAGGTAACGCGGGTCCTTGTCGTGATCGACCCGTTCCCGATCACTCACCATTCGCCCCAGGATCGGCCTCGTCGTCCTCATGGTCCTCCTCGACCTCGGCCCAGAGTTCGGCGACGGTCGTGGCGAAGCCGGGCAGGACCAGGCTGGCGATGACCTGGTCGTCACGGAAGACGGCTTCATTCCAGGTATCGCCCCGGCGCGTCAGGACGGTGACCTGTCGTTTCAAGGGGTCGACGATCCAGTATTCCTGGAGGCCGTAGGCCAGGTACTCCTCGCGCTTGGTCACAAAATCGCGCTGGACGCTCCGGCTTGAGACGACCTCGGCGGCCAGCGAGGGAATCCTCCGACCGCGCCAATCCTTAGGGGCTCCGTGCAGGATGACGCCCAGGTCGGGGTTGCGCCCCGAGATCATGCCAGGGAGCCAGATCCGGAACTCGTTGCCGCCGCCGCATCGACGGACGACGCCCGGGTGTTGCATGTCGTAGCGAGCTACGGCGCGATAGAGGTTCCAAACGACATCGCCGTGCGGATCATTCGGAACTTCGCCCACTTCGAGCACTCCTCGCGCGAGTTCGTAACGGTATCCTTCCGTCTCCTCGGCCTCCCGGAACTCCTCGAGAGTCATCGCGCGGCCGTGATCGGCCGGTCCGATGCGAAGAAGACTGGAAACTGTGGCCATGAGTGTTCCGTCCTCTCGATGGGAACCACGATCTCGACCTGTTCCAACCCCTACCCCGGACCGCCGGAATCCGATCATCGCGGTCGATATCGTCCTGTCCTTCAAGCCCATTCTACCGCGATCGTGGACGAGTGGCCAGCGGATCCTACGGCTCGCGGCCCCCATCGTACCTCATGGAAACGGCCCGTGCTCCGCGAGTTCCCGCCGCAATTGCTCGAAGGCCCGGCTCCAGACCTTGCGTGATGCCTCGGGCGTGCACTGCATCCGCCAGCCGATCTCCTCCCACGAAAGCTCTTCGTGAGGACGCCAGGCGATCACCCGACGGTAATGCTCCGGCAACCGCGCCCGCGCCCGCTCGAGGGCCTGGGCCAACTCGGTCCGCACTGCGTGGTTGCTCGGCGACGGCTGCGGGCTTGCCAGGACATCGCCCTTCTCGTTCGATCCGGCCAGCAACGTCTCGATGGCCACTTCACGATGGACGCTTCGCTTCTCGGTCGCCAGATACGAGCGTCGGAGATTCGACAGCCTGCATTCCAGGATCCGCCGAAGCCAGGCGCGGAGCTCGCCCTCGGTCTGGCATGACGGCGGGCCCTGACGGCAGCCTCTGGATCACAGAGGTCCCTGGCATCCACGGCCCGTCAGTCACCGGCACGTTCGAGGTCGTGCAGCTCGTCGTATCCGAGTCCACACCCGACGGAACCAAGGGCGGGCACAAGACGAATCACTCGAAATCCGCTCCCCATCCCAAGCCAACGCCCCATCCAAGATCACATCCCAAGTACCATTCCGAGCCCAAGCCGAGTAGATAGAGAGTGCATAGCGTCAGCCGAGTTCGGGAAAGCAGAAAGTCGCTCGAAGCCGGAAACGACTCAGGATCTGTCAATGGGATCAGGACCCTTTTGGGGACCGAGAAGAGGTCGGACCCTTTGAATCGACCGGCCTCCTCCAGACGCGACGCCCGTGCGGAATCGGCCCCCTTCTTTCCCACAGCCCCTTATCCCGCGGTCTCAGCAGGACTCACTGGGTGGGATTCGCGAGGCCGGTCGATCTCCCCGGACACGGCATCGCCCGCCTCGGCTGCGGACACCGGCCCCGACTCGGCCGGGGTCGGGGCCGATCGGGGCGACTGCCAGTCGAGCGACATCAGCTCCGCCCAGCGATTCAACTCGGGGACGGTCTGGAAGACGACCTTCAGGCTGACCGTGATGGGCATCGCCAGCACCAGGCCGACGAGGCCCCAGAGATACCCCCAGAAGAGGCAGGCGATCAGGATGGTCGTCCCGTTCAGGTCGAGCGATCGGCCCATCACCATCGGCGTGATCACGTATTCCTCGACCCCGAGCACGGCGAGGTACATGGCGGCCACGAGCAGGGCGTCGCCCATCGATCCGGTCTGGCCCAGAGCGATCAGGGTCGGCAGGGCACCGCCGGCCATCTGGCCGATGTAGGGGATGAAATTCGTCAACGCCGCCACGATCCCCAGGATGAACGCGAAATGGACGTTGAGCGCCAACAGGCCCAGCGCCAGGACCAGGCCCAGGCCGGCGTTGAGCAGCGTCCGGGCAACCAGGTAAGCCCGGATCTTGTGCGTGATCTCCGTCAGGACCTCATCGGCGGCGTGCACCTCGGCGGGCGTCTTGGCGAAGAACCGCACCAACTTGACCGTCAGCATCTCGCTCTCGATCAGCAGGAAGATGACAAGCACCAGCACGATGAATCCCTGGACGACCCACGCCGTGAAATCGCTCATCCCGTAGCTCAGCTTGTCGATCAGCAGCGCGCGGTTGGTGTCGCCGAGCCGGTCGATGGTGCCCGGCTCGGGCAAGACGGCCCGGAGGTACGGCTTGTCGCGGACCAGCTCGGCGATCCGGCCGCTCACCTGCCCGGCCAGCCGCTCGATTTCCGAGGGGAGCGTGTACGTCGCCCGCACCAGGCTCTCGGCCGTGAGGCTCGCCACGTAAAGGCCCCCGAGCACCAGCAGCAGGAACACCAGCAGCGCCCCGAGCGGACCGTAGCGGAAGTGTCTGCGCACGAACCGGGCCAGCGGCGCGAGCATGCAGGTCAAGACCACCGCCACGGCGACCGGGATCAAGATCGTCTTCAGGAGCGACAGAGCCCCGATCACGGCCAGGACGGCCAGAACAACCAGGGCCCGCGTCGCTTCGTCCGGCCGGCGATCCACGAGATCTTCCCTCCGCATCGAGCCGACCACCACCAAGACGCTCGTTGACAATCTCATCGCAACCCGTTTGCTATGATCGTCCCGGATCGTCTTCGCCGCAAGACGTCGCGATCGACGATTGGCCGAGGACTTCGTCGAGACGATCTCCCCGGACGAAGCGACGGATCAGGCCCCGGAAAGCCGCCTCGGCCTCCGGCGGGTCCACCACCGGACCGGCGGCCGAGGACGGATCGGCCGGGACCAGCCCGAACCAGCTCAGACGGACGGGCCATTGCTTCAGCTCGGCGGTGCGATTGAGTCGCTCCTGGATCCGGAGTGCCCAGACAACGCCCCAGGAATCCCGGAACCAGAACCAGAGCGCTTCGAGCCTCGTGCGAGCCGACGGGCCGCGTCCGGCACCCCGATACGCCGCCCACAAGCTCGCGGCCATCGTCCAGGACACCCACGACCAGAGCATCCCCCGACGCTCCGCTGGCCAATCGTCGCGCGTCAGCCCGACGTATTCCAGAACAAAGCCGAGCGCCAGCCAGCCGGCCGCGGCCCCGCACCGCGTCGGCAGATAATTGGTGACGCCGACGAGGACCAGCAGCCCGTAGAAGATGGTCCAGGGCGCATCGAGGTGGAGCTGCCCCAGCCCCCGGGCCCGCCGGAGCCGCCACGGACCTTCCAGCCAGGGGATCAGGAAGACCACGACCAGCACGGCCATCAAGCCGGCCCAGACGCCTCCCCCGGGCGAACGGGCGTTGAGCACCGAGGTCAGCGCGGCCAGGACCGCGAGCACGGCGAAATACGTCAACCGGCCCGACATCGGCCGGCCGGCCGCGAACGGTTCGCCCCAGCCGGCCACCTGCGCGGCGATCGACGAGACGACCGCCAGCGCCACCCAGATCAGGGCCGGCCGGAGGGCCGTCCCGCTCGCCGACCTCCAGGCCCGATGCCACGGCCACGCCGTACTCGACAGGACCACTACCAGGACCGGCGGAGCCTGTGCCGGCGCGAGCCAGATCACCACGGCAGACAGGGCCAACAACAGCACGATCACGGCAAGGACCTCGAGTCGACGTCACGACCGGCTGCCGGCGCCCCCCCGCGGTCCTCGGCAGCCCAAGGCCCCAGCATCATACGACCGGTGGCAAGCACGATCCTCCGTCATTTGAGCGCTTGACGCTTGCGATGATCACGCGATACACCAAGGTGGTGTGCGGTCCTTCAATCGGCCTGAAGGGCCGTTAGGAATAAAGCCCCGGGTGAAATCCGGGGGCCTCGGCGCCTGCACCTCTCCAGCGGCCTGAAGGGCCGCGGGAGCGGAGCCCCGGCAAGAGGCCGATTCCGGGTCGATCTCCGCCTTGCGGACCCCCGGCCGGCGAGCCGCGGCCTCGACGAGCCGCCGACAGAACCCGCGCCCGCCGACGTGGAATAGCCGGGGATCGCGGACCCGGATCGATCCTGCTCGCTCATCGAGCTGAATCTCCAGGACGCGCAAATCCGACTCGCTCTCGCGCGGGTGGAAATATCTCGTGAAATCGTCCTGGTCGAGCGACGCCGGGTCCACACTGTGCTCCCCTCGGGAAATCGTTCAGATGGCCGGTGCCGGCGCGAGGCTCGGGCTCTCCATCGAGGAACCCTGGAGTTGCTCGACCTTCTGCTTCGCCGCATGGGCGCCGTCGATCAAGCCCTGGACGGCCACGTTATCCCGCGGGATCGCCCGCGCGATCAACGCGGCGGGAAAGATCACGCCGTACGAGACCGTATAGCACGTGGTGTAGACCAGCCGGGACACGAACAGGCTCGTCGTCTCCCAGGTGCGCGCGGCCGCCTCCTGGGCATCCGAGGCGCCGTCCCGGGCGGCTTGCCTGACGACTTGCAGCGTGCCGGCCACCGGAGGGATCGGATCGTGGTTCGTTTCGGACGCGAAGTTGACCATGGAGGTTACCTCCGGGAGCCAGAAGACCAGGGGACAGCCGCAGTGGCGACGCTCGAATCGACCGACATATTATACCCAGTCGCCGCAAGCCCTCCTATCAGGATGTTCCGTCCGGGTCGGAAAACCGGTATCGATCCTGCGGATTATGACCGACACGCCCAATCTACCTCTTCTTCGGAGCAGACGGCGCTTTTGCCCCCTTCGGGGAGGTGGTCTTCTTCACGGCCGGAGCTTTCTTCCCTTTGGGTGCTGCCGCCTTCTTCACGGCCGGGGCCTTCGCTGTCTTCGGGGCCGCGGCTTGCTTCGCGGCTTCCTTCACGGCCGGGGCTCTTGCTCCCTTCGGGGCCGCCGCCTTCTTTGCGGCTTTCTTCGGTGCCAGCTCGTCGTGGATCTTGGTGTCGGCTTTCGACACCGGGGCGTCGCCGATCTCGATGTCGAAGATGGCTCCCAGGTCGCCCGTCGCGATCGTGTGCGCGACGCTCGCGGTCTTGATCGGGGCCGAGGGGATCGCCTGTTCGATCAGTTCCCTGTGATCCACGCCCCGGAGCGTGAACAGCAACTCCGGCGCGGAATCGAGGCGGTTTCCGACCCCGTACATCACCGCGGCCAGATGCTTGCACATCCCCGCATAATCGGGGCAACTGCATCGCATCTTGATCTCTTTGGGCTTCGGAAAGAGCCCATGATTCCGGTCCGTCACCACCTCCATCACCCCCTTCGACAGCTTCCCTTGAAGCAGTTCGACGAGCGAGCCGATCTGGCCCCCACACTGTTTCTTCAGGGCCGTCCAGTCCGGCTTCGGCAGCTCGGCGATGTCGATCTGGACCTCGTAGAGTTCCGACCCACTCACGAGGGCCTTGATCCGCCCCTTGCCGATCTCCAGATGCACGACCGAACCATTGCGGACGTAGGTCCGTCCTCGCGGGATGCGGTTTGCGAAGTCGCTGTAGCCCTCGAGGTTCGTACACCACGCCTTGCCCCAGAAGGTCGAGGCGATGGTCCGGCCTTGAATCTGAACCGGGGAACCTTTCAGCCCCTGCTTGGCCCGTTTGGCGACTTCCCTCGCGGCCTGGGCGCGCCGTTGGGCCACGGGAACATAAGGCTTCCATCCATAATAGTCGTCGTCGTACCTGCCCATCGGAGTGTGCTGCCTTTCCCACGTCCCATCACTCGGCTGTTGCCTGGTGCAGATCCAGCTTCACGAATTCCAATAACGTATCGTTGTCCATTTCGGTCAGCAAGACTTCGCCCGAGTCACCTCCGCCGATCGCTTCGACCGCGACCTGGCTCTTCCGGGCAATCATGTCATCGATCCGTTCCTCGACGGTCCCCCGGCAGATGAACTTATGAACCAGGACGTTCTTCTTCTGGCCGATCCGGAAGGCGCGGTCGGTCGCCTGATTCTCGATGGCCGGGTTCCACCATCGGTCGAAATGGATGACGTGCGAGGCCGCGGTCAGGTTCAGCCCGGTGCCGCCCGCTTTCAGCGACAACACGAAGAAAGGCGGCCCGTCCTCTCGTTGAAACTGATCCACGTACTCCTTCCGCTTCTTGACGCTCGTCCCGCCGTGGAGCACCAATCCGGATCGACCGAAGAGCGTCGCAAGGAAATCGGCCAGCGGGTCGGTGATCTCTCGGAATTGCGTGAAGACGAGGACCTTTTCCTGCCGGGACGCGATCTCCTCGGCAATCTCAGCCAGCCGGCGAAACTTGCCGCTCCGGTCGGCGGCATAGTCGTTCGTGCCGGCCAACTGGGCGGGATGATTGCAAATCTGCTTGAGACGCATCAACTGGGCCAGGACGATCCCCCGCCGTTGGATTCCATCGCTCAACTCCAACTGTTCGGCGAGATCCTCAACAGCCTTCTGATAGAGGGCTGCCTGGTACTTGCTCAGCGAGCAATAGGCCTTCACCTCCGTCTTATCCGGCAAGTCGGAGATGACCCGCTTGTCGGTCTTCAACCGACGCAGGATGTAGGGCCGCACGAGAATCCGCAGCGGTTCGAACGAAGGAGGTTCGGCGTTCTGCAACCGCTTCACGAACGAGCTGAATTCCTTGGCCGATCCTAGCAGTCCGGGGTCCAGGAAATCGAAGAGCGACCAGAGGTCGGAAAGCCGATTCTCGACGGGCGTGCCGGTCATGGCGATCCGACTGCCGGCGGTCAATTCCTTCGCGGCCCGGGTCTGCTTCGTGCCGGAGTTCTTGATCGCCTGGGCTTCGTCGAGGATCGCCAGCCGCCAGCGATGCTGCTTCATCCATCCCGCGCGGACGAGCATGCCATAGGTGGTGATGATCAAATCGTAGGAGTCGGCATCGGCGAGCCCGATCTCACCGCCGTTGGCTTCCGAGGGATGGACCACCGAGAAGGACAAGCTCGGCGCGAACTTCGCCAGCTCCGATTTCCAGTTCGCGATCAGCGACGCGGGCACGACGAGCAGGCTCGCGTTTTTCCGCTTGTCTCGCTTCAGATCCAGTAGCAGCGAGATCACCTGGACGGTCTTGCCAAGACCCATATCGTCGGCCAGGCAGCCTCCCAGTCCCAGGCGAACGATGAATCGTAACCAGGCGTAGCCCGTCTGCTGGTAGGGGCGAAGCTCGGCCTTCAAATCGGGAGGGGCCGCCTCCTGCCGGGCCTCGGGAGAACGCAGGCCCTTGAGGACCGCATCGAATTCCGGGCCGGCGGTCAGGCCCGACCATTCGCGGATCGCCGGCTGGTTTCTCTCCTCGTCACCCCTGGCCAGATTCGCCCCAGAAAGGAGTCGCATCCCTTCGAAGAACGAGATCCCCTCCCTGCGAACGTCCTTCTCGACTCCTTTCCAGTGCTCCAGCGCTTGCTTCAGCTTCTCCGGGTCGACTTCGACCCACTTACCCTTCAAGGGGACCAGGCCCCCGCTGGATTCGAGCAACCGATCGATCTCATCAGGGCTGAGCGTCTCTCCTTCGAGGCTCACGCCGACGGAAAACCGCATCATCGCATCGATCCCGATACCTGCCGAATTCTTCGTGTCGACCTTCACGCTGACCATGGGCCGGGGCGGCTTCCGGGCGTTCCACCAGTCTGGCAGCCGGACGATCAAGCCGCTCGACTCGAAGAGGGGTATCGCCTTGATGAACTCGTAGGCCTGGCCCGGCGTCCACGCGAGGGGGTGGTAAATCTGCCCGGAATCGACGAGCTGCCGGATCAATTCCGAGGTTTCGGCGGCCTTGGAAATCGGAAGCAGGAGATTCAGCATCGCCTCGCGGTTCTGCTCCCCGGCATACTGCTGGAGCGCCCGGCCGAGCGGTTCGTGCCTCACCTTACCCTGCGGGGTCAGACCGTTGGCAAACGTGGCCAGGAACGCGAACGGGTAGTCGGGGTCCCGCTTGTTCTCGGCCAGGTGGAACGCCACGCGGCCGACGAAACGCCACTGGGGGTTGCGCTCCCGCAGATAGCCTTGCGCCCCGCCCGGGTGCTTGCCGACCTCGCTCCGCGTGAGCGAATCGAGGTCTCGCCACCAATCGGAAAGGACCTCCGTCGTCAGATACTCCAGCCCGATCATCGGAGGCGCCTGCCGCATCACCGGTTCGAGATCGGCTTCGGGAGGCGGGAGTTCCGGGATCGATTCGCCGGGCTGTCCCGTCGCGGCCTTGCAAAGGTTCGTGAGATAGAGCCGGGCGATCGAGCGCGCGAACTCGAACGACGACGGCAGCACCATCTCCAGCTCTTCGGTCGCGGAGTAGAGCATCCCGCGGGCCGCACTCTCGGAGTACGCCTCGAGCATCGCCTTCGAGAGCTTCGGCCCCGGAGTCTCCAGCGGCGTTTCTCGGACCAGGAGATGCCCTTGCGGGGTGATCGTCAATTCGTGCGTCGTGCGGCTGTCAGTCGACACTAATCTTTCCCCCACCCAATCGGACAATCCCCCACAACCTGAGCGCGCCACTCGAGGTTCGGCTTTTGCTATCTCTTCATCGCGTGGAGAATCGTTATCATCTCTCAGAATACTATGCGTCTTTCGAGCGTAAACGGAAGAGACATCATGGCCAACTTCACTCCCACTCAAGGCCGATACCTGGCATTCATCCACGCCTATACCGCCTTGCACGGATATCCACCCGCCGAATCCGAGATCGGCGAGGCGTTGCTCGTCTCACCGCCTTCGGTGAATCAGATGGTGAAGACGCTGGAGAAAAAAGGGCTGATCCTGCGGCGGCCTGGCCAGGCCCGTGCGCTCGAGATCCTGGTCCCGGAAGACGAGATTCCGCCGTGGAACAGCCGCAAGGCGGCGAAGACCCCGGCGCAGCCGGACAAGAAGCCGAGTCGGGTTGCCGAGAACCCGGGTATGCCCCCGACGAACTTGTACGTGCTCTCGGTCTTCTTGGTGGGCGGGCCTATCAGTGAGAAGTTCGCCAAGAAGCAAATCAGCCGCGTGATCGAGATCCGCGGCGACCAGACGCTCGAACAACTGCATGAGGCCATCTTCCAGGCGTACGACCGTTGGGAACAGCACTTGTACGAGTTCCAGTTCGGCAAACGTCCGTTCGATCCCGACGGGCCCAACTACGGGATCGCCAACCCGAAGAGCAGGAAAAAAGGAGATGGAGATGCCCGTACGACGAAGCTGGACGACCTGAAGCTAGAGCCCGAGCGTGTCTTCGGCTACTGGTTCGACTTCGGCGACGACTGGTTTCATCAGCTCCAGGTCGAGCGGATCGAGAAAGCCATCCCGACCGTCGACTACCCGCGCGTCATCAAGCGAGTGGGCAAGTCCCCGCCACAGTATCCCGAAGAATGATGGCCGGGAATGGTGGAAACGATGTCGAAGTCGAAGAAAAAACGCAAAGCCGCCAAGCTGAGACACAAACGAACCGCCGCCGAGAATCGGGCGCGGCGCGAGCGCGAGCGGAGATTCATGACGACCTTCATCAATGGCAGGCACAGGAGTGTACCGCGAGTTCAATTGGCGTTCCGTGCGGGCCCTAAAGAAGTCCACGCAAAGGGGAAAGCGAGGATCGGCGGACGGAGCCGCCTCCTACAAAGACCCCTCTGAGTCGGGCCCCTGTTGGAGCGGGCTCCGTCCGGCGACTCTTCGATTCGGTTTCCCCATGACGGGGATCTATTTAGCCGTTGCCATGTTGTAGGTTTCCCCTCGCCTTGGGTGGCTCGCTTGCTCAAGAAATCGCATTCCGCTACCTTGAGTATGGAGGGTTCACACAATGACTGGACTCGTCACGAACGCGGAACGAAGCTACCAATTCGACATCCGTCAATTTCGGCGAATGCTGGCAGCCGGCATCTTTGACGACCAGAAGGTCGAGCTGGTCGCGGGGAAAATTTACGCGATGACCGACCTGCCACCGCACACTTTCGCCGTAGGAAGGCTTCACGAGGGACTGCGGATCATGCTTCCTCGAGCCGACTGGACCATCCGGGAAGAAAAGCCCGTCTTGATCGGTCGCTACTGGGCACCCAAGCCGGACATCGCGGTCCTGCGTGGAAGCGACATGATCTACGCCGCCCGGCACCCGCGACCTCGCGACGTCGCCCTGCTGGCGGAGGTCTCCGACACGACCTACCACCGTGATCGCGGTCGAAAGTGGCGCAGGTACGCGGCGGCCGGCATTCCGGTCTACATCATCGTTCGTCTCAAGGGCCCAGACACGCACATCGAGGTCTGGACGGGACCAGCCGGGCGAGGTAGGTCGGCCCGCTACACCGATGTGATTCGATACAGCGCGCAGGCCGGCGAGTCGGCTCCCATCGAGATCGACAGCAGCGGGTATGGCCAGGTAGCCGTCGTCGATCTGGTCGCCCGACAGCCTTAGGACGCCCGACGGGAATTCCTCGACCGGTGACCCATTCCATCGCGACGGAGTCGCGAAGGAAGGAACCGGTGATCTTTGGCGGCGATCCCAGTCGCCGTTCGCCTGAGCCAAGGGAACTCCACTAACATGGGCATCACGATTGCGTACCGCGGACGGATTGCCGATCTCGCGCGGATCGAGGATTTCGAGGATCGCCTGATCGACTGCGCCCTTGAGATCGGTGCCATGGCTCAGATCTGGCGGAGCTGGGCCGATGACCGTCCCGATCGTATGGTGAGGGGCGTCATCCTCGGTATCGCGCCGGGGCAGGAATCGACCAGTCTGCTCCTGTCTCTCGAGGGATGGCTCATCGGCTTGACCGACATCGAAGATGCGGAAGAAGGTCTCCTCAAGGAACCTCCCTGGTGCTTCGTCAAGACCCAGTTCGGATCCGTCGAAAGCCATGTGGCGCTCGTCGAGATTCTCACATCCCTCAAACGCGTATTCCTGCCCGACCTGGAGGTGTCCGACGAGGGCGGCTACTGGGTGACGCGTGACCTCGCCGAGTTGGTTCGAAAACGCGATTTCACCCAGAGAGCCATCGATAGTCTGGCCGAGGGGCTCCGTCGCCACGGGATCACTCGCGAGGCGGCAGAAGATCCGAACATCTTGCTCCGGCATGTCGAGCGTGTCGCGGCGCAAGTCCATCGAATCCTCCACCGCCCGGCGGAGCATCCCCCAATCGAGTTCGGTGATCATGATGACCTCGGCGGCGTAGCGGATCCGGAAGCGATGGAAAAGCTATGGGACGAACTCTCGAAGTCGAATCGCCGCCAGCAGGAACGAATCCACCGCGCTATCGACGAGCGACGCAGCCGTGGTCTCGACGATGCGACGGCGATCCGAGAAGCGCTGCGGGACATCCTCCCGGCCCCCCCCGATGATGAAACTGAGCGATCCGGCGAGCCCTGGCGCGACGACGAGCATCCCCCGTTCGTCGAATCGCTTACGGATTGGGATGCTGATATCGTGGAAGCGGACGACGGTCCGTTCGAGGCCGAAGAAGAGACTTCCCATCCCCTCCTACAGAAGGCAATCGACCTCCTCGAGCAGATCTCTACGACGTTTCCAGAGGACGGCCCGCGATCGAGTCCTTCGCTGACCTTGATTTATCAAGGCGCCGCCGAGGTGTTGGGCGGCCTGGCGCAGTCCCTGTCTGATCCTGAGCACGATCCCGAGTCTTGCGGGCTGCGCGTCGTGCAACTCAAGCGGGCCCTTCGCGGTGCCGCGTTCGCCCGCGGCGCACTCCTCCCGCTTCGATCGACCATCATCTCGGAGCCGTTTGACGAGCTGTTCCGCACGCTTCAGCGGATGGAGACCGACCTCGTTTCCGAGCTGGGCAAAGTCCGATCCGAGTACGGGGGAGACGACGGCTGATGTTGCGTTGCCCCCGAAAGGCACCAGGTACTCTCTTCTCGAATGTCGAAGCTCGATCCTGATCCCGGGGTTCCTCGCGGGAACCGGAGGTTGAGAATTGCTCATATCCGACGCACAGCGCGAAGTGCGAACCGTCTATCTCGGTGGGTTCGTCGGTCAACTCGTGTCGGCCATGATCTGGTTTTCATCGGCGGCGATCGCCACATGGATCGACCCAAAGACGGGTTTCTGGGCGTTGGCCATCGGCGGAGCGGCGATCTTCCCCCTGACACAAGCGCTGCTTCACCTGACCGGTCGTCAGGCGGTGCTCGATCGCGAGAACCCCTTGGGTGCTCTGGCGATGCAGATTGCATTCACCGTACCTCTGGTCCTCCCCGTGGCGGGCGCCGTCGCACTTTATCGGCCGGGCTGGTTCTATCCGGCGTGCCTGGTCATCGTCGGTGCCCACTATCTGCCCTTCACCTTTCTCTACGGGATGAAGACTTTCGCCGCGCTCGCGGTAGCCCTCACCGGCTCCGGATTCGCGATCGGATTCCTTGCCCCCGATCGACCTGTGATGGGCGGATGGGTCGGAGGGGTGGTCTTGTTCGCTTTCGCCTTCGCCTTGCTCGCCGCTTTCAAGAAGCGCCCGGTACAGGCCAGCAGTAACTGACACGGAAAGGAATGGTCCGTTAGAACGTGTTATGGTCCTCTCCCTCCTCTGTAGCCGGTCTCTGTGAGGCCGGGACTTCGATCCCGGGGTCGCAGACCCCGGCTACAGTCGGAAACACTGGGCATGACCGGCTGATAGGTCCTAAATCGCTCTAATGTTCCCTCATATATTATAAAAATCATGGACCTGCGCGACCAGGAGCCTTCGACCGCCATCGGGCGTCCACTCGTCGAAGATCGCCTCGCGATCCCGGCCCAGTCTCTCGGCCTCGGGGGGCAAGGATTCGATCGGCTTCCGTCTCGCCTCGTTCTCGGCCGAGGGGGTGCCCTCGGGAATGAACGCGTTGATGTCGCGGATCAACCGCGCGGCCCGGCCGGCTCTGATCCGCTCGAGAGCCGCCACCATACAAAGGCGCAAACCTGCCCCGACGGATTGAAGGAGACCGACTCGGTCCCGCCGTCGGCCAGCCGATCGATCAGGTTTCCCCGATCCCGAAAACCCTCCGTCATTGATCGCGGGAGTGCGCCTGGAGCTCGTCCCATTTCATCCCTTTGAACGCTTCCTTCGCGGCCGACTTCATCCCTTCGCCGCTCTTGTCCAGACTGATCGGTCTCGCTGGCTCGGCGTTGACGTCATCGCGGAGCTTGGTGAGGATCGGGACGAGCCGGGTATAGATCTCGACCTGACGATCGGACTTGGCCGGACCGAAACGGAGGTTATAGGCATTCATGAAGGCGATCAGGTGGCCGACGGTTCGCTCCTTCCCATCCTCGACCATGGCCAGGAACTTCTTCATGCTCGGGTCGTGGAGCATCTTGTTCAGACTGGCGAGGGTGGTGAGATACTCGAGCGCCTCCAGGTAGCCCGGCTGATAGTCGGCCGTGTCCTTCACGAACTTGGCGCGGAAATCGGCGACGGCGCGGTCGATCCGCTTGCGCGTCTCCGGCGAGACGTCCCCCTTGGCGTCCTCCTTGAGGGCAGGCTCGACGGCCGCGCGCAGGGCGTCCCTCTGGTCGACGAACTTCGGGTCCATCAGCAGGGGCGGGATCGCGCCGGTCCCGGTCATCTGGTCGATGCAGGTCGTGATGGCCTCCGAGTCCCACTCGAACGGGATCTCGCGGATGGCACCCGGGCTGAGCGGCGCCTTCGCGTCGGCCGACTTCACGACGGCCGGGTCGGCGTCGAAGATCTGGGAGAGCAGATTATTGAGCGTCGTCCCGTCCTCGACCTGCCTCTGCTCCAGGCGTGCCCCCCGCTCGACCTCACGCTCGGCGGCCTCCTTCTGCCGGTCGGCACGAAGGGCGGCCTGGCGCGCCCGCAGGGCCTTGTTCCACTTGATCATCGTATCGGCCTTGATCGAATCCGCCTTGGCCTTTTCGAGCTCATAGACCCCCTGCCCTCGCGCGTATGCCCCCAGACCCGCCATGAGGCCGGCCTCCGGGCTGGAACCCCACTGGCTCATCCCGTACCCGACGTAACCCCCCGGGTACATCATCTGCGCGCCGGCCTCCTTCGCCAGCAGATTCAGACCGATCAACAAGCCGATTGCAACCGTCCAAGAGCGAGGCATGATGAGACTCCCGTGAAGAATCCGCCCACACCGCGAGTCGGCCTCGGAGCGTCGGCGAATTACCCTGGCGTAGTTCCGCTTCGTCGGAGATAGGGCGAGCGCAGGGACCCGACGCCGAGTCCCGCCTCCCATGCACGATCCCACAGCCGGGCGGCCCCAATCCCATTCGCACACGCCCCGGCGCCACATCGAGTATAAGCCGCAATGCCCATACCAAAGAATAGCCCGGTCATTTTCCGATCTCACTCAGGCGAAGGCTCCTCCCGGGCGGACCGATTCAGGCCGGCAGGTAGAAGAAGCCGATCCCCAGCATGAAGTAGAGCCCGATCAGCACCAGCCCTTCGAGCCAGTTCGAGCTGCCGTCGTAGATCAGGTTGCGCGCGACATACACCGCCATGATGATCGCCCACATCTCGTAAGGGGAGACCAGCAGGTTCATGTCCCGCTGACCCATGACGAAGCCGGCGAAGACCAGGACCGGTGCGACCAGCAGCGCGACCTGCGTGCTGGCCCCGACCGTGATGCCGATCGCCAGGTCCATCTTGTCCTTGCGGGCGAATCGGATCGCGTTGAACAGCTCCGCGGCATTGCCGACCATCGCCAGCAGGAAGACGCCGGCGAACCGCGGCGTGAGGTGCATCTTCTCCGCGGCCGGATCCAGCGCGCCGGTCAGGACCTCGCTCATGATCGCCAGGGCGATCGTGACCACGAACAGGATGCCGATCGCCTTGCCTCGGCTCCAACCCACTTTCTCTTCCGTCTCCAGCGGCTTCCAATGCCCGGCGCTGGCCTCCTCCTTCTCGGCCTTCACGCCCGCCGAGCCAACGAGCGGCTTATTCGTCACCAGCGTGAAGACGAGGCTCGCCAGATAGACCAGGAACAGGATCGCCGAGATCTCCAGCGAGACCTCCCGACTGGGCTCGGCCTCGGCGAACTTGCTATTGCGATAGATCGCCGGGATGATGAGGCCGAACGAGGCCAGGGTCAGCAACGCCCCGTTCATGTGGGCGACATTGGAGTCGAACTTCTGATCCCGGACCTTCAGCCCCCCGGCGATCATCGAGGCACCCAGCCCGAACAGGAGGTTGCCCACGATCGAGCCGGTGATCGATGCCTTGACCACATCGACCAGCCCCCGATGCAAGGCGAAGAGCGCGATGATGATCTCGGGGGCATTACCGAGGGTCGCGTTCAGGAGCCCGCCCACCGTCGGCCCGAGATACTCCGCCAGGGCCTCGGTCGCATCGCCCATCAACCCCGCCAGGGGGACGATCCCCATCGCCGCCGTGGAGAACACCAGGATCGAGTTCGCCCCCACCCAATCGAGTACGATCGCGATCGGGATGAATACCAGCAACCAGTTCATCGGCTTCATCGCCCGACTCCATCCACGCAGCCGAACGTCCACCGCCCTCGTCGCTGGACAAGACCTACTCGGGACGTCACTTGGAAAAAGGATACCGACGGTCGAGGTCATCCAGGAAGCGATCGATCTGGCGCATACTGTAGTGATGCACCCTGGGGAATCGCCTCCCCAGGCGGACTCCCAGCCGCCCGAAGGCCCCGGGATAGAGGATCAAGCCTCCCAGGATCAGCAACGGTGTTCCCACGGGCCCCGGCAGCAAGATCCCGCCGATTCCGGCGACGACCAGCATGACGCCGATCCCCCGGGGAACCTCGCGAGAGGATGGTTTCTCGACGTCCTGATCCCCCGATACCGTCGTAAGCTTCGACACGGGCGGCCCATCACCCAATCTCGGTTCCGCGCCGTCCAAGGGAAGCCTCCTGTCACGCCATGATACGAGCTGTCGATTCGCCGGGTCCGTCACGACGTTTGATGCGAATTCACCGGCGATTTCCTCGTCGTCTCGGGATAACGCCGCTCCAGGTCATCGAGAAAACGGCCGAGCTGCTTCATTCCGCGATGATACAGGCTCGGATTGCGTCGGCGGAGCCAGTCCTCCAACCCTCCGAAGGTACCGGGCCAGAGCACAAGCCCTCCCGCGATGATGGCCGGCGTCCCCAGCATGCCGGGCAGGACGATCCCGAGGGCCCCGACGGAGACTAGCATAACGCCCACCTCCTTGGGCAGATGCTTGATCCGACGAACGGTCGATTCGTCGGCGGCCCGGGTCTCATCCGGTATCGGGCCACCGGTCATGTCAGGTTCCTCGATCGGTCCGGGTGGCGAGGTCCCGAGATTCGTCTCGCCGGGATCGTGAGTAGCGAGCATTTCTCGTTCCAACGTGGCGGCCTCCCGAGGTATTCCGTTATCGAGTTCGTCCCGCGTTCCGCGACCGCCCGCGGCCGGCCGGCTCCAGTTCGCGGAGCGAGCTGACAGCGCGATTGAACAGGCTGAACGTCCCGAGGTTGCTGATCATCACGGCGGTCAGTCCGGTGAATCCGAACAGGAACGCGCCGGCCACGCACAGCACGTTCGGCAGGAGGACGAACCTCTGGGCCTCATGCAATCGCCCCTCGTGGCGACGGGCGATCTCCCAGAGGTCGGCGAACAGGTCCACGCGGGGTTGCAGGAGCAATACCGACGCATGGGCGGGCGAGGCGCCCGCATGCTCATCGGCCTCGGCCACGAGCGAAACCGCGACGTCGGCCTCGACGGCGGCCGCGGCACGACGGCGACAGTGCCCGATGAAGGCCGTGCGGAGTCCGCGATCGCGGCAGGCGCGGAGGAAACGGGCCGTGTCTTCCGGCGAGAAACCGCCCTTGTACAGATCTACGCCGAGGAGCGAGGCGAGGCCGGCCACGTCGGCCTCGGATCGGTTCGAAACCAGGGCGACCGGCACGGGCGCCACCTCGCGGATGCGGTGCAGGGCAGCCGCGGCCGCAGGGCGGGTCGATCGCCCGAATTCGATGACGCCGGCCGTCGTCCCGTCGATCTCGACGACCAGCGGACCCGACCCATCGTCCGTCGGCATGCATTCGCACACCCGAATTCGATGGCGGTCATGCACGACCGTCACGCCCTGACCGAATTCGACCGGCGCCAGGTCGAGGAGGTGGATCCGTCGGCCGAGGCAGCAGGCGTTCAAGGCCGTGGCGCGGTCGTCCGCCAGATGTCGGAAGGCGCTGGCGGCGTACCGCAGCAACTCCGTCTCCGGGACCTGCGCGCGGACGCCGGTGACCTCCAGCTCGACCCGGCTGAGGGCGGGGTTGTCGTCGAGCACGATCAGGTCGACTCCGGCCAGTCGCTCGAAGACATCCGGCTGGCGGACCACGATCCCCCGTCGGGCGCAGAGGGCGGCATCGTGGAGCGTCTCCAGGGAGAACGCCAGGCCGGGGCCGGTCGCGTAGTCGGGCCGGAGGATCGCTCCGACGGCCGTCAGGTCCCCGACGAGCAGGCCGAAGCCGGCCGTCGCCAGGGTCGGCCCGACGGCCTGATTGGCGAAGACCTCGGTGCGGAGCGTCGGCGACATCGGGCCGGCCGCGGGGCTCGTCGCCGCGACGAGGTCCCGCACGATTGACGAAGCCTGCGTGTGATCGCCCAGCCGCGTCACCTCGACGCGCAACGAGCCGGCCAGAACCGTCGAGCCGGCCAGGACCGCGTCTCCCGCCCGCTTCCGCGAGGCCCCCTGGAGCCCGCGCACGCTCCGCTCGTCGACGATCGCCTCGCCACCGATCACCCGGCCGTCGGCCGGGACCGTCTCGTCGGCGCCCACGACGACCCGATCACCCGACCGGAGCCGATCGACCGGGACTAGCACTTCGCTCCCCTCGGGAGTGATCAGGCACGTGAAGCTAGGGCGAGGCAAGCACTCGTCCAGCAGCCGCCGGCGCTCGCCCGCCAGCTCGAGGCGAAGCCGCCCGTGCCAGAACGTGAAGAACCAGTACATCACGGCCGAAGCGAAGAACTGCCCGCTCGCCAGCGTCGCCGCCACGATGACGGTATAGAGCACCGGCAAGCCGAACTTCCGCCTCCGGACCTGGAGCCACGCGTACCGGAACGTGCGGAGGTTCGTGCCAACGAGCAGGACCGCGCTGACCAGCGTGAGGACCGGCGCGGCGAACTGCCCCACCGCGGCGATGCCCAGCGTCGTATTCGCCATGGCGAACCGGGTCCGGGTCGGCTCGGGGAGCGTGGCTCCCCACCCGCTCGTGTCATCCAGGATGTCTTCGATGAGCCGCAAGAGCCTCGGAGTGCCCAGGACCCCCGGGTCGTAGTGAACCAGCAGATTCGACGTCCAGGGGCCGACCGACGCCCGCGTCACGCCGGGCAGGGTGCCCACGCGCTGTTCCACCACCCGGGCGAAGGCGGGATCACGTCGGAGGCTCGCGTGCCGCAGGCGCAGCCGCCCGGGGTGATCGGACAGGACCTCGCAGGTCGTCAACAGAGAGCCGTGGCGATGGATGGTGCAAGTCGCCTCGCGGATCGCATTCGGCGGCGTCGGGATCGATCCCGACGATTCCCCGTCGCGGATCGCGGCCGATAGGCGCTGGAGCAGTTGGGCCGATCCGCGAGGGGTGGCATCGTGCCGGATGGTCGCCGTGGCTTGCTCACGATCGAGCGAGACACCGCGCACGCCCTCCACGCCCAGGACCCGGGCAGGAAGCGATCGCGCAGGGATTCGCCACCGGGGCCGAAAACCCGTTCATCCCGCAGCACCACGACCCCGTCGGAAAACGTGATCCGCGTCGGCGGCGACGGGTCCGTCGAGGTCGTTCGGGCAGTCTCCATGGCTTCCGGCCCCATGACTTCTCCGCACGTTCGATGCATCTCTCGGGATTCCAGATTCCAGCTCGCAGATTCCAGATCACGACTTTCGTCGATTCATCATGATTTCGAATCTGGAATCTTCACTCAGCCCGGCCAGGCTATCTCCACTCGCCCACGTTCAACCGCCATGGCTCGAGATGTAGGGCCGGAGCTGGCCGCTCTCCACCATGGCCTCGAGCGCGTGGGCGATCTTGCTTTCCTGCTTGTCGAATATGTTGAAAATCTTCCGCAACTTGTTCCGGCGGCGATTGATCTCGTACCCGAGATAAAAACCGAGCCCGGCGATGAGCACGACGGGCAGGATCTGGACATCTTCGTTCATGGCCGATTTCCTCGCTTTCGATGTCACTCCATCAGCAATTCGGTGGACGTTTCACGCAAGAGCTTGACGATACCATCAACGCCTTCGCGGTGCAATTCCCGCCGGATTTCCCGGTCCAGACGCTCGGCGGTGCGATTGGTCGCGATGAAGCGGATGAACTCCTGGAGTCGGGCCAGCGCCTGCTCGGTGTTCTTCATCAGGCCCAGGTTCAGCCGGAAGCCGCAGTAGCTGCCGACATCCGTCCGGGAGCAACCGTAGCGATCGTAGACGATGATCGTCGGGTCGCAGCCGATCAGCGCCGGGTCCTGCTTGAGGATCTCGAGGGACTGCTGGGGCGTGAGTTCATAGAGGCTGTCGTGGCGATGGAATTCGAATAACAGTCGCAAATGGGATCGCACGGTCTTGGAGATCGGCCGATTCCAGCCCGAGTCGATCAGGAAAATGTCAAACCGCTTCATCTCCAGGGTCAGCGGCTCGTTCGGATCCCGGGTCCTCAAATCCAGGTCGATGGGCGGCTCTGCACCGGGCTTGATCTTCGGCTCGTCTGACATGGCTGGTGGAAACCGTGTGAAGGGTATGGATGGCTTCAGTGGACCAAGTGATCCGCGACGTCTTTACTGCCTACTACCCTCAGAGGCCCAGATGATCCGCGACGGATTCGATGATCTTCACGGCTTTTTCTCGGTGCGTCTGGGTGGCAAACATCTTCGCGGCGAGGGTGAGCTCGGCGTCGACCACAAGGTCCTCGGGCGTGAAGTGGACGATGAATGACAGCCATTTCGAGCGGATCACGAACTGGGGTTTCTCCTGGTGCCAGTGCAGCTCCGCGGGGACCGGGATCTCATGCCGGCGTCGCGAGAACTCGCTGCTGATCGCCTCGCGCATGGTCCTGTCGATTGGCCGCCGCAGGCGGCGTTTGTACAGCGTTTCTTTCCATTGCATAGGATTGGGTGATCTCCAGCCTGTGTCTGCGCTCGGCCTCGATCTGGGCGACCTTGCGGAGCGGCAGCACGCCGTTGGCCAGCGCGGCCAGCGCGGCGACGTTGTTGGTGACGACCGACGCCATGATCCCGAACCCCAGCGTGAAGACGCCCGCGATGCAGGCGATGTTCGGGGCCAGGATCATCGACCAGCTCCGCTTCACATTATGGTCCAGGTCGCGGGCGATGTCACGCAACTCGCACAGCTTCGCCAGCCCTTCCTCCAGGAAGACGATGTGCGCCGTATCGGTCGCGATCGACGACGCGCCCCGTAGCGAGATCGACACGTTAGCCTTCTTCAGGGCGATCGAGTCGTTGATCCCATCGCCCACGAAACAGACCTTGCACCCTTCCTTCTGGAGCTTCTCGACGTACTCGGCCTTGTCCGCGGGCAGGACCTGGGCGAAGTATCGGTCCATCCCCAGCGATTCGGCCAGCTTCTTCGTCGGAGCCTCGTGATCGCCCGAGATGATCGCGATGTGCTTGATCCGACGCTTGCGCAGGCCCTGGATGATCTCGCGGACCTCCGGGCGGACCGAGGCCTGAAGCTCGATCGCGCCGCCCAGCCGGTCGTCCACGCCGACCATCACCATCGTGTATCCCTCGCGGTGCGCCTCGTCCAGCGCCTCCAGGACGTTCGTCGGCAGTTCGATCCCCTCCATCTCCATGAACCGCTTGCTGCCGACGCGGACCAGATGCCCATCGATCTGGACCGAGATCCCGTATCCGACCTTGTACTGGGTATCATCGGTCGCCGGCAGTGGCAGGTTGAGCTCCTGGGCCTTGTGGAGGATGGCCAGGGCGATCGGGTGGTGGAACTTCCGCTCGGCGGCCGCGGCGAACCCGAGGATCCGGTCCGCGTCGAACCCGCCGGCGGCGATGATCCGACCGACCTCGGGACGCTCGCGCGTCAGCGTCCCGGTCTTGTCGAACAGGACCGTGTCGACCTCGTTCATCAGCTCCAGCGCCCGGCCGTCCTTGACCAGGATGCCCTTGTTGGCGCACAGCGCCAACGAGCTGAGCATGGCCAGCGGCGCCGCCATCCGGATCCCGGTGCCGAAGTCGCTGTTGAGGACCGCGACCGCGCCGGCAGGGCCCATGGTGGCCAGGCCGATGGCGCCGATGGTCAAGGTCGGAATCACCGCCTTGTCGGCCAGCACCTCTCCCTTGTGCTGCGAGGCCAGCTTGTAACCGGCCGTGTCGTTGAGGATCTGGCTGATCTTGGCCGAGGCCGTGTCGCTGCCCGACGTCTCGACCGACACGAAGACCTTACCGGCCACCATCACCGTCGAGGCGAACACCCGGTCGCCGACGCCCTTCTCGGCCGGCGTCGACTCGCCGGTCAGGGCGTGCTGGTCGATCATCGCCATCCCCTCGACCACGTGCCCGTCGACCGGCACGACCTCGCCGGTGTTGACGACGATGATGTCGCCCTTCTGGAGCCGGTCGAGCGAGACCTGGACCTCGATGCCGTCGCGGTACAGCCACACGTACCGGGGCTGCTTCCCGAAGGCATTCAGCAGCAGCTTCTTGGAGTTATCCTGCGTCCGCTTCACCAGCACCCGGCCGAAGCTGAGGCACCAGCACAGCACCGCCCCGGGGAAGATCGCCATGGTCCCGAGGCAGCCGATCACCACGATCGAATCGAGGACGTCCACCCCGAGACGCTTCTCCTTGAACAGGACGTTGTAAGCCTCCTTGAACGTCGGGATCGACGTGTAGGCGAATACCGCCGCCGCCACCGGCAGCATCGGAGGGAATGCGAACTGGGCCGCCGCGGCGACCGGCAGCGACGCCGTGCAGATCGGCAGGTGGAGGTCCAGCTTGTCGAGGCGGGTCGGATGCTCGGCATTGGCAAGCGCCGAGTCGAGGATCTCGATCACCTGGGCCTTGCTGAGCTGTCGCGGGTCGTAGTCAACCTGGACCTTGCAAGAAAGGGAATTGGTCTTGTACTGATCGATCCCCAGGATGCCCATCAACTCCCGCTCGATGGCCTGGCAGAGTTCCGCCTTGCGGTAGAGGACCGGATTCTTGAGGCGGAGCCGGCCGGGCCGATCGACCTTGATCTCCCAGCCCGTCACGAGCGAATCATGACGATAATACCGGACGACGCCCCGCTTATCCCGCGCAGTCGCCGCGCCCGCGACCGTCGGCCTGGGCAGATCGCTGTTGCGGGCCTGGTGCCCGAGATGCAGTGCGGCATGGCCGTTCGTGCCCGCATGGCCGTTCGTGCCCGCATGACCATTCGTGCCCGCGTAACCATTGCCCGCGGCATAGCCGTTGGATTCCGCATGGATCCGGCCGTTCGATGGGAGCTCGCCGTTCTCCGAGCCCTGTCGCAGGAAGGCGACGACCCGATTGATGACATCCTGCAATGCGGACGTCCTCGGGCAATAGCACAGTTCCGCCCGGGGTGCGTCCCCACCGAAAATCGCGACGTTCGAGATCTCGTCGGCCTGGAAGACGCGCTCGAGGAATTGCCTGCATGCCGGATCATCCGCGTTTCCGAACAGGGATCGGCTTTGCAGGCGAATCACGCCATCGGACGGGAATGAGACGGACAGGTCGAAGGTACTCATCAGGTGAAAGCTCGCGAGGACCAGATTGGATCGGTGATGTCAACTTGGGATAAAGATCCGTCACGGGCAACGAATCGCAATTCGATAGATCAAACACGTCGTAAATGGTTTGGGGTGATGATCGATGGAGGAGAGGAATCGAGCCCCGGGATGAGAATTCCGACCGTGGCCTCGTCGCCACATGCAAAGGAACCGGGGGATCTTTCGGGAACGTCCCATTGATCGGACAGTCGTTGGTGATTCGTACGTTCGGCAACGCGTATCCGGGCGTGAACTCTGATGGCCCTCATGCCGACCGTGGACCTCGGGTAGAAGATGACCGACCCCGGTGCGGGATGCGGCCGGCGATGGCGGACGGACGAACGTCGCCGGAAGCCTACTTGGACTTCATATCGTTCACCGAGTCCTTCGCGGCATGGGCGCCGTCGATGAAGCCGTGGACAACGGCATTGTTCTTCGGGATGGCGCGAACCAGTAGGATCGTGGGAAAGACGACGCCGTAGGAGATCGCGTAACACGTCTGGTAGGCGGCCTGCGACAAGAACTGGCTTGCGGCGGGGAGTGCGTCGTTCACCGTCGTTTGCGCCTTCTCGATACCTTCCTTGGTCGAGTTCACGGCCGAATCAAGGGCATCGGCGACGATCTTCAACGGGTCTGAGCTCGTCGAGGCTACGGATTCGCTTGTCATGTTGCACCTCTCTGGTGTGAGACCATCACAGGCCGACACAGATAAGAGTATATCCTATCTTCGTCGAGTTTTCTTTCACGGAATTCTTTTCTTCATTTTCAGTATACAACGGCTGGGAGGCTTATAACGGATGGCCGCCGGTCTATCAATCGAAGAGAAACCCGACCCGGCTCCGGAGACGTTTCTCAAGGGGCCGGGAGCGCGCGGAACGCTATCCCGTTGAGCCTTGGCGAGCCATCCGAGCCTTCCGGAAGGTCGGGCATCCGGGCGATCCCGTAGATGCTCAGGGATGAGATCAACACGATCAGGACCAGCGCCACCGGGGTGAGCACTACGAGCATGACCGTGGCGCCGACGATCACCAGGGTCAGCCCCGTCAGCTTCTCCTTCGAGAATCGGCTCAACGCTCCTTCGTGTTCCCATTCCCGGAGGATCGGCCCGAAGAACGGCGCATGCCGCAGACGCTCGTTCAATCGGGGCGACGACCGCGCCAGGTAGTAGCTGGTCGCCAGCAGGCAGGGGACCGTCGGGATCCCCGGCACGACGAGGGCGACCAGAGTCATCGCGAAGGCGCCGCCGGCCATGGCCAGATACCCGAGACGTTTCCAACCGGCGTCGGCGACCGCGACATCGCCGCCCGATATCGCTTCTCGAGCATCGATGCGAAGCTCGGAATGCGGCAACTCGGACGACCTGATATCCACCAATGTGTGTTCCACCGTGTCCAGGAATTGGTCCGAGAGCGGGCTGTCCCGGTTGACATCGATGGTGATGCGGTGGAACCAGGGCGTGACGTGGCACGCCTCGACGCCATCGAGCTCGGCAAGGGTGTCGGCCAGGCGGGACAGTCGGGCTCGGTCGCCCGTTACACCCCGACGCCGGAGCTGGAGCCGGGCGGGCGCGACCTCGACGGTCTCCCAGAACGAGCCACCGTCCGCGAGTCGGAAGGCGGTCAGGGTGGACCATCGACCGCGAGATCGCCAGGAGAACCGATCGAGCCAGGAGAGGCTCGCCGAGGCCTCACGAACGGCCCGGACGAACGCATCGGCCATGGATCGAGGGGCGTTCGAGCCGGGGGAAAACTCGATCTGACAGGAGGACGACGCAAAGTCGATCTCCGCCTTGTGAATCGCCGGCTGACGCGCCACCGCCTCGAGCAGTCGCTCGCAAAAGCGTCGGCGTCCGGCCTGGAACAGCCGCGGGTCATAGACCCGGACCGATCCCGATCGTTCATCGAACGCGATGTCGAGGCAGGGCGAAACTCGGTCGACGGCCTCGGGTTCAATCCGATCGGGAAGTCCGGCGTGCTGGAGAGCGGCTGGTTGCATGAGGTCTGTCCTGTGACGAGATCCAGGGTGTCGGTTGCGGTCGCAAAGGAGTCGTGTCTCGCGGTCTTATCGATGGGGTATCACAGGTTGCTGAACCTCGGATTGGGAGATCTTGAGCCGGCTCCATGCACCTCCCGATCACAATCCGATTCTACCCCGCCGGCTCGGATCGTCTTCCAGGATATCCCTGTGGCGGCCCCTGTATTCTTACGATCCGATACCCGCCGGGTCGTACTCAGAGGTGCTTAAAGAGGTCGATGGCCGCCGATTTCAGCCCATCGATGGCCTTGTCGCCCGCCTTTTCGACGGCGCCGACGGCCGCGTTACCGTCCTTCTCGACGGCCTCGACGGTGTTGGTCGCGACCGCGGAAGCATCGCCCGCCGCGTTCCCGAGCGAACCACCATTGGCCTGCTCGGCCAGCATCGGATAGAGCTTCAAGTAAATCTGCCGCTGGCGGAACGAGTTGGCCGGGGCGAACCGCAGGTTGAAGGCTTGCATCAAGCCCAGCAGATCGCCCAGCGTCGTGCCCTGGTAGTCTTCCAGCTCGGCCAGGATCTGCTCCATCTTCGGGCTGTAGAGCATCCGGGTCAGGCCGTTCATCGCTTTGATCGTGTCCCGGGACTCGATGTAGTCGGGGTTGTCCTGCCGCACTTCCTTGTCGAACTTGAGGCGGAGCCGGTCGATCGCCGCCTGGACGGCCTGGATCGTCTCAGGCTCGAGGTTTCCCTCCTTGTCTTCCTCGAGCGCGTTCGAGATGGCCTTGCGCAGGCCCTCACGTTCCGGACGGAAGGCTTCCACGCGCAGGGCCAGTGGCCATTGGCCGTCCATCGTCATCCGGTCCAGGCAGACGGTCATACATTCGGAGGCATATTCGAAGGGGATGTCGCGGATGACCTCGGGCCGGACCGGCGTCTTGATCAGTTGGAGCGAACGATCAGCGGTCGCCGGATTGAGCAGGACCTCGAGCAGGACATTCAGGGCGTCGCCGTCGGTGATATCCCGTTGTTCGGGATGGTTGCGCAGCCGATCCTGAATCTCCGCCACGTCCTTGATCACGCGGGCCCGCTTGGCCCTGATGCGCGCCGCATACCGATTGGCCGCGCTTTGTGTCGCCGAGTAGACGTAGTTGTTCCATGTCATGGCGGTGTTCGCGTTGATGGATCGGGCCTCGGCCGTTTGTTCGTTATACATACCGCGACCCATGCTGAGCATGCCCAGGCCGCGGGCCATGCTGCTCCCGGGCGTCGAGCCCCAGCCGCCCCAGCCATAGCGCCCGTATCCGCCCGGATATCCGTACTGGGCGCGAACCTCGCCCGCGGCTGACAGGACGACCATCATCACGAATATCAGGGCTATCCTTCGAAGCATCGCCGACCTCCCTCGGAAGTGTGGAACGAGACCGATCAATCACGGGATGATTCAAGAGGCGTCTTCCGGAGGTTTGATCGCGAGCCTTCCGGATGGCCGCAAACCCAGGCGACGCCATTCCTCCGACCCGCCCCCGCGGCCTCGGGATGCAGCCCGAGGACCTCTTGCCGATAGGCGGCCGGGGTCGTCTTCAGGAAGCGGCGAAACACCGTCGTCAGATGGCTCTGCGACGAGAAGCCGACCGCCAGGCTGATATCCGCGATCGAGCGATGAGGGTCCTCGAGGAGCTGGCGAGCCCTGGCGATCCGCAGCTCGGTCAGATATCGGTGTGGCGTCTTACCGGTGGATTGCTTGAAGGCATGGAGGAAATAATTGGGGCTCAGGCCGGCCACCGCGGCGAGACCATCCAGCGAGATCTCCTGTCCGTAGGAGCCGTGGAGATACTCGATCACCCGTCGAAGCCGCGGGTCGGTCAGCATCTCGACCGACGTCGGGCTCGGACGTGGCAGCGACGAGTAGTTCCACAGGAGCTCGATCGCGATCTGCGTGACGAGGGACTCCGCGAAGAGTCGCGACCCGGGGATCGGCGAGCGGAGCCGCGCCGCCAGCCGATGGCCCAGGGTCCACAACGCCACGTCGCGGTTAAAGGATTCCGCGATCTCGATCGACGCCCCGCGCGGATTCCACTCCTGCTCGGCGAGGGCCTGCAAACGATCGGGTCGAAGGCAGCAACTGAACGCCTCGTTCGGATCGGGTTGGCGGATGGAATGCCCCGCACCGGACGGCGTGACGAGCAGGTCCCCGGGATGGGCCTGGAATCGCGAGAATCGCGCCCCGCGCCTCCACTCGACCGTCGGAGCCCCCTTCAGATTGAACGTGACGATGTGGAACGGCGCGGAGTAGTCGAAGAAATCGTCCAGTCGCCCTTCCGTGATCGCGCCGTGGATCTCCTCCCAGCCCAACGCCCGGGTCGAGGCCACGACGGACATCCCCGTGTGCGACAATCGCGAAAGGATTTCGTCTCCGGACCGGAGCATTTCGGAATCAGACAGCATGGGCTTGATTCCTCGTCGAGTATCCGAGCCGAGGCGTTCGCTCCATCACGCGAATTCGGTGCCTAATCCGTTCGGGAGCTCCTGGTATACTTGGAGTTCGGGAAGGCTGGGCGCATAGAAAAACCCCGTTCACGCGATGATTCGCAGGACGGGGCCGCCATAGCCAGCATCCGCTTGCCCTTCATGAGCAAGGATGAAATCAATCTATCGGAAGCCTGCCGGCCGGTCAACTAGCCATCTCGGGAATCTCGTCGGAGTGGTCATACCACCGGAACAGCCGGAGGATCAACTCGTGATCCTGGGAGGGCGCGGCTCCGTCCGAGCCGGGTCGTGCCATGGCTCGCCAGAAGGCTCGCCCTCCCGGGATCCTGCGAGCGGATTCAGAATGCCACGGCGAAGCCCGTCAGGGCGATGGTCCTGGGCGATCCGGTGGTCGTGCCGAAGTTATAGCTGCCGAAGATGGCGAAGCGATCGTTGACGGTCCAGATCGCGCCGACTCCCGCGACGTTGATGCTCGGAATCGAGCTACTCGGCAAACTCCCCGAGAAACCGATCACGCGCGGCAGTGACGCGGCATTGTAAAAGCCATGGACGAAGACGTCGAAATCCTTGACCACCTCGCGCTGGAACGACCACTGGAAACTGAACTCATAAACGGTCTGGCCCACTCCGTTCTGGACGCCCGCGATTCCCACGTTGTACTCGAAGCCGATCCCGAGCGGCAGCGATTGATCGAAGAGGAGGTTCATCGAGGGTTGAGTGCCTCTGTCGAAGGCGGGCGAGCCGAAGGCCGTCTGGAGATACACCTCGATGCCCATGGCGGGGATGTGGTACCTCGTGTTCTCCTCCCAGAAGTTGGACTTGAAGTCGAAGGCCAACGGCGAATAACCGGTCGTCGCCGGTTGTTTTCCCTGCCTCGCCTGCGATGTGAAGCCGTTGGAGAAGATCCGGAATTCGAGGTTGTCGGTCAGCCCGTAACGCAGCAGATATTCCCACTGGTAGACGCGCGGCGAGCTCTTGCTCCCGCCGTAGAACCCGACGGGGGAAGTCTCGATGTAGAGCCTCCCCTTGGGCAGCGTGTAGGCACCGTTGGGGAAGTTGGCCGTATCCGGGTCCGGGTCGCGGATGTCGATCTTCATCCGGCCGCGCAACTGATTCTGTAGGGCCACTTTGGGGTCCTTCTCCGCCAGCAGCCATCGGTCCTCGAAGATCAGGTTCATCAGCCAGGGAAAGAGGAAGCGGTCGTGCTCCTCTTCGAGACCGAAGCGATCGTGATAGGTCTTGGCCGGGTCGGAATGGATGTCGGGATAGTTGAATTCGGGTTCCTCGCCCGCCCCGGCCGTCTCCGCGATGCGGTTGCGGAGGATCGAGCTCAAGCCGCCCGACGGCGTATTGGCCGATCCCGAGGTCAATCGTCCGGCGGCGGCATTCGCCAGCATCCCTCCCGGATTGGGAGCAGCCGCGGCGGCCATCCGATTGGCCAGGCGATTCCGGGCGATCGAGCTCAGGCCACGGAGCGCCGGCGAATCGCGGTCGATCGCCACGCCCGACGAGGGAGCAAGGACCGTCTCGGTATCCGGCGCCGGATCGGGATCGGTCGAGGCGTCGGACGTCGAATCCGCGACAGATCCCGCCGAAGGAAGCGACGGGTCGGGTAACGGCGGTTGAGGGAGTGGTTCCGGAGTACCGACCTGCTGCTCAACCTCGGTCGCGGGACTCTGCAACCGGGTAATCGGCCCCGGTTGGCTCCTCGACACGATGGGACCGACGGTCGACGGCGCGTTCGCACGCGACTTCTCGGGAGGGCCAGAGCGATCGAGCCGGGCCAGTTCCGCCGTCGTCACGCAGCCCGAGACGCTCAAGGCCGCCAGGACGAAGACCCACGACAACGACCTCGCAGACAATATCTTCCTGCACCATCGGCCCGACGGAGCTTGAACTCCCGAGACCGCCAGCGTCTCGGGGGTCGTCGCCGATCGCGGCTGGGGCATGTGATTGTGATCCAGGGCCGGCGCAATCGCGCTCGACCGTTACGACCCAACCCTCAGAGATCGCGCAATCCACCCAGTCGACGGACTGAACGCGTCCGAGTTCACTCAGGACGCGCAGATGCAGCCCGAAGCTTATAGACAGGATCGGCATCGCGACCCACAATCTTTACCCGATCCGCAAAGCTTCGCGCATTGCGATCCCTGTCGGTTGGGCAATGCCCACCGGTGATTGGCGCGGTGGGCTACGCGGAGCCCGAGGCTTCTACACAGTCGGGACCGTCTCTGAGCTGGACTTCGCCTCACGCAACGAGTCCATCGCGGCATGGGCCCCGTCGATCAGGCCGTTGACGGCGGCATTGTTCTTCGGGATCGAGTGGACGAGGAGCATCGTGGGAAAGACGATGCCATAAGAAATCGCATAACAGGTCTTGTAAGTGGCCTCCGACAGGAACTGACCGGCGGCAGGGATCGCGTCGCTCGCCGTTTCACGCGCCTTATCGACTCCTTCCTTCGTGGCCTTGACCGTCGCGTCCAGTGCATCGGCGACGACCTTGAGCGGGTCGGAGCCCGTCGAGGCTTCAGATTCGGTCTGCATGGGATTGTCCACAGAAGTCATGAAGGATTGCCGGAGAGTCCCTCAAGGTTACCACCGCTTGCGCCAAACCCTCAATCAGAAACTCGGGATTTTTCCCCCGGATCGACCCAATCCTTCGGATTGTAGGCTCACGCCAGTATTTCCTTGACGACCTTGCCGGCAACGTCGGTCAGTCGGTAATAGCGGCCCTGATGCTTGTAGGTCAATCGTTCGTGGTCGACGCCGAGCAGCGAGAGGGCGGTGGCGTGGAAGTCGTGGACGTGGACCCCGTCGTTGGCGACGCTGTAGCCGAATGGGTCGGTCGTGCCGTAGGTGATTCCCGGCTTGATCCCGCCGCCGGCCGCCCAGACGGTGAAGCAGCGAGGGTGATGATCGCGGCCGTAGTCATTGGCCGTCAGCTTGCCCTGGCTGTAATTGGTGCGGCCGAACTCGCCCCCCCAGAGAACCAGGGTGTCGTCGAGCATCCCGCGCTGCTTCAGGTCGCGGACGAGGGCCGCGCAAGCCTGGTCGGTCTCGCGGCAGAGCTGGCGGATGCCGGCGGGCAGCCCTCCGTGGTGGTCCCAGCCGGGGTGATAGAGCTGAATGAACCGCACGTCGCGCTCGGCCAGGCGTCGGGCCAGCAGGCAGTTGGCGGCAAATGTCCCCGGCTTGCGCGAATCCGGGCCGTACAACTCGAAGATGTGGTCGGGCTCATCGGCGATCCGCGTCACTTCGGGCACCGAGGACTGCATCCGGTAGGCCATCTCGTACTGGGCGATCCGGGCCTGGATCGACGGGTCGAGCGTCGCGTCGTACTCCATCTGGTGCAGCTCTCGGAGCCGGTCGAGCATCTTGCGACGGCCGGCCGCCGAGACGCCCGGCGGGTTCTCGAGGTAGAGCACCGGATCGGCCCCTGCGCGGAACTCGACCCCCTGATGGATCGACGGCAAAAACCCGTTGCCCCAGAGCCGGGAATAGAGCGGCTGGTCGGGCCGCTTCTGACTGATCAGCACGCAGAACGTCGGCAGATTCCGGTTGGACGAGCCCAGTCCGTAGCTCAGCCAGGAGCCCATCGAGGGCCGACCCGCGATCGTCGAGCCGGTCTGGAAGAAGGTGATCGCCGGGTCGTGGTTGATCGCCTCGGTGTAGAGCGAGTGGATGATGCATAGCTCGTCGACCACCCGCGCCGTGTACGGCAAGAGCTCGCTGACCCACGCGCCCGACTGCCCCTGGCGGGCGAACGCGAAGATTGAGCCGGCCATCGGCAAGGTCGCCTGGTTGGCCGACATTGACGTCAGCCGCTGACCCATCCGGATCGAATCGGGCAGGTCCTGCCCGTTCATCTTGTTCAGGATCGGCTTGTAATCGAACAGGTCGAGCTGCGACGGCCCACCGCTCATGAACAACGAGATCACCCGCCTGGCCTTCGGCGGGAAGTGATACGCCGGCAGGATGCCCCCCCCGTCCGGATCGATCGCCCCCGGGGCGGGCTTCCGCGCGTCGGTTTCCGTCCCGCCCGCGCCGGATTCGGACAGCAACGACGCCAGCGCGGCACCGCCCAGCCCCAGGCTGGTCCGCGAGAAGAAGTGCCGCCGATTGAGCCGAAGGCCCGAATCGTCGAGGAAGCGTGTCAATTCATTCATGGTTTCGCCGATCCCTGTTGCTGGTCCTGGTTTAACAAGTATTGTACCAGGATTCGGGGCGGCGACAACAACGCCTCGAACGCACGTCGGCCCCGGCTCGATTCCCCGACGGTCACTCGGACCTCTGTCGAGGCGCCTGGCTTCCGTGCGAAGGCTCGGGCGACGGCCGGGGATTCATGGGCACGCTCGCGGTGAAGACGCTGCCTCTTCCCTCCCGGGACTCGGCTTCGAGGGAACCGCCATGGGCCTCGACGATCCATCGGCAGATACTCAATCCCAGCCCACAACCGCCCGAGCCCCGGGCGGAATCCACCTGGTAGAACCGTTCGCAGACGTGCGGCAGATGGATGGCGGAGATGCCGATACCCGTATCCGTCACCCGGAGGATCGCGCGGTCCCCGGCGCGATCGACGGCGAGGGCGACCGATCCCCCCGGTTCCGTGAACCGGATGGCGTTGTCCAGGAGATTGGTGACGAGCTGGCGCAGCCGGGGCGGATCCCCCACGATCCGCGTCGGCTCGTGGCAATCGGCGATCAGTCGGACCCCTTTCTCCTCGGCGAGCGGTTCGAACATCTCGGCCACCTCGCGCGCCATCGCGGCCAGGTCGACGGCCTCTCGCGCCAGCAGGACCTCGCCGGCATCCGCCCGCGCCAGCAGGAGCAGCGCATTGACGAGGGCCGTGAGCCGTTCGCACTGTTCGCCGAGCAAGGCCAGGACATCGCGGTATTCGTCCGGCTCGCGCGGCCGATGGAGGGCGACCTCGACCGCGGCGCGCATCGCCGCGAGCGGGCTTCGCAGCTCATGTGAGGCATCGGCCGTGAAGCGGATGACCTGGGCGTGATAGGCCGCCAGCCGGTCGAGCAGCCCGTTGATGGTCGCGGCCAGTTCGTCCAGCTCGTCACCCGCCCCCGTCCGCGGCAAACGTTCGGAGAGCTTCTCGGCGTCGAGGCGACGCGCCGAGCGGACGCTCTCGGCCACGGGCCTGAGGGCCTGCCGTGAGAGGAAGAGCCCCCCCGCAACGGCCAGGATCAGGAACGCGACCGCCCCCCCGGCGACCCGCCTGTCGAACTGGGCGAGCGTCGCCTCCGTCTCCGCCAGCGAAATCGCCAGGACCATCGACAGCGGACCTGTCCCGGATCGGGTCAGCAGAACGCGGAACTGGTCCCCGACGCCCGGCAGGCCGACAGTGCGAGGGACCCCACTCGGCAAATCCTGATCGGCGACCCGTCGCGCCGTGTCGGTCTGGGGCGCGATGATCGCCCGTCCCGGCATCCGGACGACCACGATCAGCCCGTCGGCTTCATACGCCGAGACCTCGCGACGGATCTCTTCCTCGAGTTCCGAGGTATCCCCGAGGCCATCCTCGTCGACGGCCGCCAGCAGTTCCGCGGCCTTCCGCTGGAGGAAATCATCGTTCCGGCCTTCCAGCACCCGGCCGAGACCGTGATGGACCCACGCGAATCCCGCGACGAGGGAGGCCGCCAGCACCAGGCTCGTCCACAGGGTCAATCGCGTCCGGAGGCCCAGCGGCTTACTCCTCGCGGAGGACATAGCCCACTCCCCGTAGCGTCTGGATGAGCGGCCGGTCGAAGCCCCGGTCGACCTTGTTCCTCAGCCGGTTGATGTGGACGTCCACCACGTTCGTCAGCCCGTCGAACTCATAATTCCAGACATGCTCCTGGATCATCGTCCGGCTCACGACCTGGCCGGCATGCCGCATCAGGTAATGGAGCATCGCGAATTGCTTCGAGGACAGGTCGATCCGCACCCCGCCGCGCTCGACGGTATGGGCGACCGGGTCCAGGCTCAGGTCGGCCACCCGGAGCACCGCCGGCACGGGCTCGCCGCCGCGGCGGAGCACGACCCGGATCCTCGCCATCAATTCGGCGAAGGAGAACGGCTTGACGAGGTAATCATCGGCGCCCGCGTCCAGGCCCTCGATCCGATCGACCACGTCGCTCTTCGCGGTGAGGAAGATGGCGCGGGCCTGCACCTTCCCGGCGCGGAGACGGCGGAGCAGGTCGAGCCCATCCTGTCCCGGGAGCATCCGGTCGAGGATCAGCAGGTCATACACGCCCGAGGACGCATACTCGAAACCGGCCTTGCCGCTGGCGACCAGATCCACCGCGAACCCGTGCTCGGACAGGCCCTGCTTCAGATAGGCCCCCATCTCCGCGTTATCTTCCACCACGAGCACACGCATCGGCGATTCCGGTCGGGGTCCAGGATGGCGACGGCAAGAGTCATTCTAGCGCGCCCCCGCTCGCAAGCCTCGAAAAATTACACGCCTGTCATCTTCGGGCCACGCTGCCGCCATGATCGGCGGCTAGACTCAAGCCGTGGAGGATTTCCGCATCGTTCGTATTTTACAGAATGTGGAATCCGCAATCCTCCAATCGGGAATCCGGAATCTGGAATCCGCACATACGAGGTTGTCGATCAGCCTGGTTCGCTGGAGGACGCGATGGACCGATCTCGCCGCAAGAACCAACGAAGCCCGGGATTTACCCTGATCGAGCTCCTGGTCGTCATCAGCATCATCGGCGTGCTGGTCGCGTTGCTCCTGCCGGCCGTGCAGTCGGCCCGCGAAGCCGCCCGGCGCACGCAGTGCGTCAACAACCTCAAGCAGCTCGGCATCGCGCTGCACACCTACGATAGTGCACACCGCGTGTTTCCGCCTGGCTATATCTCGAACTACGATGCCAGCGGCAACGACACCGGTCCCGGTTGGGGCTGGGCGGCCCTGCTCCTGCCGCAGATGGAGCAAAAGCCGCTCTTCGACGCCGTCAACTTCTCACTCCCGATCGAACACCCTTCCAACACCACGACCCGGTTCACCCTGATCGCGGCCTTCCTCTGCCAGTCCGACACGCCGCCCCGTTCCTGGATGACGATGTCTTACAATGCCAGCGGGGTCCCGATCCAGAACATCTGCCAGGTGGCTTCGTCCGACTACGTCGGCATGTTCGGGACGAGCGACCCCGGGATCGACGGCGACGGCATCTTCTTTCGCGACAGCAACATCGGCATCCGCAACATCACCGACGGCACCGCCCAGACGATCGCGGCCGGCGAGCGGGCCTATGCCCTGGGCCAGTCCACCTGGGTGGGGTCGGTCACCGGTGCGTCGCTCTATCCCGTCGACAACGATGGGGTGGGATATCCGCGCGTCGAGAGCGGCCCCGGCATGATCCTGGGGCAGACCGGAGCCCAATCCAGTCCCGGAGATCCCAGGGGAGAGGTCAACCAGTTCTACAGCAAGCACCCCGGCGGCGTGAACTTCGTGTTCGCCGACGGGCACGTGTCATTCCTCAAGACGACATTGAGCTACCTGACCTTCCATGCCCTCGCCACGCGCGCCGGGGGCGAGGTCATCTCCGGAGATTATTGAGATGCGAAGGAATCCCCTCGGCGCCGCGATCCTGGCCTTCGCCCTGGGTTGCCAATCCAGCCCCCCCGAGAGCGATCCACTCGTACCCATTGACCAGGTCCCGCCCAAGGTCCTGGAGACCGCCCGCAAGCAGTTGCCCGAGATCAACTTCGACACGGTCTACAAGATGACGTTCGAGGGCAAGGAGGCCTATGAGGTCCGCGGCAAGGACAAGCGCGGCAAGATGCGCGAAGTCGAGGTCGCGGCCGACGGAACGTTGATCGCCGTCGAATAGCGCAAGGATCGGCCGCGTGAGGGAACTTCGCGAGCCCCTTCACGCGGCCGGTTTCCCGCTACTTCTGGAAATCCCCCGCGCGGATCACGACCAGTTTCTGCGGATCGATGTGCTTGCGGAACGCGTCGGCGACCTTGGCGGGCGTCAGGGCAAGAATCGCCTTCTCCTGATCGGCGGCGAAGGCGAACGTCCGACCCGTGTTCAGGTTCGCGACGATCTGCCCGGCGATCGCCGCATCGCCCGTGCGGCCCACTTTCTGGGATTCCACGAACGCCTGCTTCGCGTCGGCGACTTCCTTCTCCGTCGGGCCATCCTTGAGGTACCGGCGGAGTTCTTCCATGACCGCGGCGGTGACCTTGTCGATATTCACCGGGTTGGTGCTGACGGTCACCGTCAGCGAGGCCACCGGATCGCGGGACGACGCCACGAACGACGAGGTGGCTCCGTACGAGAGCCCGTCCTTCTGGCGAATCCGGTCGCCCAGCCGCGAGGCGAGCGTGCTGCCGCCGAAGATGAAGTTGCCGATCCGGAGCGCCGGGTAGTCCGGATCGCTGTCCGACAGGGCGAACGAGAGTCCGGCGAGGTATTCCGCGTTCGACTTGTCCGGCGTGACGATGTCCTCCTTCAACCCCGTCCCATTCTCGCCGACCTTGCGATCGATCCGCACGTAGGGCGTCTTCGACTCCCAGTCGGACAGGATCCCCTTCACGAGCCGCAGCGTGCTCTCCGGGTCGAAGTCGCCGACGACGCCCAGCTCGGCGTGGGAGCCGCCAATTTGCGTTTGGTAGAGCGTCTTGATCTGTTCGAGCGTGACATGCTTGCTGCGTTCGAGCGTTTCCTCGAGGGTCGGCACGTAACGAACGTCGCCCTTGGCATACGGCGAAAGGGCGCGGCTGAGCTTGTTCCGGGCCAGGGCCGCCGGCTCGGTGCGACCGGCCGACATCATCGAGGCCATGCGGAGCTTCGAGGTCTCGAACTCCTCGGGGGGAAAAGCCGGCTGGCGGAGGATCTCGCCGAGCAGCTCGAGCGCCTTCGGGAGCGTGTCCCAGTTTGTCCACTTGATGCGGCGTAACCTGCCGATCATCTACATCATCGAGGACAACGGCTGTTACGGCCTGACGAAAGGCCAGTTCTCGGCGACCGCCGATCTGGGATCGACGCTGAAAAGTGGCGTGGTGAACGACCTTCCTCCGGTCGAT
>JBKQHM010000029.1:0-27901 GCA_052148775.1 Isosphaeraceae bacterium | reverse complement strand
CGACCTACGACAAAGGCGTTCGGATCGCCAAGGACGCCTTTGAAGCCATTGAAAACCGACTCCAACGCCACCACAGCCTCCCCAAGTACGATGTTCTGATCCAACCTCAACCCGTCTGACAGACCTTGAATGGCCCAAAGCCAAAATCACGAGCCAAGACGAGCTTATTTTCAGGGAGTTCCCTTAGGAGGTAGAGGGAGGCCGGGGCATCCGAACGTCGCGTCGTCATCCGTGGTAGTCGCATGGCCGGTCCTCCGGGATGACAGACTCCCAAGTATCGCTACCAGATTATCCGCTACACTTCCCGCAATCGTCTAGCGCCCAACTGTCCGCGCCAACTATTTTAAGACTGTGCGATTGCGTGGCGAATGGTCGCTTCAACCGGCGCGTTCGACCACTCCGATTGTATAATACGCCGGGCTATCCCCCGCGACCGTTCGAGTTCCGGAGACAGTTAACCGCCTCGCCGTCCCTTGGGTCTTCTTGCTCGCTCCACCTACGAGGTGAGATGATGAAGAAGCGACTGATTGACCTCTCGCAACCGCTCGAGGCGGCGACCCCGCCGTGGCCGGGAAACCCGCCGGTTGAGATCGAGGTCCTCTCCGCGATCCCCGCCGAGCGAGGGCCCGGCCAGCGCGGGGTGCCCGGGACGCCGGGTTACTGCAACAAGACCGCCTTCTACAAATCCAACCACACCGGCACCCACATGGATGCCCCGGCCCATTTCTACAACGGCGTGCCGACCATCGATCAGGTGCCGCTCGAGCACTGCATGGGCCTCGCCGCGCTGGTCGACGTCAGTCATCTCGGCCCCCGCAGCGAGATCACGCCGGCCGACCTCGCTCCCCACGAAGAGGCGATCAAGGCGACCGGCAAGGTCGTGTTCCGGACCGGATGGTCGAGCCACTGGGGCCGGGACGATTATTTCACCGATTACCCCGTGCTCAGCGAGGCGACGGCCGACTGGCTGGTCGCCCGCGGAGTTCACCTCGTCGGGGTGGATACACCGTCGGTCGACTATGACCCGAACCCCGTCCATTACCGGTTGCTCGGCGCCCACGCCGTGATCGTCGAGAATCTGACCCGCCTGGAATTGATCGAGGATGACGTCTTCGAGCTGATCGTGGTCCCCTTGCCGTTACGCGGCCTGGAGGCGTCGCCCGTCCGCGCGGTGGCGAGGGTTGATGATGAGATGATTTGAGTTTGTGCCGACCTTCTCCAGCACGCTCGAGGATCGCTCCGCGGAACCGACCAGACGGATGTGGTGCGGTCGTTCGTATCGCTTGCCCTGTCGTAGACAAATCTGACACGAATGCCTGTTCGATCAGCGCAACACGGGACCACTTTGCAACGGTCCGCTGCGCGCAAATCTCAATTTTTTTCGAATTTCGTATCCGCTTTCCTGGTCAAGACTTCCGCGGACAAATGGCACAATTCCGCGATAGGTGCATTCAGGAAATTTCAAAGTGGCGCCATTCTAATAGTAGCAGCATGTGGGACCACGTCTTCAGGATAGCAACCCGTGACCAGCACTGTGTCAAGAAACCCGATCGGACCAGTCGGCGCCATCAACGGCCACAGGCCGCGGCGACATGGGCCGAGCTGCCGGCAGCCCGACATGTCCGACCCGTCGGCGGGTTCGCAGCCAATTCCTTCCCGGCACAGGAGATCGGAGGGGACGACCCGCCGAAAACTGGTAATCGAGTGCAAACCAGCGCAATGGGGCCCCTCCGGACCCGAAGGCGGAAGTACGGTGAGACCTTCGCCTTACGGCGTCAACGAGAATCCGGAAATGAATCCCGGCCTCTTCCGGATCCGGCCCTTTTCAGTCCCTGACCTCCGCCTCGGCTCCTGGTACAATCCTCATGGTCCGCGCAGGACCAGGGCCGGTGAGCCCGGTCCTCACAAGCCTCGGCCGAGAGTGTCACCGATGATCCACCGCCGACGACGCGAAAGCCGGTCGATTCACGGGCTCGCCGCCCTCATGCTCGCGATCGCCTGCCTATCGACCGGGGACGCCGGCGCGGAGGATTCCCGGGCGACCGACTTCTTCGAAAAGCAGATCCGCCCGCTCCTCGCCGAGAAGTGTCACAAATGCCACGGGGCCGGGAAGGTCCGCGGCGGCCTGGGCCTCACCGGGCGCGACCGCCTGCTGAAGGGCGGCGACACCGGGCCCGCCGCCGTCCCGGGCAAGCCGGAGGAGAGCCTGATCGTCGAGGCGGTCGAGCATCGCGGCGAGCTGAAGATGCCGCCGGACGGGAAGCTCTCCGCGACCGAGATCGACCGCCTCAAGCGCTGGATCGAGCTGGGCCTCCCCTGGCCCGACGCGACGGTGACATCCCCGGCCCCGCCGGCCCCGGGTTCAGGCACGCCCGGCGATGGCGTCGCGTCGACAGCCTGGTGGTCCTTCCAGCCCTTGCGGAGGGTGGTTCCGCCCGCGGTCAAGAATACGGCGTGGCCGCGATCGGAGATCGACCGGTTCATCCTGGCCGGACTCGAGGCCAAAGGGCTGAAGCCCGCCACGCCGGCCGACCACCGCACGCTCCTGCGTCGCGCGACCTTCGACCTGACGGGCCTGCCGCCAACGCCCAAGGAAATCGACGCCTTCCTGGCCGACGCGTCGCCGGATGCCTTCGCCCGGGTCGTGGATCGACTACTCGCTTCCCCGGCTTATGGCGAACGTTGGGGCCGGCACTGGCTCGACGTCGTCCGGTACGCCGACGCCCGCGACCTGATCCAGTTGCCGGCCGAGAGCGACTTCCGAGAAGCCTGGCGCTACCGGGATTGGGTCGTCGAATCCTTCAACCTCGACAGGTCTTATGCGGAGTTCGTCCGCTACCAGATCGCCGGAGACCTGCTGCCGCCGCCCCGGCCCGGTGGCATCAACAGGGATGGGCTCGTCGCCACGGGCCTGCTGGCCATCGCCGAATTCGTGCCCGGCGACGTCGACAAGGACCAGATGATCGCCGACTACGTCAATGACGAGATCGACGTCGTGGGCCGGGCCTTCCTCGGCCTGAGCCTCGCCTGTGCCCGGTGCCACGACCACAAGTTCGACCCGATTTCCGCCGAGGACTACTACGCCCTCGCGGGCTTCTTCTTCAGCACCAGCGTGGTCCCCGGCCCGGTGCCGGGAAACACCCCGCTGGTCCGCGTGCCGCTCCTCCCGGCGGATGAACTGGCACGACTCCAGGCGCAGGAAGCTGCCGACAGGCGCAGGCGAGCGGAGTTGGAACAGCAGTTGCCCGACGCGGTCGACCGCGCCTACATCGCCCACCTGAAACGGCTCGTCACCGAACAGACCGCGCGGTACCTCGTCACCGCCTGCGAATACCGGGCCCCCAACGCCGGTTCGGTGAAGCCCACACTCGGCGACCTTGCCAACCAGCGCAGTCTTCACGAGGGCTTGCTGACCGCGTGGGTCGATTTTCTCGGCGAGATCGCCAAGCGGCCGACGGCCGGACATCACCAGACACTGCACGACGCGGCACTCGGAACGCTTGCCGGTCCGGCGCTCGCCAAGGCTTCGGACGATCTCCAGCAGGGCCTCGCCACACTCGCCAGGCGTCAGCTCGCTGGTTCCGAACAGAGCCTGGCCGACGCCTGCGTGCTCCGATTCCGGGCCGACGATCCGCGGCTTCGAGTCGACTCCGAATCCCGGGTCCTGCTCTGGCCGAACCGGTCCGGGCTGCCGTCGGACGGCAGGCCGTCAGGTCACGGTAACGGCCCGATCAAGGTGACCGCCACGATCAACGGCCATGTCAAATCCGTCCTGCGGTTCGACGGCCGTGCCGTCCTCGAAGCCCCGCGGACCGTACCGCCGACCGGCAGCCTGTTCGTCGTCTTCCAGGCCGATCAGAAGGCCGCGGCCAGTCAACGCCTGCTCGGCTGGGAAGATTCCGACGTCGGCAAGCACGGAATCAGCCTGATGCCCGAACCCGGCTCGCTGCGCGCGATCCTTCGAAATCATGGGCAGTCTGGGGACCTCGTCGACACACGCCCGGCGACCGGGTTCGAAGTCGTCTGCGTCACCTGGGGGCCGAACGGTACGACCTTGCATCGCAACGGACGGGCGGCCGGTTCGCAAAAGGGGATCGATGCCGTGTCCTCCGACCCGGCCATCAAGGCCCTCCATCTCGGCGGGCCGGGCTCCGGGAGCAATCCCCGGTTCCGAGGGGATATCGCCGAGATCCGTGTCTATCACCGCCAACTGGACGACGCCGGGCGCAAGCAGGTCGAAAGCGAATTGCATCGGACCTGGTTCGAACCGGCCGACCCGGCCTCGAGGCCGGGAGACGCCCTCGCCGAGCTGTTCGAGGAACTGATCTCCGCCCGGGGACCTTTCTGGTTGTCCGCGGAGGCACGCAAGGCCATCCTTTCCCCCGCGGACCGGACGCACCTGGACGAGTTGCAGCATGAGCTGGACGTGCTCAGGAGCAAGCCCCCGCTGGAGATCCCCCAGGCGGTCGTCGTGCGGGACGGCGGTCCCAAGGGCACGCGCCACGAGGGCTTCAAGGACGCCCAGGTCTTCCTGCGCGGAAACCACAAGCGCCCCGGCAAGACCGTGCCGCGGGGATTTCCTCGCGTCCTGACGGGTGGACACCCCGTGCGGATCTCCGAGGGCAGCGGCCGCCGGCAACTGGCCGACTGGCTGGCGAGCCCCGATCATCCGCTCACGGCCCGCGTCATGGTCAACCGGATCTGGCAGCACCATTTCGGCGAGGGACTCGTCCGCACGCCCAACGATTTCGGCCGGCGCGGCGACCCGCCGTCGAACCCCGAATTGCTCGACTTTCTGACCAGGCGGTTCGTCGATTCGGGCTGGTCGCTGAAGGCGATGCACCGGCTGATCCTGCTCTCCTCGACGTACCAGCAAGGCAGCCTGACCGAGGCCGAAGGACTCGCCCGGGACCCGGACAATCGCCTGTTCGGCCGGATGAATCGTCGTCGCCTGGACGCCGAGGCCATCCGCGACAGCCTCTTGGCCGTGGCCGGCCGCCTCGATACCCGGCGCGGCGGGCCCGGCTTCCAGGACCTCGCGGTGCCCCGGCGGACCATGTATCTCATGTCGGTCCGCACGGGCCCGAGCACCTCGGACTTCGGCCGCCTGTTCGATCGCGCCGACCCCGGCTCGATCGTCGCGGCGCGCGGGGAATCGATCGTCGCCCCGCAGGCCCTCTTCTTCCTCAACGACCCGTTCGTGGGCGACATGGCTCGATCGCTCGCGGCCCGAATAGCACGCCAGGAGCCGGGTGACACGGCGGCGCGCATCCGACGACTTTACGCCCTCGCACTGGGCCGGCAACCGACTCCGGCCGAGATCGAGCTGGGCCGGGAAATCCTGGCGGCGGGACGCGGCATCGATCCCTGGATCAATTACGGTCAAATCATCTTCAGCACGAACGAATTCATCTACCTTGATTGACGGGATCGACCCCGATCGGGCAGGAGGGCAGCATGATCGACCGCGATTTTCCGGGAAGGTTGCCGAGTCGCCGCGAGGTGCTGCGGCGGGCGGGCGCCGGCTTCGGCTCGATGGCCCTGGCGGCGCTGCTGGCCGACGAATCGTCCACCGCGGCGACGCCTGCCAATCCCCTGTCACCCCGCCCGCCGCACTTCCCGGGGCGAGCGAAGCGGGTGATCTTCCTCTTCATGCCCGGCGGTCCGTCGCAGGTCGACACCTTCGACCCCAAGCCGCGGCTGACTCGAGACCACGGCAAGCCCGCGCCCAAGCTCTACCTGGGCCAGCAGCGGACGTTGCTCGCCTCGCCCTGGCGGTTCCAGAACCAGGGCCAGTCGGGTCTGGAAGTGAGCGAGCTCTTCCCGCACGTCGGATCGATGATCGATCAATTGTGCGTGATCCGTTCGATGGTCGCGGACGACGTGAATCATCCCGGCGGCTGCTTGCAGATGAACACGGGCGAGCGGGTGGCCACGCGGCCGAGCCTGGGCGCCTGGGTGACTTACGGCCTCGGCACCGAGAACCAGAACCTGCCCGGCTTCGTCGCGATCGGCCCGGGACCGCTGATCGAGGGCGCCCGGCAATATGGCGCCGGCTTCCTGCCCGCCACCTACCAGGGGACGTTCGTTTCCGACCTGAAGAATCCGATCCGCAACCTCAAGAATGACCGCGTGAGCCCGGAACGCCAGCGCAGCGACCTCGATGCCCTGCGACGCCTCAACGAGTTGCATCATGAGCATCGCGCCGAGGATAGCCGGCTGAGCGCGCGGATCGAATCCTTCGAGCTGGCCTACCGGATGCAATCGCAGGCCCCCGACGCCTTCGACCTGACCGGCGAGACGGAGGCCACGAAGCGGCTCTACGGCGTCGACCGGGAGGCGACCGCGGTCTTCGGCCGCCAGTGCCTCCTGGCGCGGAGGATGGTCGAGCGGGGCGTCCGGTTCGTGCAACTATACCACACCACCGGCGGTTTCCAGCCCTGGGACCAGCACTCGGACCTCAAGGGCGGTCACGCTCGGAACGCCCTGGCGACCGACCGGCCGATCGCCGGCTTGCTTCGGGATCTGCGAGCGCGCGGACTACTGGACGACACGCTGGTGATCTGGGGCGGCGAATTCGGCCGGACCCCGACCGCCCAGGGACAGGACGGACGCGACCATCATCCCTACGGGTTCACCATGTGGCTGGCCGGCGGCGGCGTCCGCGGCGGCATGGCCCACGGCGCGACCGACGAGTACGGCTGCGACGCCGTCGAGGACCGGGTCCACGTCCACGACCTGCACGCCACGATCCTCCACCTGCTGGGGCTCGATCACGAGAAGCTCACCTACCGCCACTCGGGCCGCGACTTCCGGCTGACGGACGTTTATTGGAACGTAGTCAAGAACATCATCGCGTGACGCGGATCATTGATGAGCGATGAGCGCTTCGACACCAGAAATCCCGTTTGCACGGTTCTGTCTTCGACGCTGAAAGGACAATCCTCGTGGCAACCAACCTCTCCCGGGTTGAGCCTCCGATCCTGGCTCGCGTGGTGTACATCCTCCTTGGCATCGCGGTGATCTGCTGCCCACCAACACAGGCCACCGCACAGGAACGTCCGCGGTTCGTCGACCTCTCGCTGCTGGTGTCGCCCGAGTACCCGTGTACCTGGCCGACGTTCCCGCGGTTTCAGCTCAACGCCGAGGAACGCATCGGGCCGCTCAGCCCCTATAACAGCGACATCATCATCATCGATGGGAACACCGGCACGCAGCTCGATGTCCCGCCGCACTCGGTCACCCCTCCCGACTCGGGGTTCTCGAACGCCGGTTCCTTCGGCCGGTCCTACACGGACGTGGTCCCCGCCTGGCAGTTCGGCGGCGAGGCGTGCGTCATCGACTGTCGCGACCTCGTCGACGCGGCGCCGCCCGGACGCAGCCCGCTGATCGGCAAGGAGCGGGTCATCGCCTGGGAGAAGGCCCACAGGCCGCTCGGCCCGGGCGACGTGGTGCTGTTCTTCAGCGCCTACAGCGACCGATACTACAGGCCGATGCCGGAGGGCCGCCGCTTTGGCGCCGATCCCCTCGAAGGCAAGTCTCCCGGCTGGCCCGGCCCCGATCCCGACTGCATGGAATACCTCGCCGGCCGCAAGGTCATGACGCTCGGCATCGACAGCACCAGCATGGGGCCGATCCCCGACCTCGGCGAGCCGACGCACTTCGCCGGACTCAAGCACGGCATGATCTGGGCCGAGAGCGCCACGGGCCTCGGTCAGCTCCCGGCCACCGGCGCGTTCTTCTGCATGCTCGGCCCCAAGTATGCCGGCGGCATCTACAGCGAGCTGCGCGCCTTCGCCGTCGTCGGCGACCCGCTCGCCAAGCGGCTGATCGACTCGGCCCGCAAGCGGAACGTCGTGGATCTCTCGGTTGTAATGGCCGAAGACCGGCCCGTCTCCTGGCCGGGTCGAGGCGTGGGCAACCATCGACAGCTCTTCACCACGATCCGATGGGGGATCAACCCGAACACGCGGGCGCCCTTCGAGATGCACATGCTCGACGGCCAGTCGGGCACCCATCTGGTCCCGCCTGCATACGCCCTTCCGCCCTCGGGCTTCGACAATGCGACGTACTCACCCGAAGTGAAGACCTGGCTGGCCGAGTACGAGGCAAAGTATGGCCGACGCGGCACGAGCGACGTGACGACCGAGAAGGTACCGATCTCCCAGACCTGCGGGCCGGCGCGGGTGATCGACGTGAGCAACCTGATCGGCAAGACAGACAAGGCTCGCTGGCCGGCCTCACCCGAGATCACTCCGGAACTGATCCGGCGAGACGAGGCCCGGAACGGCGAGCTTCACCCCAATGATATTGTGATCTTCCGCAGCGAGTGGAGCGACCGATATTCCCGGCCATTCCCGGAGGGAAAGGCCTGCCTGGACGATCCGCTCAACGGCCGGAGCGAAGGCTGGCCGGCGCCCGGCCCTGAGGCGATCGCCTACCTGGCAACGAAGGGAATCCGATGCGTGGCGACCGACGCACCGACACTCGGCGGCGTCGATCCGAAACGCGCACTGATGACTTACTGGGCGCTCGGCAGCCGGGGTATGGTCGGCGTGGAATACGTGACGAACCTGGATCGAATGCCGCGAGGGGCGTATTTTCTCTTCGCCGCGGTGAAGATCAACGGTGGCCACGGCGGCCATGGACGAGCCATTGCAATGTATTAACACGTGGCGTCTTCGCAAACCTAAGCGCGAAGACGCCACGAGTTGGCCGGAGCCCTCGATCAGTTGATCGGCTTGATCGACACGTTGCGGAACTCCACCGGGTCGCTATGGCCGGCGAAGCCGAAGTAACCCGAAGTCCGATCCTTGCCCGGGTGGGGTGAGTTGGCCATGAACTCCTTGACCTGGCTCACGTCGGCGTCGAGGATCACGGTGCCGTTGAGTTCGACCTTGATCTTCGAGCCCTTGACGGTGACCTCTTCGAAGTTCCACTGGCCGACCGGCCGCAGGTAGCCCTTCTTGGCCGCGACCATGCCGTAGACCGATCCATGGGCCTGGCGAGGGTCGAGCGACCCGGCATACCTCTTATCGCCGTCGTCGAGGATCTGGAGCTCGCACATGCCATGGTAAGCGGTGTCTCCGTGTCCCGGGTATCGGATCGCCAGGCCGTTGTTGCCGCCCGGGGGCAGTTTGAACTCGACCCGCGCCGCGAAGTCGGTGAGCTCTTCATTGAGGTAGATCACGCCCCCCTTGTGGGGCTTGCATTTCAGGACGCCGTTGGACACTTCATAGTTCTCGATCGATCCGGCCCAGTTGGCGAGGTTCTGTCCGTTGAAGATCGAGCGGAAACCCTCGGCCCCGTGCGACGCGAGGATCTTGTTGGCCTCGTCCGGCGCGATCTCGCGGACCGAGATATTCCGCCAGTAGGTCGGGTGATCGTGGGTCTGGAGCTGGATCGGCCCGCGGGCCGCCATGGGGAGCTTGCGGTCCCAGAAGTTCTCCCATCGAGCGAAGTCGACGACGAGCTTGTCGTTGAGATAGACCGTGGTCCGCTCGCCGACCATGAGGACTCGCAGGCTATTCCATTCGCCGATCGGCTTGTCGGCCCGGACCAGGGGATCCTTGCCGGGCGTGCCCCGGCCGTTGTTCCAGAGGCCGCCCGAGCCCTTATCGGCCCCGTTGCGGGCATAGCTCTTCTCGGTGAAGTCCCAGATCTGGACCTGCGGCGTCGCGCGGAGGTAGACCCCGCTATCCCCCTTCGGCACGATCTTGAAGTCGATTTTCAGCTCGACGTCGCCGTAGTCCTTGTCGGTCGTGAGATAGGCGCCCTGGCCATCGTTGACGATCACGCCGTCCTCGACCCGCCAGTGCTTCTTGACGTCCTCGGCGCCCTTTTCGAGGGCCTTTGCCTTCGCCTCGGCGCTCATCGCCTCGAACTTGCGCGGGTCCATCGTGGCCAACCCGTGCCAGCCGGTCAAATCCTTCCCGTTGAACAAGGTGACGAAACCCTCGCCGGACGCGGAATCCGGCTTTGCCTTGGTCGGCGGGGCACCCATCGCGGAGACTACCGTCAGTCCCGCGATCATCACGCTGGAAAACCACCTGTGCATCATGTCGATCTCTCATATCTTGGATGTTTGACTGAGGAAGCCTTGGGGCGGCGTCGGCCGCCCGGCCATCGACCACCATCATCGGCGGATTTCGGACCCAGATCAACTCCCCGCCATGACAAGCGTGCCGTTCGGAGAATCCACGAGGAGATCGCCGGCCCGGCTTCGTCCGACATCGAGCCTCTCGGGTCAGGGGCTGAGGAGCCTCCAGAACCCATGCGCGAGCACGACCGGATAGAGGGCCAGGTTGCGCGTCAACGCGGCGATCGTGGAGTCGCTCATCGCAACGACAACCTCAATCCGGCTTCCAGGAGATGGACCTGATCCGCACGCCGTCTCGGGTCGCGTCGGCGGCCGGGGGGTCGAACCTCAGGCCCGCGATGATCCCGCGGTAGCCCGGCGCCTTGACGAGGTCGATTTCAAAGTCGAGATAGCCCATCCGCTCGCCGCGGGCCGGTGGGTGAACCAGGCAGAACGACAGGACGAATGCCGGGATGATGAAGGGGTGGAGTTTCATGGATGTGGTACAATGGCCTTCGAAAATCGGACATCAAGGACGCCACGCATCTGCCATTCTGCGCCGCGTCGGAGTTCGTCGCAACCTCGGGCCACTGCCTTTCGGGACCGGAATCGGACGATCCTTCCATGAGTCAATCTCCGCCCGTCCTCGACCCCTGGCGACTGGTGTGGGGCCAGCCCTACATCGACAGCCGGACGCTGGCCGCGGCCATCGAGCAGGACTTGCAGCGCGACAGCAGCCCCGATTTCCGCACCCGGCTCCTGGTCCGCGACGCGGCGGTCGCCATGCGATCCTACTGGGGGGCCCGGAAATTCTCGCAATGGCTGGAGGCGAGCCCGGTAGGCGATCGCATTCGAGCGATCCTGGAGGAAGACCTCGGGGAGACGGGATTCCCGGCAATACGGAGGAGACTCGTGGACAGTATCGACTCGACCCGACTCCGCCGGATCTTCGACCTGCTCGGGCGTGGGATTCACGGCCGGCTGGAGGTCCATATCGCCGGCTCGATTCCCACGCTCATCAAAGGGTTGACGGTCCGTCCCACAGGTGACATCGACTTCGTAGATGAGGTCCCGGCCGAGATCCGGAGCCAGCGAGCTGTGTTACGGAAGATCGAAACCGAATTCGGTCTGAAGCTGGGCCATGTCCAATCCCATTACCTGCCGGCTCACTGGCAGAACCGTCGACAATGGCTCGGCAACTTCGGCGGCCTCTGCGTGTATGTCGTCGATGAATACGACATTTTCGTCAGCAAGCTGTCCAGCAAGAAACAAAAGCACCAGAGCGATCTGGGTGTCCTGGCTCTCGAGTTGGACAAGGAAACCGCCAGGCATCGGCTGCTCAACGACGGAAAAGCCTTCCTGGATGACCCCAAGCTCAGGCCACAGATCCTGGAGAACTGGCGGTTCATCTTCCAGGATCCGCTGCTTGAAGCGCCTTCATCATCTCCAATCGACCAAGAAATCTCATCATAATCAGTGAATTTATGGTCGGTCCGGGTCATCCTCGACTTGCTGGCGATAGGCTTCGATCTCCGCCTTCCAGCGATCGAAAACTGGATCGTCCCGATAAATCCCCGCGCTCAGATGAGGCCCAGACCTCGGAGCCGGCACTTCGATAGATGTCAATACGGCACCGGAAGCCGTGCGGGTCTCGATGAGGTCTCGCAGATGGTACAAGGCTGCGTCGGGCGTGGCACCCTCGGCCGTCAAGGCGAAGGGGTCGCCGCATCGGGCGCGAAAGCCGCCTTCGGGCAACGGTTCCACCAGGACAGGAATCTCCATGATCGAACCCCTTAGATCGAAAACCGATTGCGCGACGCGAGATATCACACATTCTAACCGACATTGCGACTCGCCGACAGGCCGAGCCTACGGGAGGCGTCCCTCGGCGATTGCACCGGATTCGCGTTCATTTCGCCGCGGGGGTGAACAGGTAATGGCCCGATCCGACCTCGACCACGACGCGATCGCCCTCGGTACGCAACACCTTCACGCCCTCGACCGCGTTGACAGGCCGATTGCTTTCGAGGAGAGCCCGGCCGCGTGCAACCGGCACGTGGACCGTCGCGGTCGTGTTCGCTGGGATGTTCACCTCGAAGCTCGCCATGCGGCCGCCCTCCCAGGACCAGATCACCCCGACCGGTCCGCGGATACTGTCATAACTCACGAAGCCCGTCTTCAATCGCTCGTCGATCACGGGAGCGATGATGATGTGCTTGTAAGCAGGGCCATCGCTCTTGATGCCGCCGATGTTCTCGACCATCCATTGATAGACGGCGCCGAACGAGTAATGGGCAAACGTGTTCATGCCCGGGTCCTGGAAGCCCTTCTCCGGAGTCCAGCCGTCCCAGCGCTCCCAGATGCTGGTCGCCCCTTGCTTGATCGAGAAGCCCCACGAGGGGAAGGTGTCATTGTGCAGCAGCCGGTAGGCCACATCCTGGCGATTCACTTTCGAAAGTGCCTGCATCAGCGACTTCGTGCCGATGAATCCCGTGGAGAGGTGGCCGCCGCGCTTTTCGATGTCCTCGACCAGGTATCGCGCGGCCTGCTGGAGCTTCTCGCCGTCGACCAGGTCGAAGGCGATCGCCAGGACGTAGCAGGCCTGCGTATTGCCCTTGATGCGGCCGTCGGGCGCGACGTAGGCACGGTTGAACGCGGACTTGATCGCATCGGCGAGCACACGATACTTCGCGGCATCCGCGGTCTTGCCCAGGACCTCGGCGGCCTGAGACACGATCCGCGTGCTATGGGCGAAATAGGCCGTGTAGATGACGTCCTTGGGCGTGTCGGCGTTGATGCTCAACCAGTCGCCGAAGCAGTGAAACTGCTTGGGCGGGAGCAACTCGGGCGTGCTCCGCTTGCGGCAGAACTCGATGAATTTCACCATCGACGGGTAATGGCGTTCCAGCAGACGACGGTCCCCATAGACCTGATAGATCGTCCAGGGGCAGATCACGCCGGCATCGGCCCAGGCCGGGCCGCCGTCGTCGCCGGCCACCTTCACCGGAGCGACCATCGGGAACTGGCCGTCGGCACGCTGGCCGTCCGTCAGGTCGACCAGCCACTTGGTGAAGAACGCCTGGACGTCGCAGATCAAGGCCGCCGTGGCGATGTAGACCTGCGCGTCGCCGGTCCAGCCCAGCCGCTCGTCGCGCTGGGGACAGTCGGTCGGGATGTCGATGAAGTTGGCCCGCTGCGTCCGCTTGATATTGTCGAAGAGTTGGTCCAGCATCGGATCGCCGGATTGAAAGGCCGCCACGTCCGGCGTGTCGCTCGACAGCACGATGCCGTCAATCACCATGGGTGTTGGCGCCGACTCCAGGCCGGTCACCTCGACGTACTGGAAGCCGTGGAACGTGAACCGAGGCTCCCAGGTCTCCTTGGGGTCTCCTCCGCAAATGTAAGTATCCGTCACGCGAGCTTCGCGGAGGTTGGTCGTGTAGATCGTCCCATCGGGATTGAGACGTTCGGCATACCGCAGGGTGATCTTCGTGCCGCGATCGCCGGTCGGCTTGAGCCGGACGACCCCGGCAAAGTTGGTCCCCATGTCGAAGACGAACGTCCCGGGCTTCGGCTCGGTGATCGACCGTGGCTTGACCTCCGAGATCGCGCGCACGGGCGGACCGGGGTGCCACTGGACGACCGGATTCAGCTCGGCGCCGAGATCGACCGGGTTCCACGCACCATCGGCGTAATCCGGCATGTCCCATCCGTGCAGCTCCTCGCGAGCGTCGTAGGCCTCGCCCATGAGGAAGTCCGACTCGCGGATGGGGCCGGTCGACGCCTTCCACGCCGGTCCGGTCACGACGTCGGTGGTCGTCCCGTCGGCCATCTCGAGGTGCAGGATCGCGCGGAACCGGGGCTTGGTCCCGTAATGGTCCCGCTTCTTGCCGAAGCCGACGTAGCCGCTGTACCAGCCGTCGGCGAGGATCGCTCCCATCGCATTATCGCCGGGCCGCACCTGGCCCGTCACGTCGAAGGCACGGTAATAGACCCGTTTGGTGTAATCCGTCCAGCCGGGGTTGAAGTAATCCTTACCGATGCACGAGCCGTTCAAGGACACGTCGAAGATGCCCAGCGCGGTAGCGTAAAGAGTGGCCCGGCGAACGGGCTTCTCGATCTTGAAACGCGTGCGGAGATACGAGGGTGGCGGGAGGATCAGGCTGGCGAACTTGAGCTTGCCCCACGGGGCCATGCCGTAATCGCCGAGGACTTCGGCCGCCGGCCATTCTCGCGTGTCGAGCGGCCGGTCGTGCCAGTTAGCGCCGGGGTTGTCCGTGGTCTTCCAAGTCCCGTCGGTCATCAGGACGATCGTCTTGCCGCCGGCCGTGGTGACGTTGAGCCTCGCGAGCAGACCCGCTGGGCCCTCCGAGGTGTTGTTCACCTCGACTCGGATCGTGTTGTCGGCGCCCGGCTTGAGCGGGGCGGTCACGTCGGCGGACTTCGGATGGTCCCAACCGCCCGTGCCGGCCTGTCCGTTGATGACGAGGTTGCCGTTGATCGTGAACATGAAGAAGTCGTCGGCCGTCGCGATCAGCTCGGCCTTCTCGACCTTCGCATCAGCCGGCAGTCGCAACGTCGTGACGAACAGGCGATGGCCCTTGGGCTTGTTGGACCCCTTGTCGCCCGCGTGCCAGATCCATCGGGCTCCGACGAGCGGGGCCTCGGGCAGCTCGATCTGTCTCGATTTGTCCGAGCCGATCCACTCGGCCCTCGACCAATCCGACGGTTCGAGCAATCCCATCGACCAGTGTGCCGACTTGCTCCAGGCCGAGGGACGGCCGTCCTTGTCCCAGACCCGGACCTTCCAGTAGCAAGCCTGGTGCGAACCCGGCGCCTTGCCCGCATAAACCACGGCAGTGGTCTCGTCGCTCTCGATCCGGCCGCTGTCCCAGAGGTTCCCCTGATCGCGTCCCAGGCTCGCCTCATCGCCGGCGACCAGGATCTGATAGGCCGTCTGCTTCTGGCCGCGCATCTCTGCGCCGACGATCCAGCTCAGGCGCGGCGACTTGACGTCAACGCCCAGGGGTTCGATGCGGTATTCGCAACGCAGATAACCCGGCGTCAGCCCGCCGACGGCCCCCCCCTGCTCCGCGCCAGCCGACGCCGTCGGGGCGGATGCCGCCCAGACCAGCCATAGTAGTGCAAACCCCGAGGTCACGGACCGAAGCGAGAGCATCATGATCAGGGTCTCCTGTGTGGTCACTGGTCATTGGTCATTGGTCACTGGTCACTGGTCATTGGTCATTAGTGGCACTGCCTGGAGTACGAGCGAGCCGATCGACGAGGGGGTCGGATCAAGCCGAAGACGCGAGGGCGAGGCTCGGAGTCATACACCAATGACCAATGACCAATGACCAGTGACCAATGACCAATGACCAGTCAAAAATCAAATTTGTCGATGTTTTCCTTGGTGAAGAGGAACGGCTGACCGAGGAGGATGTTGTCCCCCTGGATCTCGACCGACTTGAGCCGGCCAGCTTTCAGGTGGGTGTCGCCGGGCTTGAGGGTGCCGTCCTTGAGGGCGCGAGCAGCCTGGATGGTCAGATACCCGAGGTCCATCGTGTTCCAGAGGACGACGCAATCGGTGATGCCGTCGTGGACATAGCTCTTGTTATCGTTGGGAAGTCCGAGCCCGATGACCTTGACGTCGGAGCGGCCGGCCTGCTTGACCGCCTCGGCTGCGCCTGGAACCGCCGGCGTGCAGATGGACATGAACAGTTTGACCCCCGGGTTGGCGCTCATGACGGTGTTGGCCTCGTCGAACGCCTTTTTCTGGAGGTCGTCGCAAGGGCGCAGGGCAGCCATCTTGATCTGCGGGTATTTCTCCTTCCGGCGCTGCTCGATGCACTTCTGCCACTCGATCATGTTGGCCGCCGTCAGCGAGGCGGTGATAATGGCGAACTCCCCCTTGCCGCCGAGTACGCGCGCGGCGTTGTCCATCAGCGCGTTGCCGATCCCCTCGGGCGTGGCCTGGTTGACGAAGAAATCGCGGGCGTCGGTCTCGGCGTCGGCGTCCCAGGTGAGAACCTTGATCCCGCGCTCGCGGGCCTTGCGGAGGACCGAGGAGATCCCCTGCCGGTTCTCGACGGCCACGGCGATGACGTCGACGCCGCGGGTGATCCAGGTGTCGATGATCTCGTTCTGCTTGGCCGGGTCGGGGTCGGTCGGCCTGTCCCAGATCAGCTTGACGTCCAGCTCGGCCGCGGCCTCCTCGGCCCCCTTGCGACAGGCGATGAAATAGGCGTTCCCCTTGCTCTTGGGCATCATCGCCACCGTGATCGGTTCCCGGGTCGACGACGACGGAGGCATCCCCGCGGTCGCTCCGGCCCCGGGCGCATCGCGGCCGGGATGGGTCTGCTGCTGGAGCGAGCGAACCAGGACGAAATTGCCCAGGGCATTGATCAAGGCGCCGGCCAGGATCGCGCCGCAGATCACGGCGACTTGCGAGTTCTTCACGGTCATCACCTCCGAGGACGAATCGGCCCGCGACGCGGCGCGGGCGCGCGACGGCTGGCCGTGACGGTCCAGCCCGATCGCGACCAGGAGCAAGGTTCCAGTCAAGACGCCGGCCAGCTCGGCCGGCAGGTCGGCCAGCAGCATTCCGTTGCGGAGCACGGCGATGGCCAGGAGGCCCAGCAGGGTCCCGGACACGCTCCCCCGGCCGCCGAAGATCGACGTGCCGCCCAGGACGACCGCCGTGATCGCCGCCAGCTCATAGCCGGTGCCGGCATCGGCCTTCGCCTGGCCCAGGTGGGCCACGTAGATGATCGCCGCCAGGCTGGCGACCAGCCCCGAGAGCATGTACACCAGCCCGACCAGCCGGTCGACCGGCAGTCCCGCGTAGCGGGCCCCCTCGGGCGAGAATCCGACCGCCATCAGCCCGCGGCCGATCGTGCTCTTGTGCAACAGCACCCAGAACGCCGCCACCACGACCACGAAGATCGGCAGTTGGGTCGGAATCCCGCCCAGCGAATAGCCCTGTCCCAGGAACAGGAACGAGACCGGGAAGTTGGTGTAGTTGTCCACGCCTTCGGTCAAGCCCTCGGCCAGGCCGCGAAACAAGGAGAACGACCCGAGCGTCACGATCAAGGCCGGGATCCGCCCTCGCGTGATCAACAGGCCATTCAACCCCCCCGCCACGGCACCCAGGACCAAGGTCGCCGCGGCGGCCAGGCCGATCGAGAAACCCCAGTCGCGCCAGAGCTCGCCGAAGGCGACCGCCGAGAGTCCCATCAGCGAACCGACCGAGAGGTCGATGCCCCCGCTGGTGATCACCGGCGTCAACGCCACGGCCAGCAGGCCGATCTCGACGCTCAGCCGCAGCACCTCGAAGGCGTTGGCGATCGTGAGGAAATTCGTGCCGATCGCCGAGAAGACCACGATCTCGACCAGCAGGATCGCCGCCAGGATCGCCTGCGCGGGCCCGAGCCGCCATGCGGAGGATTCCTCGATCTCGGTCGCGACGGCAGTCACTGACATCCCCTCACTCTCCTTGGTGCTCATTGGTCATTGGTCACTGGTCATTGGAGATTAGGCGCTGTCTCACTTTCCACGGATTTACAGTTTTCGAGAGCTTAGGTCCTCAATAGCGTCCAGGTTGACGAGACCAAACTGACGTTCCAGTGACCAGTGACCAGTGACCAATGACCAATGACCAATGACCAATCATGTGCGTCTCTCCCGGTAAAGGGCGTCGGACGCCACGGCCAGGAGGATGATCAGGCCCTGGATGGCCTTCTCCCACTGGGGTTTGGCATGGAGGAACACCAGGGCCGGCCCGATCGAGCCCAGCAGGGCGACTCCGACCAGGCTGCCCCAGAGGCTGCCCCGGCCGCCGGAGACGGCCACGCCGCCCACCACGACCGCGGCGATCACCTGGAGCTCGAGGCCAGCACCGGCGTTGGGATCGACGGCCGGGAAGCGGACGGCGTCGAGCAAGGCGGCCAGTCCGGCCAGGGCACCCATGACGACGAAGACGTTGAAAACGACCCAGCGCGGGCGGATGCCCGCCAGCCGGGCGGCCTCGGGGTCCGAGCCGGTCGCATAGACAGCCCGGCCGGCCGCGAGGTGGCGCAAGCCCCATGCGAACGCGACGAAGACCCCCATCGCGATCGCCACGACCACCCACTGGCCAGCCGACTGCCCGCGGCCGAACCACTGGAATGACTCCGGCAGCCCGCGGACGAACTGACCCTCCCTCGCATGGCGGAGCGACTCGCGCCCGATCACCAGGGTGGCCAGCGTCACCACGATCGAAGGCAGGCCCAGCCGTGCCACCAGCACGCCATTGACGGCTCCCATCGCCCCCCCGGCCGCCAGCGTCCCCAGCGCGACCAGCTCCATCGGCAGGCCCGATCGGGCCAGGAGTCCGGCGACCACGCCGCAAATGCTGAAAATCGAGCCGACCGAGATGTCGATCTGACGACAGAGGATGATGAGGGTCATCCCGACCGCAGCCACCAGCTTCGAGGCGTTGCTGACCACCAGCGGACGGAGCTGGTCCTCGCGGAAGAAGCCGGGGGCGGCGACCGCCAGGACCATCAGCAAGATCGCGTAGGCCGCCGCCACCGACAGCTCGCGACGGTAACGTTTGATCATCGAGTCACCGCACTTCCCCCGTAATATCACGTCGGTCGGGCTCTCCAGCCTGACGTCCGGTCCTGTCAGGCGGGAAGGCCTGTCCTACGGAATTGCCGGAGTCATGGACATGCCCCAGGGCCAGCTCCAGGATCGCCTCCTGGGTCGCGTCGGCGCGATCGAGGACCCCGACGATCGTCCCGCCGTGCATGACGGCGACCCGGTCGCTCATGCCGAGGATCTCGGGCAGCTCGGACGAGATCATCAGGATGGCCAATCCGTCGCGGGCCAGCTCGCTCATGAGCCGGTGGATCTCCGCCTTGGCCCCGACGTCCACGCCCTGGGTCGGCTCGTCGAGGATGAGCACCGCCGGGCGCGCCGACAGCCAGCGAGCCAGGGCCACCTTCTGCTGGTTGCCTCCGGAGAGGTTTCCCACCGGGGTCTCGATCGTCGGGGTTTTGATCCCGAGCCGTCGGACGAACTGCGTAGCCGTCGCCCGCTCCTTGCCGGGGTCGAGCAGGCCCAGCCGGGAATGGGCGCGGAGGGTCGCCAGCGTGATATTGGCTGCGGTCGCCATCTCGAGGATCACGCCGTGTCGCCGGCGATCCTCGGGGACGTAGGCGATCCCCATCGCCACGGCCTGGCCCGGCGACTCGACGGCTACCGCCTGGCCGCGGAGCCGGACCTCGCCCGAGTCGGCCGGGGTCAGGCCGAAGAGGATGCGCGCCAGCTCGGTCCGGCCGGCGCCGACCAGGCCGGCCAGGCCCAGGATCTCGCCGGCCCGGACGCTCAGGTCCACCTCCCGGACGCCCGCCGCGCGATTCCCCAGCCCGCGCGCCTCCAGCAAGACCGGACCGAGTTCGGCCGGGGTCTTGGGGAAGACGGCCGACAGCTCCCGCCCGACCATCATCCGGATCAGCTCGCCCCGGGAAACGTCCGACATCCGGCGCGTCCCGACGAGGGTCCCGTCGCGCAGGGCCGTCACGCGATCGGCGACCTGAGGCAGCTCCTCCAGCCGGTGCGAGATATAGATGATCCCCACCCCCTGCCCCTTCAACTCGCCGATGACCCGGAACAGTTGATCGACCTCCTGGTCGCTCAGCGAGGCGGTCGGTTCGTCCATGATGACGATTCGCGCATCGGCACCCAGCGCCCGGGCGATCTCGACGAGCTGCTGCTCGGGCATCGAGAGGCCGCGGACCTCGGCCTCCGGGTCGATCGACGCGCCGATCCGCGCCAGCAGTCGGCGCGCCCGCTCCCGGCGCCGGCCCCATCGCACCCGACGCCACCAGCCGACCGGCTCCAGCCCCAGGGCGATGTTCTCTTCGACGGTCAAATCCGGCAACAGAGCCGGCTGCTGGTAGATTGCGGCGATCCCCAGCCCGCGCGCACGGACGGGGTCATTGTCCTCGATCCGATCGCCGAGGACCTCGATCGTCCCCTCGTCCGGCCGGTGCGCGCCGGTGATCACCTTGATCAGCGTCGACTTCCCCGCCCCGTTCTCGCCCACAAGCGCATGCACTTCCCCGGCGCGCAGGTCGAACGAAACCCCCTTGAGCGCCTGCACCCCGGCGAATGCCTTGGCGATCCCCGTCAGTTTCAGCAGTAGTTGGTCATTGGTCATTGGTCATTGGTCATTGGCGGTTCGGTTCAGCGATCGATCGGGTAGAGAGGGACCAACGGCCCTATTAGCAGTTGACACCTTCGCGTTGGTAATCTTACCAATGACCAATGACCAATGACCAATGACTAACTCGACCAATGACCAATGACCAATGACAAAGAATCAACGATGCGATAACACGTCGCGCTCATACTGCTTGACCTCCGCCAGCCAGTCGCGGCCGGCGGGGACGTCCTGACTGCGGCAGTAATGGTCCCAGACGGCGCCGAAGGGGAGCGTCTTGAGCTCTTCGAGGATCGCGAGCCGCGCGGTGAAGTCGCCGTCGGCCTCGAGGCCGCGGAGGGTCTCGATCGGCTCGAGCAGCGCGAGCAGGAGCGCATTGAGCGTCGATCGGGTACCGATCACCCAGGCCGCCACCCGGTTGATGCTCGCGTCGAAGAAGTCGAGCCCGATGTGCACGCGGCCGAGGTAGTCGCCGCGGACCACCTCCTGGGCGATCGCCTCCAGCTCGTCCGAGAGGATCACGACGTGGTCGCTGTCCCAGCGGACGCCCCGGCTGACGTGCAGCAGGATCTCGTCGAGGTTCTGGAGGACGGCGGAGATCTTGTCGGAGACGACCTCGGTCGGATGGTAATGTCCGGCGTCGAGGCACAGCAGCTTCTTCCGCGTGACGGCGTAGCCCAGATAGAACTCGTGAGAGCCGACGACGTAGCTCTCCGACCCGATGCCGAAGAGCTTCCCTTCGACCGCGTCACGGTTGTACTTCGGGTCGATCGGTTCGGCGTAGATCGCGTCGAGCGAGTCAGCCAGCCGTCGGCGAGGGGTCTTGCGGTCGACCGGCGGCTCCTTGGAACCGTCGGGGATCCAGAGGTTCGTGATGCATGGGTTGCCCAGGGCCTTGCCGATCTCGGCACCGATCCGACGGCAGATGATCCCGTGATCGATCCAGAACCGCCGGACCTTCTCGTCGGGGTGGGCCAAGGTGTAGCCGTCGGCGGCCAGCGGGTGGGCGAAATAGGTCGGGTTGAAATCCATCCCGATCCCCCGGGCCTTCGCCCAGTCGATCCAGCCGCGGAAGTGCTCGGGCTGGAGCGCGTCCCGCTCGACCTTCCGGCCGCCGGTCTCGGCATAGCTGGCGTGGAGGTTCAGGCGATGCGTGCCGGGCAGGAGGGAGAGCGTCTTGTCCAGGTCGGACCGGAGCTCGTCGGCCGTGCGGGCCTTGCCGGGATAATTGCCGGTGACCGCCAGGCCGCCCCCCAGTTCCTGGCCCGAGCCTTCGAACCCGCCGACGTCGTCCCCCTGCCAGCAGTGGAGCGAGATCGCGATCGTCGACAGCCGACGCAGGGCCGACTCGACATCGACGCCCCACTCCGCATAACGTTCCTTCGCCAGGCTGAAGGCTTTTTCCGCATTCGTTCCGGGAGCGGTCATGAGCGTGTCCTCGAGGAAGGCCGGTCCGACCCATGGGGTGGGCTTGGAGAGGTACGGCCGCGCCGGTTCGGCGGGCCCGATCGCGGTGCGAGTCACATGCGATCCGACCCCGGCCGGCAAGCCGGCAACGGGCCGTGCTCGCCAGGATCGAAGCCGTGGACGGTCGTACCGATATTCTTGGGGCCGGGCCCGGACCGGACCACTCGCGGGGAATCCGCGTCATGTCCGCCGCGGGCGCCCGTGAGCGTTTGTCGGACGAGCTCACCACGACCTGCACCGGCGGCGGGACTGATGCGACACGGGATCCTCGCGCCACCGAAACAAGCTAGCTCAACGCGAGGCGATCCGCAACACCTCCGTCGTCCGGGCCTTGGGAAGCAGGGCCGACCATCCTCATAATGACGTTGCTCCCCGCCTCGATGAAATCATCGAGTGTGTCGGAGGAGGGTATTTGCGGTCGTCGACCCGGCCGTCCTCACACGAACAATCGGACCAAGCGGCCAAGGAATGCTTGCACGCTACCGGATAAATCGGCAAGGAGCCTTCGACTTATGTCCGGAAGTGGCTTGCGGTTTGCGCCCGACACGTTATATAGGAAGGGTGGTAGGAGGGTATTCACCGGCGAACTCCTCGCTATTCAATCGTTTGGATCGGAGGTGGTCCACCGGATCGGCAAGGCAGCGCGGGCTGTTTCCAGCGTTACCGGTCAGTTGCTTCCGGCTCCCGCGCCGGGGGTGGATTGAAGGAATTGAGACGAGCCGTCGAGATCCGACCGCGTCGAGGTCAGAAGGGGAAAACGCATGCGAGTACGCCGAGGCTTCACGCTAATTGAGTTGCTAGTCGTCATCGCCATCATTGCCGTTCTCATCGCGCTCTTGTTACCCGCGGTCCAGTCGGCCCGCGAGTCGGCGAGGCGGACCCAGTGCACGAACAACCTCAAGCAACTGGGTCTGGCCATGCACAACTACCTGTCGCAGCAGGGGACGTTCCCGCCCCTGGTGCAAAACGGCAGCTTCAACGTCTGGGGGAGCACGTACGCCGGTGTGGGCGGCTACACCGGGATCTATTACGATCCGTGGCCGCTGGACTGGACGGCATCGCTCCTGGGCCAGCTCGACCAGATCCCGCTGTATAACCAGTTGAACTTCTCGGTCAGCTCGGGTTGGGCCGGGTTCGGCTCGATAGGATGGGACCCGCAGAACACCTCGGTCCTGGCGGTGCAGATCAGCTCGCTGCTATGCCCGTCCGAGAACCTGACGCGGACGACGATCGGCCCGGGGACGCGGAAGAACTACGTGGCGAACATCGGCGGGCCAGCCAATTTCTACGCCTGGAGCGGCATGCTGGTCCCGCTGAAGAACAACCCGCCATTCGACTACTCGGGAGTCTACTGGAATAGCAACAGCGGCACCACCTTCGGGTTCGAGGGGATCACCGACGGCAGCACGAACACGTGCATGTTCAGCGAGACCCTGCTGGGCTCTGGTCCGGCGGGACCGATCGCGCTGTCGGCGACGCCCCGTAAGAGTAACTACCAGTGGCAGCTCACGATCCCCAACTACTGGGATCAGGGGCCCGGGGGCGGCTTCAACGCCTTGCAGTTCGTCCGCACCTGCCTGGCGCTGCCCGGTTCGTATCTCTCCAAGAGTGTCAACACGCCGGCCAATGGCAACATCTGGATGGCCAGCAATGCGGCCAACTGCCTGTTGTGGAACGCTTATAACCACTTCATGCCTCCCAATACCCAGAGCTGTGCGGCCAGCAACAATTTCTACACCACCTCCTACGGGGAGTTCATGGACGCATTGCCGCCGAGCTGCAATCACCCCGGCGGGATCAACATCGGCTTCGCGGACGGGTCCGTCCGCTTCGTCAAGAACAACGTCGCTTACCAGGTCTGGTGGGCGCTCGGCACGCGGAACGGCGGCGAGTCCATCAGCTCCGATGCCTACTGATCCATCAGGGCGGCGAATCGAAACGGGGCTGGACTCGAGCCGGCCCCGGTCTCAGGGACCGGCGGCGCAAGGCCCATCCGGCCGGAACGTCGCACGGTCCCGAGGACGCGTTCCGGGCGCACCGCGAGCGACCGGTGGCCGAATTCGGTTATCCCGGAGTCTGCACAGCCTCTCAGTCCGAGGATGGCATGCCCCGGTCGGTCAACGGCCCCAGGACGTCGCGTGCGCACAGTCTCGACCGACTCGCCCGCGACGAACCGAGGCGGCGAGACGCCCCGACCGGCCCGAATCCTCGCCCTCGGGGACTGACCATGGATAAAATGAGATCAACCCGATCCTTCGGGGAATCGCAAGACAATCACCACTCCTCGGTCTACCCCTTATCTCCAGGAGCAATCACCATGCGCCGATCGTGTAAGGGAATCGCGGGAATCGTCCTGGCCGCTGCGCTCGCCGGCTGCAGCGACACAGGCGTACAAGAGGGTACGGTGCCGTTCAAGAGCACAAATACCGAGCCGCTCAACGCGATGAAGAATGAAATGAAGAAAGCGGCCCAAGCTCAATCGAATGAGCAGAAGCCCGCCGAATCCAAGCCGGCGGCCGATTCCAAGCCCGCCGAATCCAAGCCGGCGACCGATTCCAAGCCCGCCGACGCCAAGCCGGTGCCTAAACTACTGGGAGATTGAGCGGGAGCGAGTCGAGGTCGTTTATCCTCGCCGATCCCGCTGGCTCGCGCCTCCTCGAAGCAGCAGCCAGGACGGTTGCGGGGCGCGGGCCATCCGCAACGTTTCACCTTCCCTTCGGGAGAACTTACCAATGCGTCGATCTTGCGTCACGATGGTGGGGGCCGTCCTCGTTGCAGCCACGTTCACAGGCTGCGGCGGCGGCGATTCGGCCGCGGCCCCCGGGACGGGATTCTTGGATGATGCCAGTACCTCCGCTCCGTTCAAGTCGACCGACCTCACGCCGTTCGCCGACATGCAGAACCAGATGAAGGATCGGATGAAGAAGAATGACTACACGGTGAAGACGGCCCCGCCCAAGGAAAAGACGGAGAAGGGGAAGTAGTCGTCTTCGTCGCCCGGCCGGTCGCGAACCGATACCGGCCGGGCGATCTCGTCGCCGCGGCTTGGGGCCCGGCACGGCGACGGCCGCCGATTGCCCCGCGCGAGGGTGACGGCTTCGTGACGAACCGCCGTGGCGGCTCGAGTTCGGATCGGATCGCATCGAGACGGATGCGGATGTACACGGGACGGGATGCCGAGGAATCCGGAATGCGATTGAGTCGCTCGTACCTGCTCCGGCTCGCGGGGGTCGTGGTCCTGATCCTCATGGGCCTGGCCCTGGGCCTGGCGGTCCGGCGGGGCATGGAATCCGACCCCGAACGTGTATTCCTGCGCGCGGATACGGCATACAAGGCCGGGCGATTCCCCGAAGCCGATATCGCGCTGCGTCGCCTGGAGCGGCTCCGCGCGCCCACGCCCGTCGATCGCCTCCTCCGCGCCGAAGTCGACGTGGCCCTCGACCGCCAGGATGAGGCGCTGCCGGAGCTGGCGGCGATCCCCGACACTCATCCGCTGGCGCCGCTGGCCCGGCTCAGGACCGGTCAGATCCAGATCCGCCGCGGGCTGGCGCGCCCGGCCGAGGCGGCGTTCCTGGCCTCGCTGAAGATCCTGCCGCGCGGGGTCCAGCCGCGCAAGGAACTGGTATTCATCTACAATATCCAGCATCGTCAGGTCGAGCTGGATGCGGTGCTCGGCGAGCTGCTCGACCTGGACGCCCTGGATTTCCAGTATGTCCTCCACTGGACCAAGACGCGGAACACCGTCTGGAATCCCAACGGCGACCTCCCCGCGCTCGAGAAGTTCGTGGCGGCCGACCCGGAAGACCGATGGTCGCGGCTGGCGCTGGTCGAGGCATTCCGGAGGCTGGACCGGCTCGACGATGCCGAACGGGTCCTGGCGTCCATGCCCCCCTCCGACCCCGGCGCGCGGACCAAGCGCGTGCTCCTGGCCATCGATCGCGGCGAGCTCGCAGCCGCCGAGTCGCTCCTGGCCGAGGGCTCCGTCGACGATCCCCAGTTGGCCCGCCTCCGCGGACAGTTGGCCCTACGCCGCCGCGATGGGGCCGCGGCCATCCGGCACTTCCGCATCGCGCTGGCCGCCGACCCTATCGACCGTGTGGCGCTCTCGGGCATGGGGACGGCGCTGGGCTTGACCGGCCAGCCCGACGCGGCCAAGCCTTACCTCGAAGCGGCCCGCCGGCACGACGATCTCTGGAAGCTCGTCTCCCGCGCCGCGACCACCGAAGGCGAGCAAGATCCCAAGCTCCCCCATCAGCTCGGGATGGCCTGCGCGGCCATCGGTCGCAACCAAGAGGCCCGGGCGTGGCTCCGCCTGGCCATCGGCCGCGATCCGCTCGATACCGAGAGCCAGCAGACCCTCTTCGAGCTGGAGCACGGGCCCGCCTCCCGATCGGCCGGCAAGAATGCGGCCCGGCTCGACGCCAAATCCCCCGGGAATGCCGATCTCCGCTCGCCGGCCTCATGAGCCGGATGCGTCCCGAGCCCTCCGACTCCGGCCGTCCCCGTCGCGGTCGCACCCAATCATCAAGTTATCCATGTTTCTTCCTTAGGGGACCGAGAGCCAGCAACGAGTGCTCAAAATCCGCCATTTTGCCTTTTTATGAGAAATCCCTTGAGGGAGAAGAAGAGTCGGCTTATAGTGCAAAGACTGATCGAAGTTGACAGGTTTTTCGAGGAGAGAAGACAGAACGGGAGTTCTTATCTCTTCCTGCGATGACTCTTCAACCGGTGGACGAGGATTTTCCGTCGAGACGGTCTCTCGCCTCAACTCGTGAGTCCAGGTGACGTTCCGGCTCGCGACGGGAATATGGCTCGATCTCATTCGGTCAGCACGTAGTCGTGCAGCGTCTTGCCCGGTTTTTCCCGGGTGTGAATCCGCTTTCCATCGGGAGGCGGCTGATGGAGATCGCCAGAAGCTGGCTCGGGCCTGTTGTCTGATCGGGGCGCGATGGTGCGGCCGTCGGTATGGGTGGTTATCGTGGTCGGCCGGATCCGTCGGTTCCTCGTGGATGTCGTTGTCCCCGCACGCCGTGAAAGCGGCGGCCCTGTCTGACTTTTTCCGTCTCGCCTCGTTTGAGTCGTGGTCGAAGGATCGCCGATCGCTGGTCATTCCGGTTATATCGTCATCGGCTTTCGAGTCTCCTCGAGTCTTGCTCACTCCACCTCGAAAGGGGGATGGGTCGTGCCTATCCGTAATCGTCGTGCGTTTACACTGATCGAGCTTCTGGTGGTCATCGCGATCATCGCCGTGCTGATCGCCCTGCTTCTTCCGGCGGTCCAGGCGGCGCGCGAGGCGGCCCGCCGGGCGCAATGCACCAATAACCTCAAGCAGCTCGGCCTGGCGATGCACAACTACAATTCGCAGCAAAACTGCTTCCCGCCGCAGGTGCAGAACGGCGGGCTGGCGGTCTGGAGTAACATCACCGGGGGCCCCTACTTCGACCCCTGGCCGCTGGACTGGACCGCGTCGGTCCTGCCCCAGATGGAGCAGGGTCCGCTGTACAACGCCCTGAACTTCAGCGTCGCATGCAGCGTCGGCAACGACCTCCAAAACCGCACCGTGCTGAGCCAGCAGGTCTCCACGCTGATGTGCCCGTCGGAGAACATGAAGATCCCGACCAACGCGTTCTGGGGCACGGGCGCGGGGTGGGGCTGGAAGAGCTACCACGCGAACGTCGGCGGCCCCTCTTGCATCATGTCCTGGAACGGCATGTTCACCGCGTTGCAACAGGACCAGTTCGGTTACAATGGGGTCTATACCAACAGCAACTGCTCGGTTGTGGACCTCGCCTCGGTCACCGACGGGACGTCCAACACCGCCATGTTGAGCGAGACCCATATGGGCTCCGGGATTTCGGCTCCGATCCCGCTCAGCGCCGCGGCGGGGCGTGGCGACACGTATATGTGGAGGCCGCCCGTTTCCACGCAGAATTACGACCTGGGCCCGACGGGGGTGCCGATCGCCCTCGCCTTCGTCCAGAGCTGCCTGGGGCTGCCCGGCTCGACCATGGCCTTCGGCACGCTCCCCCCGCCCAACGGGAACATCTGGATCGGCGGCAACCCGGGCTCGTGCATGATGTGGGACGCCTACAACCACTTCATGCCCCCCAACAGCTTCGCCTGCGACTCCCTGGTGGATGGGAACACGG